>CAYFHB010000001.1:0-40516 GCA_964342705.1 uncultured Candidatus Poseidoniales archaeon
CCTTACGAGGAGGACTGAGGATGTTCACTGGAATTGTAGCTGGGACCGTCGAAGTGTCTGCCATCGAGGAGGCTGGCGAGATTCGCAGTTTTGTTGTCGACCTCGATGGATTCCATGAGGGGCTCGAGGTCGGAGCGAGTGTTGCTCTTGATGGAGTCTGCATGACGGTAGTCTCTGTGGATGGTTCCGAGGTCCGATTTGATGCTATTCCCGAGACGCTAGAGCGCACGACGCTCGGGGCTGCACAGGCTGGCAGTCGGCTGAATGTCGAGCGCTCACTGCGCATGGGTGATGAGCTCGGTGGACATATTCTATCGGGTCATGTGATGTTGACCGCGAGAGTACTAGAGAGAGTAATGCGCGGTCAAGGCATCGACCTCGTAATCGAAAATCCACCCGAGGCGCGACCGTACCTTTTGGAGAAGGGATTCGTTGCGGTCGATGGCATGTCTCTGACTATCGGCGAGGTTGCTGAAGACTCATTCAATCTGCATATTATTCCCGAAACACTCAGAGTCACCACCATCGGCCAGAAGGTTGTGGGCGACTTGGTTAACATCGAGATTGACTCACAGACTCAGGCCGTAGTCGATACTATTCGACGCATGGAGGTGAACTGATGAGAATCGCTGCGGTTTGCGGTTCCTTCCACAAAGATGAGGTTGTGCGCATGCTCGACTGGGCACGCGACGAGGCCGCATCGAAGAATGCGGAAGTGACCGAAGTGGTCTGGGTTCCAGGTTCAATGGAGGCCCCTCTGGCACTCGAGCGGCTACTCGTCCGCGAAGATGTCGATGGAGCGGTTGCGCTGGGAATAATCGAACGCGGACAGACTCAACATGGACTTGTTATGGGTCAATCGGTAACTCGCGCGATAATCGATTTACAAATCAAACACGACAAGCCAATCGGGCTCGGAATAATCGGACCAGGTGCCGAGCCCGAGCATATCGGACCGCGCCTTGAACCGCATGCCCGCGCCGCTATCGGCGCGGTCATCGCGATGCAAGAATGAGCCGAAGTACGCTGACTCAGTTGCGGCGCGCTTTCAGGGTGAATGAGAGTGGGAAGCGAACTTCGCCCTCCTTTAATCTCCAATAATTCGGCCGCGACGGCTCAAATTTGTCCGACCACAGGTCGAAGAATAATTCGTCGCGTTCGACCATCGATTCAATCGTGAATCCATTTGAGACAAGCGCGTTGATTACTGTATCGTAACGATACTCCCAGCAATGGGTCACGCGCTCCCCTTTCCAATCGGGATCTGCATAACTTCCCTCACCAATCTCAGAGACTGGGCCCTCGTTGAACAAGTCATATTTCGGCACGAAAAGAGCACCCTGTGACGTCTCCTTTGTATCGAGTGTATTGACGAATGGAGTCGACTCCTCAAGGTAGAGGATGCCGCCGGTTTTGACTAACTCAGAACACACTCTAGCCCACTCATCCAAGTTCGGCAACCAACATAGAGCACCACGTCCCGTGTACAAAATATCGAATTGCTCACCGGCCAAAGCTTCGGCAGCATTGGCAACCGTCGAATGAACGAATCGGGCATCTTCGATGCCTAAAATATCAGCGAAGCGTCGGGCCTCAGTAAGCGCATTTTGCGAAAAATCGAGGCCCGTCACGCGCGCCCCACGGCGCGCCCAAGAAAGTGTATCTGTGCCGATGTGGCACTGCATATGCAACAGAGATTTCCCAGCCACATCGCCAACCTCATCAATCTCCCAAGGGCCGAGTTTACACTCCCCAGTCAACCATTGTTCAATCCGATAAAACTCGGCCCCACCACCTTGCGCGTGAACAGGAGCAAGCTCATCCCAACTCGCATGATTCTCCGCAATCGCTACCTCGTCCGAGGCAGGAGGGGGGGCGGGGCGCCAAGTCATGAGCGCGGAGGTGAACTTTGGTTGAAATGCTGTCGCAAGGGTGAGGTTTCGTCGATTGAAGCATGATTTCTCGGAGTCAATGTTCAAAGAACGCCAATCGTTGGCAAGTCCCATGTCGGGCGAAGTGCGCAATGCAATCATCATCGGTTCGGGTCCGGCGGGCTACACTGCGGGGCTGTATTCTGCGCGTGCGATGCTCGAGCCACTGATGTTCGCCGGCTACATGTCGGGTGGGCAATTGATGCTCACCTCTGATGTTGAAAACTTCCCCGGCTACCCTCAGGGAATTGGGGGTCCAGAGATGATGATGCATCTGCGCGAGCAGGCTGAGAGGTTCGGGCTTGAGGTTCAGGACAAGAATGTCGAGCGAGTCGATGTTAGCGAGCGCCCCTTCAAGGTCTGGGTCGAGGGTGAGGAATTCCGTGCTCAGACCTTGATTATCTGTACAGGTGCTGAGGCGATTTGGCTCGGGGCTGAGGGAGAGGATGCTCAGAAGGGGCGTGGGATTAGCACCTGTGCAACTTGTGATGGGGCATTTTTCCGCGATGAGGAGATTATTGTCGTTGGGGGTGGCGATTCAGCGATGGAGGAGGCCACATTTTTGACGCGGTTTGCGAGCAAGGTGACGATTATACATCGGCGTGATGTTTTCCGAGCCTCGAAGGTGATGTACGATAGGGCTGCGAACCACCCAAAGATAGAGATCAAGACATTCCGCTCAGTGAAAAAATGGTTGTCTGACGAGAAGGGTCTAAGCGGCGCACTGCTCGAAGATCCGCGCGATGGTTCCACCGAGGAAATCGCTTGCACCGGCGCGTTCATCGCGATTGGGCACAAGCCGATTACTGGATTCTTGGAGGGCCAGCTTGAGACCGATGATTCGGGATATTTGCTTCACACCGAACACACGATGACCAGTGTTCCCGGTGTATTCGCTGCCGGTGATGTTGTGGATACTCGCTACCGGCAGGCGATTACCGCCGCTGGGATGGGGTGTGAGGCCGCGATCGATGCTGAGCGTTGGTTGGAAGACCAGCATTGAGCCCCCAATCGTCCCCAGACTCTGTCTGTGTTGTGATTATTGAGCCGAAGCCACCATGAGGGATACGCCTTTCGTGGGCTCATGGGCGAAGATTTGAGCGCCGAGGAGAGCGCGCGTTACGCGCGGCACCTGATTCTTCCAGAGATGGGGGTAGAGGGTCAGAAGCGCTTGCGAGATTCGGCGGTGATGGTAATCGGTGCTGGCGGGTTAGGCTCGCCTGCGCTTCTGTACTTGGCCGCTGCTGGCGTTGGGCGGATCGGCATCATCGATGATGACCGAGTGGACATAACCAATCTGCAGCGGCAGGTGATTCACTCAAATGCCGCCGTAGGATCTCTCAAGGTCGAGTCGGCGGCTTCTAGAATTCGAGAGTTGAACCCGGAGGTCGAAGTCATAGAGCACAATCTAAGGCTCAGTGTAGCGAATGCATTGGATTTGCTCAGTGGCTATGATGTCGTGCTAGATGGAACCGACAACTTCCCTACACGCTACACGATAGGCGATGCTTGCGAGATTCTTGGAATCCCGTGGGTGTTTGGGAGCATTCATCGATTTGAGGGGCAGGTCAGCGTGTTCAATCTGGATGGTGGGCCAAATTATCGCGATTTATTCCCGGCCGCACCGCCACCGGAATTGGCTCCGAATTGTGCTGAGGCTGGAGTTTTGGGAGTTCTTCCTGGAATTGTCGGGAGCATCCAGGCGGCTGAGGCATTGAAACTGATTCTAGGAGTTGGAGAGCCGCTCACAGGACAATTACTCACGATTGACGCTAAGACGATGCGAATGCGCCCTCTGAGTTTCGAGCGGGATGCGAGCCGAGAAGCTGTCACCGAGATGTCGGAGGAATTGGTGATGGCCGCTTGTGCCAGCGTGACCCAACGCGAGGAACCCGCTCTCGGAGAAGTGCTCGAGATTACTCCCGCTGAATTCGTCAGTCGGAGAGAATCAGGCTGGAATCCATTCCTCCTCGATGTTCGACGAGCTGTTGAGGAAGCAATAGTCTCGCTTCCTCACACAGATCTGAGGATTACTCACATCGCTGTGCCTTCCCGCTCAGAAGAGATTCCTCAGGATCGCGATGTGGTGGTCTACTGCAGAAGTGGTGGTCGGTCTGATGCGGTCGCGCGCTGGATGGGGCATTCTGGATGGGACCGCGCACGAGTCTGGAATATGGTCGGCGGCATCCATTTGTGGGCAGATCAGGTGGATTCCGCCGTTCCGAAATATTGATGGTTTGTTTTATTTGTGGTGAATGGTGGCACAGTGGTGTGTTTAATAGTGGTAAATATGCGAATAATTGGCACCCCATCCATTTTCTAACCTATTTTTCACTCAATAGTGGTGAAATAGGATTAAAACCACCATTTAATAGTGGTGAAATATGTCAATTTATGTCCATAATAGTAATGTGGAAATAGACTTCCATCCCCGATAGTGGTGCAAATCGGAGACGTACAGCGATTCTTTGTTGTACTAGAGGGCGCTGGCCGCACTCATGGTTGGTCGGCGCGGCATCTGGCGGTGCCCGTCTTGCAGTAAGCATCAGACATGGAAATCGCGTGACCAGACCACCACTCGGCTAGATCGTAAGTGCATATCGTGCGACCAACGAATCAGAGTTACTCTCGACCGCTCGACGAGCGGTCGCGGGCGCAAGCAGCAAGCCTTGGTCTGGGAGCGCTCGGTGGAGACTTCCTTGGAAGAATTGCAGCAAGAGGTAGAGCTCCGCGATGCGGGTGAATCCAGCCCATCCGAACGCAGAGTAGGTGATGGGGCAACTAGTCAGCAGGACCTACCGCCACTTTGGGGAGCCGGGTGGAGACCTTCTGAGGCATTGAAATTCGCCGCGCCATTACCCGGCGAGACAGCGCGGTCTGAATTAATGCGCTTCCTCATCGAGCGATACGATGGACATGTGGAAATCGCATTCGAGTGCTGGAACGACCTCAACCCTCCAGAACGCTTCAGCGGACTATCCTTTCACGATTTTTCAGATTCATTTTGCGACGCGTTCGGGCAAGTATTGAGCGAACGCGTCTACGAGCCCGGCTTGGCAGGGCTCGCTCAAGAGGAAATTATTCCTCGACGAAGCGGTGCATTCTATCTAGATAGGCGTGCAGTGCGCATGTTACGCGACGTTGCACTGTGCTTGCGCCGGATCGCCCATATGGCTGCAATCACCGTCGAGGACCGCTTCGATTGGCAACGCTGGATGCACCGAACCCGTTCCCTCGACGAGCACCTCAAGGACCTCTTCATGAATGGAATCCCGACTCCTGACGGAGGGCATTTCGGGGGCAAGGGGTTCCGCTCAACTTGGCAAGAAGGTGTTGTCGCCTGCGCCACCTCGATGACTCGGGCAATCGATATTCCACCTGAGTCGATCGATGAGGCAGATGTCATCGCCCCGATGATTCGCGATGTCGGACTTGCCCTCTCGATGGGCCAAACCCCGCTTGAGATCTTCAATGCACAGATGGGGAAGTCCACCTCCTACATGGATGGAGGCATCGCAGGAGCGGGTGGGCGCGATCTTCACGTGGGCAATTGGGACAAGCGCGTTCTACCACCAACCGCTCCTCTACCAATCGCCAGCGCTACCGCAACAGGCGTCGCGCTGGCTGCCAATCGGCTCGAAGCGCCTCGATTCCACCTCGCGCCCGTTGGCGAGGGGTGCAGCAGCAGCGGAGAGTTCTGGGAGGCGATGAACCTCGCGGGAGCGCGAGGGCTCCCAATTGCCTACATGATTCAGAATAACCAGATCGCCCTCGACACATTCACAGTAGGACAATCCGGAGCCGAAACCTTCGGCGACAAGGGGCATTCGATGGGTGTCCCGTCTTGGAGTATCGACGGCGCCGACCCGGCCCAATTCCACGCATCGACAGCAGCCGCGCGAGAATACGCCCTCGACGGCGGTGGAGCCACACTAATCCACGTCGAAACCATGCGCGGCTGTGGCCACGCCCACCATCACGACGACCTATATCTCGGTGCAGCGAGCGGGAATCCACCAGGATATGTCGACCGCGAGCTGCTGACCTACTGGGCGGAAAAAGACCCCTTACCCAACCACCGCGAGCTACTCATCCGCCTAGGAATCAGCGAGCGACGCCTTGCGCGCATGGAAGAAGAAGAGCAAGCAGCCGTCGACCAAGCGCGCGAACAAATGGAAGCAGCAGCATGGCCGGAAGGCAATTCCGTCACCGAGGGAATCACCTCAATCCACAGCGCACCGACCCACACCGAGCAGTACGACCGCTTCGGAGTCAGTTTGCCCGGACCAGATTCACCCCTCCAACCCGGCGAGTGCGCAATCGAATTCTCCGACGCCCCAAATTCCTGGACCTACTCCAAAGCAATCCAGAACGGAATGGTCGCTCTTGCCGACAAGTACAGCGATTCTATCGTCTTCATGGGAGAGGACATGGAAATCGCCGGAGCCTTCGGAATGAATCTCCCCCTCAAAGCCCGAGGCCATTCGGACAAACTCCTAGACATGCCCTTGGCCGAGGCCATAATCATCCATTCAGCGACCGGAGCAGCCCTCGGAGGGATGCGGCCGGTCGCAGAAATCCAATTCGGCGGATTCGCCGCCCTAGCGATGAATCCCCTCATCAATAATGCAGCCCAGCTCCGCTGGCGCTGGGGCGCGAATGTGCCACTAACCGTTAGAATCCCACTCGGAGCAAAGACCCGCAGCGGCCCATTCCACGCCAATATGATCGAGTCATGGTTCGCCAACGATCCCGGTCTCGTTCTCCTCTTCCCATCCACGCCCCAAGACGCCTACGACCTCCTCGTCGAAGCCCACGCACTCGATGACCCGGTAGTATTCCTCGAACACATCGGCCTCTACGGACTGCGAGGAGGCAAAACCGGCTGGGGCGACTCGATCAACCAGATAGTAGACACAGAATCAGTGCACGAACGCCTCGCACGTAACGAAACAAGCATCGGCAAAGCCCGATTAATCCGAGGCGGAAAAGACCTCACAATCGTCACTTGGGGAGCGATGGTACATGTTGCCCTCGATGCAGCCGAAGCAGCGGCTAGGCGCGGCATCGAGGCAGAAATCGTCGACCTCAGAACACTGCAACCATTCGACGCGCAGACCTGCATCGATTCCGTGCGAAGAACAGGCCGCCTAATCGTCCTGCAGGAAGCGCAGTACACCGGAGGTTTGGGGCACACGGTTAGCAGTCGTATCCTCGAAGAGACGTTTTGGAACCTCGAAAATGCACCGGTCGTCATCGGCGCTCTTGACACACCAGTCCCGTTCTCACCCCCTCTCGAAGACCACTCGATACCGACCTCAGACCTCGTTCTGCGCCATATCAGGCGTATGTGTGAATGAGGGACTTGGTCTCGCCAGCGGCGGCAATGAACTCAAACATCATGAGCGAGGCGGGAGGGCGAGATACAATGCTGAACTCCGACCCCGTGCTGGTCCTCATCGGATTCGCCCTGCTAATGGCTGGCGGCGAAGGGGTTGTGCAGGGCGCGATAAAAATCGCTTACAGACTGCGTGTTCCACCGCTTCTAGTCGGATTCACCATCGTTGCGATCGGCACCTCTCTTCCCGAACTTGCCGTGGCCCTCGAAGCGGTCGGGCAAGGCGACCCCGACATCGCCGTAGGCGGTGTTCTCGGGTCGAATGTTGCGAATGTTATGCTGGTTCTTGGAACCGCCTGCATGCTGGGCTCCGGTAGCGATGCAGGCGCTGGACTGCGTCGCGATGCAATTGCGGTCATCGTCGCGACGGTTCTGCTCACCGCCTTCGTCTACATGGGACAAATCCCAGCCGAAGGCGGTGTTCTGATGCTGATTCTTCTAGTGGCATACTACACCTACTCCTATCTCTATTCGAAAGGGAAAGGCGAGGAGACTGAAGCAGAGGATACCTGGCTCCCTGACAATTTCGCACTCGCCATCGCAGCGACGGTGATAGGCGGAGTGATGATCTGGCAGGGAGCGGTGATGCTATTGGAAGGTGCCACTGGATTGGCGGAAGACTATGGCATCCCCGACTCCGTCATTGGTCTATCTATGGTGGCTCTTGGTACATCCCTCCCTGAATTGGCCGTCACTCTAATCGCTGCTCTTCGGAAGCAAGGCGGAGTCGCTGTTGGAAACGTCCTCGGATCGAATGTCATGAACATTCTAGGAATCCTCGGGACCGCTTCTATCGTCGGTGGAGGCATCGAGGTCGCTGCTGAATTCAAGACCGACATTTGGGTCGTCGTCCTAACCTCGGGTCTCGTCGTGGCTATGTTGCTCGACGACCGTGAAATCGGCCGTCGCGTCGGCGCCACTATGGTTGTTGGATATCTGGCCTACATGACCTCCCTCTACCTTTGATGAGCGATTCCATTCGACCGAATCAAGGGGCGAATGGCTAAGGCGGGAGCGCTTGTGGCGATACCATGGCTGAGTTCAGACTGTCCGAGGAGCAGGAGATGTTACGAGAGCTTGCTCACGAGTTCGCAAGGGACTCGGTTCGCCCACATGCTGAGGAGTGGGATTCGAAAAATGAGTTCCCTCTGGAGGCGATTGCTGAGGCGCACGCACTTGGGCTGACCAATCTGCACGTTCCCGCTGAGTATGGCGGTATGGGAATGGGGATTTCTGATGAGGTTCTGGTGTCCGAGGAATTCTCCTGGGGTGACCCGGGGTTCAGCACCGCGGCTTATTCGAACGGATTGACCGTGGGGCCAATCATCACCGGCGGTACCGAGGAGCAGAAGGAAGAGTATCTCGGACGGCTGGTGAAGGAGCCAAAGATTGCTTCCTATTGTGTAACCGAGCCAGCCGCTGGTAGCGATGTCGCTAGCATCGAGACGACCGCGGTTCGAGATGGTGACCATTACATCCTGAACGGGGAGAAGATGTTCATCACCGGAGCCGGCCATGCTGACTGGTTCTTCGTGCTCGGCTACACCGACAAATCGGCCGGCTACAAAGGGATGAGCGCCTTCATCGTCGAGAGCGGCTGGGATGGGGTTTCTCTGGGTAAGAAGGAGAACAACATGGGACAACGCGCATCCGACACTCGAGGGGTTCGATTCGAGGATGTTCACGTACCGGTTGAGAACCTCGTCGGAGGCGTCGAGGGAAAGGGCTGGTTCAATGCGATGAAGGCATTCGATTTGTCGCGTCCGAACGTCGCGGCGCAGGCGGTTGGATGCGCCCGCGCGGCTTACGAACATGCGTTGCAGTACGCCGATGAGAGGGAGACCTTTGGCAAGAAATTGCATCAGCACCAATCCCTTCAATTCATGCTTGCCGACATGAAGACCAAGATCGAGGCGAGTCGGCTATTGACCTGGCGAACAGCGTGGGAGGCGGACAATGGAATCCGCAACACTGAGAGCGCCGCTCACGCCAAGAGATTCGCCGCTGATTCCTGCATGGAAATAACAACCGATGCGGTGCAAATTTTCGGCGGTTACGGCTACTCAGAAGAGTACCCTGTGGCGCGACTTATGCGCGCCGCCAAGGTGCTTCAGATTTACGAAGGAAGTAGTCAGGTTCAGCGCATGATAATCGGACGCGAAATGACTCGGAATCTCTGATTAAAGCAAGGGCGATTATCGTCTCAATTCGCAAGAAAACAGCCCTTTGGGCTGCCCGCGCGAGGAACCGCTTGATTCAAGGTGGGATTGCGAGCCCCCGCAATCGATATCCATGAGGGATACCGCTGCTATCCGCGCCCGATTGACCGCTTTTGCGATTCTCGGTATGATGCTAGTCCCCGCACTCGCAGCAGCGGTTCCTTCGGTAAACAACCCGAAGTTCGAGCAGAATATGCAGACCTATGCCGAGCAGATTGGTGATTGGTGGGAGAACACAAACATGGATCTCGACGGGGATTACATCCACGATGCAATTTGGATCGCTGCAAAAAACAATCACCGAGAATACCTCGACGAGGACGGACGAATCTCCGTCATCGTCGACTTTGACCACACGCCGAGCGAAGCAGACCAAGCCATGCTCGAGCGCGAGGTCGCCTTCCAAACTCAATTCAGATACTGGCTCATCGATTCAATCGCTGGAACCGTCGAACTCGACCGCATCCACGAACTCGTTGACCTACCCGGAGTCGTCTTCGTCGAGCTCGACGGTTGGCTCGAGGTCCAGATGAAAGACGTCGTCCCAACCCACGGAGTAGACTTAGTCTGGCAAGATACTGGCTACACTGGAGAAGGTGTCACGATGGCTATCATCGACACCGGAATCGACGGCAACCACACCGGTGTCGACGACCTCGACGATGATAATTCAACAAACGACCCAAAGATTCTCGCATTCTACGACGCGGTCAACAACCCGGGTCTAACCAACGGCAGTGAGGTCTTCCCATACGATGACCACGGACACGGAACCCACTGCGCTGGAATCACAACCGGAACCGGTGCCCCAACTTACGAGCACGTTGGAGTCGCACCGCAAGCCAACCTCGTTGGAGTCAAGGTTCTCAGCGGCAGCGGAGGAGGAACCTATGCCCAAGTAATGGCTGGAATGCAGTGGACAGTTGACAAGCGCCATGATTACAACATCCGAGCAGCAAGCCTGAGCCTCGGCGGCCCAGGCCTCTCAGAATGGACCTCCAGCGAGCAGGAATCCGTCAACAGAATGGCTAACCAGATGATGCGATCTGGAGTTGCAGTTTTCATCGCAGCAGGCAACTCCGCCTTCAGCGCACAAATTGGAACACCCGGTAGCGCTGAAGACGTCATCACGGTCGGAGCCCTCGACAAGGACACCAAGATTGCCGTATATTCAAGCCAAGGCCCGACCGAAGAAGGGCGCATCAAGCCGAATGTCGCATTCGTTGGATCAAGCGTGAACGCGCCCGCCGCAAACACCGGAGATGGCTACACATCGATGTCCGGAACGAGCATGGCAACGCCCGGAGCCGCAGGTGTCGGAGTCCTCATGTTCCAAGCGAACCCGGACCTGAGTCCATTTGACATTCGCAATATCATGCAGGAGACCTCAACCTACCGTCAGTGCCACTACATGCTTGCCAACGAACCCTGTGCTGAGGACCTCATTCCCAAGAACCGTCAAAACAACGTCTATGGCCATGGACACGTCAACGCCCAACCTTCAGTCGAGGAGGCTGCGAATTATCACTACGAACTCAACTTGGCCCTGAATGTGACTCTGGCGAGTGAGTACGGATTAGAAAATCGCGTGCACATCGGCCAGGGAGATTCGGTTGTCTTCAACCTAGTTGGTGGAGTTCAGCGAGTCCAGTGGCGCACATGGGATATGCGAGATAATTGGATGGATCTGTCTGAGTTCGAGGTTGGCGACCAGCATTTCGAGGTGACTCACAGTCTTCTCGTTGACCGACTCCGGTTCCTCCCGAATAACACCGTCGAAGGCGACCAAGTAATCCTTGTTCGCGCAATCGCTGGTGATGAGGCATCGACTAACCTCGCCGTTGCTATTCATGTGATGGGCGAGGAGAAAATTGAGGCCAATGATGGCGACGATTCGCTGATGGGATTGCTCGTCGGTGTACTCGCGTTGATGGTGCTGGTTCTGCTCGGTGCGCTGGCTTTTGCCGGAGTTCAATTGCGCGAGCGCGGCTTCTTCGATAATGAGGAAGAGTACGAAGAGGAATGGTACTCTGACGTCGAATCAATGATGGGTGATGAGGCGGTGGACGCCTCAGATGGCGATTGACAGGGCTATCATCCTCGCCGCTGGGGCGAGTCAGCGATTGGGGCAAACCAAGGCACTGGTCGAACTTGGTGGATCGACTCTGGTCGAGATGGTTGCCGGGCGTTTGGATTCGGCTGGGCTCGAGGTTACGATTGTCACAAGAGTCGAGTTGGTAGAGTCAATTCGTGCGCTATTGCCTGAGGCTCATTTGGTGGTGAATCATGAGCCCGAGGCTGGGCGCACAGGTAGTATTCAGTGCGGGCTAGCATCGATTGGTGGCGGGCCGGTGTTGATCGCGCCGGTTGACCGGCCCGGATTCAGCCTCGCCACCGTCAAAGCGCTGTGCGAGTTTGAGACGACCTCTTGTCCTACTCTCGATGGCCGCGGAGGTCACCCAATCGCTCTATCAGCGGCAGACTGCGAGCGTATACGTGAAGCGGGTCCAGACACGCCGCTGCGCGACCTAATCGAGCCAAACCGAATCGAGGTCGCCGACCCTCACCTGCATCTCAATATCGACACGCCAGATGACATCGAAGCCCTCAGGCGTGTCGCATCAAACCTCTGAATCTCCCCTGAGCGATTTACGAGTGCGAGTCAGCCAAACCCTCAGGGCTGCAACAAGCGCTCGACATCTGGATATTCGCCCATAGCCCAGAGGAAGGCCAAACCCACGATCAAAGCCGGCAAAGTCGTGTGAATCGTAGCCCAAATCGACGCCACTTTGTGCCTAACGAGCAGAGGGAACAGGGCATCGCCATCCTGCGAAATCGCATTGGCGACAAGAGCAGGGAAGGAGATCAAGCCCTCGACATAAGCCGTGATGGCGATGATCTGAGGACCGCAGCCGGGAATCAACCCGACTCCGGCCGCGACGACGATTGCACCAACTCCAGCACCATGCTCGGCGAGGTCGCCCTCGGTCATACCGAAAGCGATCATACCAAACTCGAAGGCGAGGTAGGCGATAAGGACCCAGAAAGTCACGAAGGCAGTCTCAGAGGCGGCGTGAACAAGGGTCTCGTCCATCGAATGCAGTTTGTCTCCGATCGTAGCTTCGGTATCATCCGCGAAGAAATTCTTGCTCGAGAGATAGAGAATAATCGACAACGTAGTTCCGATGAATCCAACCCAAGTCACAAGTCCATCGCGCGTGCTCGGATCCCACACGAGTTCAGGCGCGTAATCGGGGTCCTGCGCGTACCAGACGAGAAGGAGAATTGCAAGGACAAGGCCGACTGCAGTAACCGCCCACCACACTCGGTAACCTTGGTGCAGAATCTGGTAACCCAAGCCCTCTGCGACCTCCCGTGGTAGGTCATCGATGATTGAGTCATGTCCATGGATGTCGCAGTGCGCATCCTCCTCGAGTTTCTTTGCGACATCCTCTCCGAGCGATTCGTCCGCGTCGTTTCCTGACCAGAGCGTCGGGGTGAATTTTCCGAGCGGACGAGCGGGGGTGACGCCCGCTACGTCAGCCCCGTATCCCCATGCGACGCCGACGACGAAGGAGGTCGCGTGAACGATTAGAACCGGGTAGAGGAATTCTGGATTTTGGACAACGGCGCCGATGAGAACGAAGGCGGCGTCGCCAAGAGTTGCGATGAGCGTGGCGATGACCGTTCCATAGGTTACGTAGCCACGCGCGTACATTGGCATCATGATGATTGCACCACCGCATCCGGGGGTCAATCCCATCAGCGCACCCAGCACCGGTTGCCAGCGCTCGTTATCGCGAATCCAATCGACGAATCGGCCGGCGGTGACGTATTGCAACCAACTGAAAAGTAGCACCATGGCTGCTACGAAAACGGTGACTGCGAGGAAGGCATCTCGCATTGAAACAACCAGAATCTCGAGCACCTCACCGGAGGTGACTTTCAATTCCATGAGCCGGTCGGTAAGCAGCCACCATATCAAAGTTAGCCGAGGCTAACTCCGTCGTCAAATGTGGAAAATTTTGGAGTTGGTATCCTTCTCACGTGCGCGGCAAATCCCATATCACTCACCGCGCCCGCGATGATGATGACGAGTGCCACGCTCGCATGGGTCCTCGAGAGACTATCTCGCGGTGAGCGCGTTGCTCTGGCTTCGGTAGTTGAGGCGAGCGGGAGCGTACCCGGTAAACCCGGAGCGCGAATGGCGGTGACAAATCGTGGAAAGCGCCACGGAACTGTGGGTGGAGCGGGACTTGAGTTGAAGGTCGAAGGGAACCTTCAGCAGATGCTTGTCAATGGTTCGAGCGCCAGCCGAGTCGAGACCTACGTCCTGCATCGCGATGCGAAGGGCAAAGAGGCGACCGCGCTCAACAGCCTCTGCGGCGGTCGCGTGACCGTATCTCTGGAGGTGCTAGAACCCGTGCCACACATTCTGATTGCCGGCGGCGGTCATTGTGGTCAAGCTATTGCCGCCGTCTGTGATAATCTCGGATGGTCTCACAGCGTCTACGACATCCGCCCCGAGTATGCTGCCAGCGAACTCTATCCGAATGCCGTTGAGAATCATGATGGAGATGTCAATGGGTTCGTCACCAGCCTTGCCGATGAGGGATTCCTGCGCTTCTCCGATGTGCTCCTGCTCAGCCATGATTGGGCCGTTGACCAAGGCCTCCTCATCGGCATGCTGCGAGCTCGAGGAGAGGAGAGTCGGCCGCGCATCGGGGCGATCGGCTCACGCTCGAAATGGAGCGCCTTCTCCAAGGCGCTACTCGATGCCGGAATCAGCCAAACCGCAATCGATTCGGTTCGTTGTCCAATAGGCATCGACATCGGCGCAGAGAGTCCAGAAGAGATCGCTATCGCCGTCTGCGCCGAGATAATGGCTCTCGAGAAGCAGAGCCTCACAAGCGCCGAAGACTGAAATGCGGCCCATCGGGCCGCCAATACATGCGAGCAGCCGCATCAGCCCTCGTCCTGATGCTCACATCTGCGATGCTCAGCGGCTGCATCTGGGGAGATGAAACCGCCCCTGAAGAGTCAGAACCCATGAAAGACGAGTTCCGGGCATTCAGTGTAGTTGCACCAATCGACACTGGCATCAATGTCTACCACGACCACTTCCGAAGCAACGAGACATTGCCCGATTGGATGCTTGAGCAATTCGGTGTGACTATGACCTGCGAGTTGACCTTCGAGGGCACCTGGGAGGAGCGATATGAGGCGGACAAAGAAACCTGTTGGGACGTCATCAACGCCACCGATATTGTCTACTTCCCCGGCACTCGGATCATAGGCACCACCCCCGACGATAATACCGACATTCCAATCCTCGACGACCCCAATGACGGCCACGGTACAGCGGTTACTGGAGCTGTCATCAACGCGAATCCCGAGGCGGTGATATTCTTCGTCGAGGGATTCTCCGACGCAGCGGTTTTGGCGGCTGCCAATCAACCACTCGTCGACATCATAACAACCAGTTTCGGACCACCCGGCTCGGTCCCCGTAACCGGAATCGAACACGCAACCAAGGTCGCGGTGGTCCAGAACAAGAAGATCCACACCGGCGCAGCCGACAATTCGCCTTCACCCTCGGTGCAAGATTCGACCGCTGGCCCACCTTGGAGCATCGGGATATCTGGATATGCGGAAGAGGACGATGACCAGAAGGAGACGATGAGCGGCACCTATCCCGACGTCGCCGCAGACTGGACCCAAGTCCTGCCAGACCACGACACCATCGACGGTTATCACCAGACCAGCGGAACCTCATTCGCAACCCCGCGAACCGCTGGGCTGCTCTCCAAAGTCCTCCAGCATCTGCGCGCAGAATTCGGCGACGACTCAAGCGGTGCCGACCCATTGCTTCGTGCAGGCCTCATCGTCAATGGAACCGACTACTCGGCGACTGAGGCCGACATCCGTGATGCGCTCAACCTATCCGGATGGTATCCAAGCGCGAGCACCTGGGACCCGAGCAGTGGTACAATGCCAATCTCCCCCGTCGCGCCTTGCACCCAAGTCGGCTGGGGAGTGGTCAACGAATCCAACGTCCAGCCGATAATCAAGCATCTCAACGGAACCGAGCAGATGCCGAACCGCCCGTCTGACGTAGTTCAGTGCATGGCGGCGAACCAAGCGATTCGTGAAGCATATTGGCAATTCAGAGCTTGATGCCTAAATTTTCTGTCAAAAACTGCAGTTTCCAACAATTCGACCGTAGGTCGAGTGTAAACTCAAATTCCGGTTGTTTGAATACGGAATACGCCATCCTCGGGCCGATGCGCAAGGTAGCCCTGCGGTGGTATACTACGACTATTCAGGGCTCCAAGGAACTCTCGAAGATTCTAGAAATCTGCGATCGAATTGAGGTTCTCGCACACCTCGGAGTCTCCCCCGTCGGAATCGTCCAACTCGCTGAAATCGAGCTAAAACCTGACCGAGACATCTACGAACTATCCGACCTCGACTCCTTCCAAGTAATGGATATCCACGAAGAATCATCAGAGGGAATACTGGCAAGCATCCTCTGCTCACACCGTCTCGCAAAATCCGCAATCGAACTCTCAAACCTGCATCTCCAGCCGCCATACGGCATCGATTCTGTCCGCGGCATGGAGATGAGAGTCACTGGCCTCACCGGCGCGATGCGACGGTTTCTCGCCCTTCTAAGAGTGGTTCTCCCACCGGATAAGGTCAGTGTCATGACGGCGCGTGGTGAACTCGTGAATGGATGGGACGAGGTGCTGACGGCGAGACAGCAGGAGGTGTTGGCTTTCGCTGTCGAGCGCGGCTATTACGACGAAGGAGGGGATTTGACAATCAAGGAATTGGCAGATGAGATGGGCATCTCCAGATCGACTTTCGGCGGCCATTTACAAGGGGCTGAAAGAGCTGTGCTTCGTAAGGCAGCATCCGACCTTGAGTGATCGAAAACGACTCGATTTGAGATGTTGTTCGAGGTGTGGATTCTCCCGTACATGAGTCCGTAGGACTCAAACCGAAGCGTAATAGGATAATCCGGAGTGGATTTGTCCATGGTGCAACACCGCCTACCTATGCTTCCCTCTTCTGGGGAGGTGCCTTGGCAGGCAATGGTGAATGGTGTTGAGAAGCAATTGAACATCGAAGGCAATGCGATTCTGCTCGATGTCCTTCGTGACCAGGCAGGTAGTCTGGGGACGAAGCGAGGCTGCGATATGGGTACTTGTGGCTGCTGTTCTGTGCTTGTTGATGGGCAGCCTCGACTCTCCTGTTTGACTCTGGCTGCTGAGGCGGATGGGGCTGAGATTACTACCGTTGAGGGGTTGGCTGATGGGCACCATCTGCATCCGATTCAAGAGATGTTTGCTGAGTGTGGAGGCTCTCAGTGTGGCTTTTGCACGCCGGGATTCTTGGTGGTTTGCTCGGCGCTGTTAGAAGAGAACCCTGCTCCGAGCGATGATGAGATCAAGTGCGCAATTGAAGGCAACCTCTGCCGCTGTACCGGCTATCAGCAAATCGTCGATTCGGTGCGAGCGGCATCTGAGATTCTAACTTCGGGGCAAGGGGTTGAGGATTCGACCTCTCCGAAGAGCGACCCTCATCCGGGCTTCGCTGGGGAGTGATTGACTTGGCCGAGAAGAATGAGGATGAGATGGTGGGTTACCGGCAACAGCCGGGTAAGTTGCCATTCGCCAAGCCCGGTTCAGGGGGGAAGGATCGATTCTCTCGACCGACGGATTCTGCGATGATTCCCGAATCTCAGGGTGGAGACAAGGCCCAACCCTGGGGTTCTCACCGTCACGATGGACTGGTCAGTGGGCAGATCATCGGTAAGCCGACGGCGCTTGTCGATAGTCGCTGGAAGGTGACTGGACAAGCGCATTATGGCGATGATGTGCGATTGCCGGGCGAGCTGATTGGCAGGATTGTTCGCTCGCCCCATCATTATGCTCGAGTGCTCTCTATCGATTGCTCAAAGGCACTCGAATTGCCAGGTGTCGTCGCTATTGCGACGGGGGCTGATGCTGCAAACAAATTCGGCGTGCTTCCGGTCACTAAGGATGAGCACGCCATGGCTGTCGAGAAGGTTCGCCACGCTGGTGACTTGGTCGCTTGCGTGGCGGCTGAGGATGAGGCGACGGCGCGCGAGGCCGAGCGCTTGATCGAGGTCGAATACGAGGTCCTAGACTCGATTCACGATATGCGCGACGGCTTGGAAGATTCAGAGAATCCGATTCACGATCGAGGTCGCTACCATATCGGCGAGGCGAATGTGCAGAAGCGCGTCTTCCAAGAGTTCGGCGATGTCGATGGAATGGCTGGTAATGCGGTCGCCAGCCACAAGCAGAATTGGTTGTTCGCTGGTGTGAATCACGCGGCGACCGAGCCGCATGCGGTGGTCGCTCATTGGGACCCTTCGGGGCGGCTGACGCTGTACACGCCGCAACAAGTTCCGCATTATGTCCATCGGGCTTTGGCAGATGTTCTCGAGATTCCGATGCACCAAATCAACGTCCACCGAACCTTTGTCGGTGGGGGCTTCGGCGGGAAGTCCGACCCGTTCCCTCACGAGATGTGTGCGGCCATCCTAGCGCGAAAGTCTGGCCGCCCAGTCAGGATTACCTTCGACCGCGAAGAGGTCTATTGGATCAATCGCGGTCGCCACCCAAGTCGAATCGAAATGAATCTGCACGCAGATTCGCAAGGGCGAATCTGTGGCATCGAAACCGACGCGCTAATCGATGGCGGCGGATTCGCCTCATTCGGTCACGTCACGACTTACTACAACGGTGTTCTCCACACCGCACCCTACGAAATAGGAGCATTCCACTACACCGGCGCTCGCGTCTGGACCAATAAGCCAGCTAGCGGCGCTATGCGCGGTCACGGCGCTGTCAATTCGCGCTGCGCGGTTGAGACCGGGCTCGACGACCTCGCAGAGCAACTCGCCGTCGACCCAATCACTCTGCGACTGGCAAACCTGTTACCACCACACTCAGCCACCATCACTGGCTTCCGGGTCACAAGTATCGGAATGCGCGAGTGCCTCGAGCGCGTCAAGGCCGAGAGTGGTTGGGACGAGAAATTCCGCAAGATGCCTCTTGGCAAAGGAATCGGCATCGGCTGCGGATTCTTCATCTCCGGCTCCGGCCTGCCGATTCACTGGGATCCAAACAAATTCCCACACGCGACGGTCCACCTCAAGATCGACATGGACGGAGGTGTCACCGTTCACACCGGAGCAGCAGACATCGGCCAAGGCTCAGACACCGTCGTCGCGCAAGCGGTAGCGGAAGTCCTCGGACTCCCCCTCGACATGATCCGCATCAAATCCCGAGACACAGACACATCCCCAGTCGACCTCGGCTCCTACTCATCGCGTGTCACTTTCATGAACGCCAACGCGGCGATTTCCGCCGCGATGCAGATCCGCGACGAACTCCTCGACGCAACCGCGGAAATTACCGGAGCCGACCGAGCTAAACTCGTAATCGGCGACCGCCGAATCTTCGCCAAGAACGACCCGGCGGTCGGCGTCTCCTACCTAGAAGCGCTCCACAAGGCCCAGGAGGACCGTGGAGCATTGGTCTCATCGGGTGCGTACCGAACGCCCCCGATGGGCCGCACCCACAAGGGCGCAGCCGCCGGCCTAGCGCCGGCATATTCGTTCTCAGCCTACGTAGCGGAGGTGTCCGTCGACGTCGAAACCGGACAGACCAAGGTCGAGAAGGTGTGGGCAGCGCACGATTGTGGAAAAGCCCTCAATCCACTCTCTGTGAAGGGGCAAATCATCGGCTCCTGCCATATGGGAATGGGTCAAGTTCTCAGCGAGGAAATGCGATACCTTCGCAGCGGCCACCTGATGAACCCCGACCTGCTCGATTACAAGATTCCAAGCGTTCACGAGATGCCGGAAGTTGTTCCGATTATTGTTGAGTCGAACGACCCGGAAGGGCCGTTCGGTGCGAAGGAGGCGGGCGAAGGCCCGTTGTTGCCGATACTGCCCGCCGTCTGTAATGCAGTCTATGATGCGGTGGGCGTGAGGACTGCTGAACTTCCAATCACGCCCGATCGAATGCACAAATTGATTGAGAAGAAGTGTAAATCGAGTGGAATCAAAGATCCTCTAGATATGGTCGCGCCGCGGCTCGAGCACTCTGCTCTGCAGGATGTTCTCGCTGCGCGCGCGAGCGAGCATGCCCAGCGAGACCTCGCTCGCAGGCTCGATGATGACCGCCAACCCTACCACAATGGTGCGCTCTTCGGCCTCGACCCGACAATTCCACCAGACGAGGTCGATGAGCGCTGGGCGGTCAATGTGATCCCCACCGAGGAATACCTCGCTTCCCCGCGCTTGGCAGGAAGCGCATGGAAACATACCGAGCGCCGACACCGAGGTGATGCCTGATGCGTATGCCTCCATTCAATCTGCACAATCCAAAGAGCCTCGACGAAGCGCTGGCCACAGCAGGGGAACTTGCAGCCGCCGGCCACGACTTCGACTGGGTCGCCGGCGGTACCGACCTACTGCCCAATTACAAGTGGCACATCAACGTCAAGCCCCACGTGATTTCGCTGGCCGGAGTCAGCGAACTCACAGAGCTAAGCCCAACCCATATCGGCGCGATGGTTCGCCTACACGACCTCGTCGATTCCGAAGCCACACACCCTGTCCTAGCCAAGGCCGCCAACTCAATCGCCAGTGTAATGATTCGCCGCTCCGGAACCGTCGGCGGCAATATCTGCCTCGACACGCGATGCTATTGGTTCAACCAGACAGAACAGTGGCGAGAATCAATCGACTGGTGCCATAAGTGCGATTGCGGGACCGAAGCGGACTGCCGAGTGATTCCAAACCAGAATACCCTCTGCGTCGCCACCTACCAAGCCGACCTCGCTCCGGTACTGATGTGCCTCGACGCGACTATTCACCTCGCTTCGCCAGAAGGTAAACGCTCGATGCCGCTCAGCGAATTTTTCCAACTCGACGGGATTACCCGTAATGTGCTGCAGCCCGGAGAGTTGGTCACTCACCTGACTCTGCCCGATGACGCTGGTGAGTGGCAAGGGGATTACCAGAAGTTGAGGCAGCGCGAGTCTTGGGATTTCCCAGAAGCTGGGGTTGCGGTGCTGTGGAAGAAGAACGGGCATGCAAAACCGGCCGCGCTCAGAGTGGCAACTACTGGACTCGAATCTATCCCTGGTCTCCACACCGAGCAAGCCGAGGCAACCCTAAGCGACTGGAACGGGAAGGATTCTGTTGATTCGCTGGCCGAGGCAGTGCGAAAAGTCGTCAAACCCGTACAAAACACGTGGTACGCGCCTTCGTATAGGAGAAAGATGGTGAAGGTCCTCGTACGTCGAGCGTGTGCAGGGATGCTGGAGTGAGCCGAATGAAGCCACGAATTATGGTTCTGAGCATCATCGTGATGATGCTGCTTCCATTAGCCCCGAGCACCATCGCGCAACCCGATCCATCGATTGGTAATTGGGAGTTGGGAATCGACTACCCAGAAGAGGATGACTCCAATCCCTTCGTGGTTCAAAAGAATGGCAATACCATCGTCACGTTTTGGGTCGCCAATGACGGTCTGTTCAACATCAAGGTCTCATTCGAGTACGAAGTCCCTTGGGACGGTCAATTCTCTGGTCCGGAGACTGCCACGGTAGGAGCAGGCGCAAACATGTCAATCGACCTAGTAATCGTTGGAATCGATGTCTATGGAATTGATGCCAAGACAAAGGATGCATTCACCATCACCGCTAATCTGGAAGAGCGAAATGGAATGCCAGCAATTCTTCCAGAATCACAGGAGAAAAGTGGCGACCTAGAAATTCCTGAGATCTTTGAGCTCAGCGTCGACCTCGCAGACCCAGTTGGGCCGATGAATGCGGGAACCGATTCCATCCTGCGCGTCACCGTCACCAATAGAGGCAATGCTCGTGACAAGGTTCGCGAGGTCGAAGTCACAGACGATTGTCCTCTGATGACAACGGATGAAGGACTCGATGTACTTCTCTCAAGAAACCTAGAGAAGGGGGGTTCGACTACAGCCGACCTCAAGGTGATGGCATCACAGAGTCACCCAGCGCGCAACTGTCGGGTCGAAGTAACGGTGGCATCAGATGGAGCCGACGGTACTCAACTTGCCACCGACTACACCCGAATGACCGTCGAAACCACGCCGACTAAACCAGATGACCCTGACGACCCTGACGAGCCTAGCGACCCTGTGGAAGTAGTCTCCTCCAACCTTCCTGCACCCGGTCTCAGCGTCATCCTAAGCATCCTAATCGGGGCATTGATTGCAAGAAGCTCAAGACGCTTCTGAATCGACCATTAATCATGCTGCACATGGGCTTATTTCGGCGCACTGTGATGGTGTAGAATAAGCAGCGGGAACAGACGAATCGACTTTGTCGAGGTGCCCTGTAGTCAACAACATATATCTGTGGAATGAGGCTCGCGATAAAGCGTAGGTGTGCCCAGCGTACGCTAGAGATGTAAGGATTGGTATTGCAATGGCTGGCGAGAAATCCGAGGAAGCCAATTTCACCAATATCGTGGTGGGCTCCATGGCGACCACTCTCGTACTCCTTCTAATCCTCCCAATGATCTTCGTCGCAGGTAAAACAACCTACTATTCCGCCTATGTAGAAGGAGGGGATACCGATGCGGAGAAACTTGCCCAAGTCTCTGATATGAGGGACTCTCTTGCGGACACTTCTGACTCCGAGATCAACGGTTATTTCATCGCCAATACCATGTCGACTCCAATGCTGGTGAACGATTGGAAGGATCCTCACAGAACCGCATTGATGGTCATCGGACCAGAAAAGCCAATCGCTGAGACTGAAGCGCAAGCCATTTTCGATTTCGTCACCCAGAAAGGTGGTAAGGTAATCGTTGCTGCAGATGGGACAAATGCCAACCGCCTTACTGAGAAATTCGGAGTGACCTTCTTCGATGCTCCATTGAATGACGAGAACCAATTCTGGCTCGAGTACGAGAATGGGGAGGCGGTGCACGGATCATGGCTCAATGTTTGGAGTTTGGCCACGGTAGCACAGGACGTGAACAATTTGGATGCATCCTACCTCAGACAGGGTTGTGTTGATGCCCTAGATCGCCCTGAGAATCGCCTGAACTGCCGACTACCGGTTATGTTCCGCTCACCAACTGGAATGAAGTTCGAGCCCTTGCCTATGGACACCACAAACCCGAATCATCGTGATGTCAACATCCTCGCAATGGCTTCATCATCGGCTTTTATCGACATTCAAGGCAACGGTCGAGCGGATGACCCGAAGAATCCAGCTCCTGGAGATCTCGCGACGATCATCCGTATCGATTATCCCAATATCACCGCCTTCGATCAGGTGACCGCCGGAAGCGGAGGGCTCGGGGGGAATACTCGAGAACTAGCGGTCACAGGTAGTATCGTATTCGTCTCGGATGAGGAGGCGTTCTCTAACCGAATGTGGAATATTGAAGTCGCCGAAGAGAACAGTATGAGTGCAACCTGCGAGCAGCACACGAATCATTGCTGGCGAGACATTGCACGAGACACAGATTGGGATGGTAACGAATTGTACTTCGAACTCCTGATCAATGATATGATGGAACACGATAATCAGAAAATGGCGAAGTCCCTTCGTACCGATCATAGTAATTTCCAAATCGTCTTCGACGAGAGTCGTCACGTAACTGGAATCATCTCCGCCCCATTCGTCGAAGCGATGGGGACTGTCGTTCTTCTGACCTCAAATACGTTCCTCAAGTGGCTGGTTGTACTAAACGTCGGCCTGCTGCTTCTAGTCGCCATGATGGTTGTTCCCGAGAAGGAGAATTGGCGACATGTATTCGACCTCACGCGGTTCAAGGACCGCCCGAATAAATTGGACCCTGGCACATACCGTAAACGCGTGCAACAGGCGCTTTTCACCAAGGTCAGAGTGCATCACGATCTGACCCGCGATCAAATGGCGGTCAAACCACCCGCTGAAATACAGACGATGATCGGAGATCCCCGACTCGTGGAATTGGCATATAGCCAGAGCCGAAAATACACTCCCCAGGAATTGCGACAGCTGATGGTCGCGATACGACGCTGGGGTAAGAACTGAAAAAATAGAAAATGGAGAGAGAAGAATGACTGAAGAAAAAGCAGCGACCAAGAAGAAGGCCGCAGGGACCAAGAAAGTGAGCGATAAGCTCGCTGCCGTCGGTGCGATCGGACAAGCGATCAGCACCGAGGTTCAGAAGGTGATTATTGGAAAGAGCCACGTTATTGACAACGTGATGATCAACATCCTATCCAATGGAAACCTGCTGTTCGAGGATTACCCTGGCCTTGCAAAGACCCTGATGACGAATACGTTCGCCGATGCACTCGGCTGCGACTTCAAGCGTGTGCAGTTCACGCCTGACCTGTTGCCAGCCGACATCACGGGAACGAATATCTACGATGCAAAGAAGGGCGAGTTCACGTTCAAGCCGGGACCGATCTTCTGCAACCTGCTCCTGTCTGACGAGATCAACCGTGCGCCACCAAAGACGCAAGCGGCTCTGCTCGAGGCCATGCAGGAGAAGCAGGTGACAATCGGAACCGTCACCCACAAACTCCCAGCTCCTTTCCTGACTATGGCAACACAGAACCCTGTCGAGCAGGAAGGAACCTACCCACTACCTGAAGCTCAACTTGACCGATTTATGTTCAAGATGAGTGTCGGATACCCTGACCGCGCTGATGAGGACGAGATTCTCGCACGACGTATCGCCCGAAAGAAGGACGAAGTTGAGGTCGACGTCATCACTGACCCAGCCCGCGTGGTTGCCATGCAGCAAGCGATTGAGGAGGTCTACGTCGACCCTGCAGTTCGCATGTACATGGTCGAAATAGTCTCGCGAACCCGTGAGGACCCACGAGTTCTCGTCGGTTCCTCGCCACGTGGATCGCAGGCTCTGTTGAAGACGAGCCGCTCCGCAGCTGCAATGCGTGGACGCGACTTTGTGACTCCTGACGATGTTAAGTCGGTTGCAACCCTCGCGGTCGCCCACCGATTGATCCTCAAGCCTGAGCACCAGATCAAGGGACTAGAGACTGACGAAGTCATCTCGGACATCCTGCGTCAGGTGCCAGTGCCAACCGTGTGAGACTGTCAGTCTGGCTGAGTAAAGGGAGGTGAGAGCCGATGGCATGGAGCAGAAAATCAGCGATGTTCGCCGCGCTGGCGATAGCGTTGTACCTGCTTGGACTGGTGCTGCGAAATCAGCAATTGGTCACCGTCGCCGTTGTTCTCCTCTCATTCCTCACCTACGCGGCCTTCCGTACCACCCACGCAGATGTCGCTTCCAGCGGCCGCCGTATTGACGACGCAGAAGCCGACGCGGGAATCCAATTACAGACAATCGTCGCCATGAGGAAGCTATCATCAGCACGCGTCTTCGAAGACGGCGAGATCGATGTCGTTCTCAGAATCCAGAACCGTTCAACTCTCTCCAAGGTTCTGGAGGTTCGAGACCGCGTCCCTGAAGTAATGCGAATCAAGAAGGGGGCGAATTATGTCTTGATGGAACTCGGTGGCCGAAAGGAAACCGAGATTGCCTACACGATTGAAGCCCCATTGCGCGGATTCTACACCATCGGGCCCGTATGTGTACGCGTACAGGATGCATTCGGACTGTTTCACAATGAGCGCGAGATTCATCTCTACGATGATTTCCTTGTATTCCCGAAGATGGAGGACATCAAGGACGCACTCATCAAGAGTCGTGTGCCGAAGATCTTCACCGGTGCAGTCAACATCCGCAACCCCGGTGAAGGAACCAACTTTTACAATCTACGAGAATACATACCCGGAGACCCGATGAAGAAGGTCAATTGGAAGGCTTGGGCTCGCTCTGGTAAGATGATGGTCAATGAATTCGAGCGAGATGCGGTCAGTGACATTATTCTGATCATCGACAGCCGCTCGATTAGTGAGACAGGACCGGTAAGCCGGAATTCCCTGGTCTACAGCACTAGAGCGGCTGCCAGTCTCGCACAGTACTTCCTAGCAAGGCGAGACTCTGTCGGCTTGGTGACCTATGGAGACGAAATCGTCTCAGTCGACCGCGACACCGGAAAGAAACAACTCTACGTGATTCTAACCAAGCTCGCGGGCGCGATGGCAAAAGGAAACACTCCATTGAAGGTGGTCACCAACCGTATCCTGCCCCACATCAACCGTGGTAGTCCGATTATCATCATGAGTCCACTCGAGGATGATCAAACCATCATGGATGCAGTGCGCGACCTGCGGGCCCGCAACTTCGACGTAACGATTCTTTCACCCTCGAGCCTTGAGTTTGAGTTCGACGCACGAAGACTCGACAGAACTGGATACGAGGTTCTCAAGACCGAGCGTGACATCTTAATCAGCGAGTTGCGAGGTCTTGGTGCGAATGTGATGGATTGGGAACCAGACATGATGCTGGTTACGGCGCTCGCTGGAGCAAGAGGATTCTGAGGTGAGATGATGGCTGATCCAACAGTAGAAGGAGCAAGCGATACCGCTCACCTGTACGATGGAAAGAAGATTCGCTCTTCCGCACCCAGCCGAAAGAAGGCAGCAGGACGTCTGAAGTCCAGCACTGAGATACCAGAGGATGCAATTCCTGAGATTCACGTTCCCTCTTGGATTGAATCGTTCTTCGGCGGCCCTATCGTGTCCTCGATTAAGTTCTTGCCAGCGAATAACACCGTCTCGACCCTGCAGATGGCATCTGGTGGAATCCTAATTCTCCTCACCTTCCTCACCTTCGTAATTACCCCAGTCTCGGGAACTGCTTGGTTCATGCTCGCCAACGCGATCAGTATGCCGATCCTTGGGGGTATCCTACACATCACCATCCTCGCTGTAGGAGCAATCGGTGGTATCTACGGTATTTTCCAGCGCGACCAGAGGGCGCTTCTGATATCCTATGTCGCGCTGATTCTCGTCACTCTGCGATTCGCGGGAAGCAAGGTCGAATTCGGATTGAATCTGCTTCCCGAGGGTGAAATCGCCCAGAAATTCCTACTCATTCTCTATGCTCTCTTCCTCGTGATGTACTTCGAGCTGACGAGCGGAATCATTCGCTTCTCGATGCTCGACACCTCGATTCGAACCGGCGAGGTCTATGTCATGGGTGAAGGGAAGATCATCCGCCAATATCACCGCGCCATTGGAATCACTCCACTGGTCGCTGGTGTGGTGGCCCTTCTTACGCTGCTAATCAACCTCATCGTGCCAGCGATTGTTGGTATCTTCGACAGCGTTCAGGCTGCAAGGTTGAGCGAGTCAGTCGAACTGACGAGCGTGTACGGTGTCGCTATGGGTACCGCATTCGTGTTCACCATAATCGCGGCGGCCTTCGCAATCAATCTGCCGCTGCGAATCCAGCAACTACAGGAAAACCGCAGCGGCAAGTGATGCTGCCCTCATTCTTCTCTTATCGAAGACAGATAGCCGCCGAGAGTTCCGAGGTCGGCGATGACCAGACGGGCGATGGCCTCGACCACTGGGACGGCTCGTGGACCGAGTACTGGATCATGCCGGCCGGGTACTTTGAGTGACCTCTGTTCTCCGCTTGGCAGGTGAAGAGTGGATTGTTCACGTGCGATACTACTCGGCGGCTTGAAGTGGACGATGATGCGCATGGGTGCGCCTGTTGAGCGGCCGCCGAGGGCACCGTCTGCTTGGGCCTCGTCTGAGCCTTCTAGAGTGGTTTCATTACCGTCGAGGTGCCAAGCATCATTGTGTTCTGATCCACGCATACGGGATGCGTATGCGCCTCGAGAGAACTCGACTGCGCGGGCTCCGGGTATCGCCATCATGCCGCGTGCGAGTGCTGGTTCAAGGCCGTCGAACCAAGGTTCCCCGAGGCCGATTGGGAGGCCTTCGATGATGCATTCAACGCTGGAGCCGATTGAATCTTGGTCGAGTCGAACCGATTCGATGAGGGTGGAAAAGCGATCTGTGGCTTCCTCGTCTCGACAATTCAAGCGAGCCATGTCGCTGCCCTCGGGGAGTCCTGAGGTTCGGTCGAGGCCGAATAGTGGGGCAGCGACTTCGTCGCCAACTGAGTGAAGATGGGCGGCGACATTCCAGCCAGCCGATGCTAGAAGAGCACGTAATTGGCTGGCTGCTGATACCAAACCGTAGGTCAGGCGGGCGGATTGAGACCCACCTCCTCGCAGGTCGGCGGCGCCACCAGAACGCACCTTTTCGGTCATGTCTGCGTGGCCAGGTCGCGGTTGGTCGGGGAGGAAGTCGTAATCCTTCGAGCGAGCGTCCGAGTTCCAGGTGAGCATGAGGATTGGCCAGCCTGTGGCCTTGCCTTCGTGGACACCAGAGAGGAGTTCGCATGAATCGGTCTCCGAGCGGGCACTGAGGCCTTTTCGGCCGGGGCGGCGACGCTCGATATCATCGCGCAGTGCCTCGAGGTCGATTTGAGTTCCAGCGGGGATGCCTTCGACGAGAGCGCCTACGCATCGACCGTGGCTCTCGCCGAATAGGGTCACGCGAACCGAATCACCAATCCTCATTCCCATGGTTCGCGCACCACCTCGAATTTCTCATCGGTTGTAATCCTAGTTCGAAGCCAACGAAGGTCCATCGAATTGAGGAAGGCTTCGACGACTTCCGTGCGATCTTTGTCAGCCAACACTACGATGGCTGGACCCGAGCCGGTAATCGACGCAGGACAACCGGTCCTGACCTCGATTTCCTCGCACAGCGCCTGTGCTTCTTCATCGCCGAGAGCTTCAGCCACGAGGTGGCCATTGAGGCGGAATGCTTCGATTGGGTCGCCTCGTCTGAGTAAACGAACCACTTCTTCGAAGCGGTGTTGCAGGGCTTGGAAGTCGGCAACGCTGGTTTGCGCCTTATGCTGTTCTCGGATGATGATGTAGACCTCTTTCATCGGGAATTCTATCGCCTCACGGAAAGGTTCGGTAGTGTCGGTTGCGTCGAGCAGCCAGACCGTTGCCCAATCGGCTGCGACATCGAGGTCGTCGATGGCTGAGGTCATGCTGACGCCGGTTTGGATTTGCACCGCGGAGAGGAGGGAGTAAGTCACAGCCGAGGAAAGGTGATGGCGAGTCGAGTTTGAGAGGGCGCGTTGGGCAGCGACGAGTAATGCCGAACTGGATTTGAGACCCATTCCAATTGGGATTTCAGACTTTATTTCCCAACCCAGATCGCCAGGAGGTAGGGGGAGGTCTCTGGCTTGCCAAGCTTCGAGGAGGGTTCCGAGGAGATTTGCCTCGTCCTCTGGGATTGGAGTCGGATTATCGGTCAGCATGACCGTGGTACCTAGGCCGATAGGGACCGCCGAGCCGTTGCCGCATCCGGCGGCGTGGAGCAGGCTGAATCCAGCGTTGGCTCGTCCGATACCATGGACTTTCATCGCTCGTTCATCTCTCCTGCGATTTCGCGGCCGACATGGCGCATGCCGGACGATAGGCGGACTGTGATTTGGTCGCCGGGGGCAAGCGAGGTGACGCTCAGTGTGCCGGTTTTTCCGATGAAGCGGACGGTCTCTGCCTGTTGTGCGTGGACTTGACCGGACGCTTCCTCGGTAGTGAATCGGACGAGCAGGAATGGGCGGCGCTCGATTTTCAGGCGACCGATTGTGGCAGAGCGCAGTGCGCCGCCCGCATCGGTAATCGCTACTTGGTCACCCGCTTCCAACTCGCTGAGATAGCGGGTTGAGCCGTCCGCCATCAAGCAGTAAGCATGGACGGCTCCCGCATTAACGCGGAATGGTCGAGACGGGACGAATTCGCTGGGTAAAGTCTCGCCATGAATCAATACGAGGGCATTGGCAGAGGAACCGATTAGCATACCCTCAGCTTCAGCCAAGCGCTCGGTCAAATCGACGCAGACGCGTTCACCAACACCACCTGACTCGACGGCGGAGACCTCAGCCAAGCACAGCTCAACACCAGAGCCAGCATCCTCCGGCCCAATATCACAGCGCTCACCAGCAACCGCCTCCGCGGCATCCCAGAGCTCACCATCAGCAGGTAGAACCAGCGCATCCACACCATGCTCCAAAGCGAAGGCTGCTCCGCGAAGGTCGACCTCAGCTGAAATCGCCGCGGCCACGCGAGTTCCGCTTCCAGCCGCGGCAGCGACGATGTTCTCCAGCGGAATCATCGTCCAATCCGAACATCGAACTAGAATCCAGTCGATCATCCCGATAAGAGACAATGCCTCGTCCTGACCTCGAAAATCATCCAATTGAACAACAGCAACATCGGAAGCAGCACCAGACCATAGCCGATCAGCCCGGGCAGCAAGAGCCGACCCCTCAGCGGATTCAAGCCATAATTGCAAGCGCCGACCCCCTCTCTACAGACCAGCCAATTCAGCAGCCTCAGCCGCGCTAGCAGCATCGTGAACGACTGCCCGAAGAGCGCGAACATGAGCCTCAGGATCAGCAGCACCGAACACCTGTCGGCCCATGCACACACCAGCTCCTCCAGCGGCAATAGCCTGCTCGACGACGCTGAGTAATTCAGTGAACGAAGTCCCGAGAGGACCACCTGCAATCAGCACCGGAATTGGAACCGCAGCGCAGACCTCAGCAAAGGAGTCGGAATCGCCAGTCCAGGGCACCTTGACGACATCGCAACCGAGTTCCCAAGCCACTCGTGCCGCGTGCGCAACACCGCCAGTCGAATCATCATCAGCGACGACAAGATTCGCACCACGAGGATATACCATGCCCAAAACAGGCATTCCGAGAGCTATCGCCTCACCGGTTAATTCACCCATCTCGGCGATCATCTCCGGCTCAGCCTCATCACCAAGATTCACCTGAGCCGAACAACCGCTCGCACCGCGGAAAAGGCACTCGTCCGCAGTAGCAACCCTGACCTTTTCACCTGCCCGAGCACCCGCGTGAACCGTCGAAACAGAGACGTGGCAGACAAAGCCATTCCAGCCCGTTCGCTCAAAGTGGTGGCTCAGCGTACCCTTCTGCAGAACAATCGCATCCGCTCCGCCAGCAATGCACGAATCGACTGCCTCATCCATCCGTTCAAGCCCTCTCTCTGGGTAGCCCGAGATTCCATGATCCATCGGAATCCAGACCCCGCGTCCGTCGGGGAGCAGGCGGGCGAGCCTCTCGAATAGGGTCTCGGCCATGGAATTCCGCCTACACTCCCTCACTTGAAAGGATGCGTTCTGTAAAACTGCAATAATTTCCGCTCCCGAAGGGAGCGGTGCTAGAAATTGAAGTCAATAATTAGAGGTGCATGGTCGGAACAATCCAAACCTGCCTGACGACTTACTTGTGCAGATTCAAAAGCCGAAAAAGCGGCATCGTTAGCCAGAACATAGTCGATGCGCCAACCCCTGTCAAGAGCTCTTGCTTGACCTCTATTCGACCACCAGGTGTAGGGCCCTTTTCTGTCTCCGAAGTGAATTCTATGCAAGTCATGCCAGCCGCTATTTAGGAAGCGGCTGAACCATTCTCTCTCATGGTCAAGGAATCCAGATGTCATCCGATTTCCACTTGGATTCCAGATGTCATTTTCAGTATGTGCGATATTCAAATCTCCGACCAAAACAACCGGCTCAGGAGAATTCAGATACTGTTTAGCCCAAATCAACAAATCTTCTAGCCACTGGTCTTTGTAGGCCTGCCTTGCTGGGCCTGAGCCACCATTTGGCAGGTAGATATTGATGCAAGTGAGAGATCCGGATTTCGTTATCAGAACGCGGCCTTCGGCATCGGTTGGGTCGAGTGCAGTTCCGATGCCGCGGCCAAGATCTTCTACGCCAAATCGGGACATCGATGCCACGCCGGAGTAGCCTTTCTTCTCGGCGGGGTGCCAAACAACATCATGCCCGCCGGGCATCTCCCAACCAGCGGGCAATTGCTCTGGCAAGGCTCGAACCTCTTGTAGCAGCCAGACATCGGCGTCGATTCGCTTGACCCACTCATCCAAGCCCTTGCGAATCGCCGCTCGAATACCGTTAACATTCCAAGTGACAACTCGCATGCTACCGATTGATTCTCCTTTGGAGAACGCCCTTCAACAATCCGGCGGCGTAGCCAGCTTTTCTCCGCCTCAATTTGAGAATTCCTTGACCTTGTCGACCAAGTCCATCTTTTGGACTCGCCACATTCCAAGCGGAGTCAAGGCCAGTGAGATTAATAGAACAATTCCGGCTAAACTGACTGAGATTACAGGGTCAGCTTGAACCTCGAAATAGAACGCCCATTGAACCATCTGACTAATCAGCCATTTCGTTCCGAGAATTGAGAAAATCGCTCCAAGAATTCCGCCGATTAAGCCGATGGCAAAGTGCTCTCCAAGCATCATCGAACCGATTCGCTTGATCGGCGCGCCAAGCACTCGCAGAGTAGCTAACTCGGTATCACGCTCGGCCAAATTCATGATGAGAGTGTTGAACAGTACAACGAATGCGATGATGACTCCGAGCATCTGAATTGCCACGAAGAAGCCTTGTTGCTTCTCCATCAGCGCTGCCATCGTGTCGATCATATCCTGCTTCTCGATGATACCAATCGACATCTCGCCAAGTGCTCCGTTAGTCTCGAAGCCGTCTGGGATAGCCAACAAAACTGATGTCGCCTCAATTCCCACAGCAGCCGCCAAGTCGGTGCGGTGGAATTGGATGGTTCGCGAGATCTCTCCTTCGGTGATGCCCACGATGTGAATCTCGACCTCTTGCGAACCGAAAAGAATCGATTGGGTATCTCCGACTTGCCAATCGAGGAAATACTGCATTCCGTTATCAATCACGACTTCAGAGGGCGATGCTCCGGCATTTGGAAGTCGGCCTTCCGACAATTGCAGGATTTGCATCGCCTCATCGCCCGAAGTCGCGAATTCATCCAAACCAATCGCCACCAATTGCCGAGGATCATCAACCAAATTCGCCGGGAACATCAGATGCAATTCGTGATCGATAGAATTCTCCTCAGCCCACTCGACCACTGTACCTTCAGCGCCAGGGAAAACCAATACCTGAGTATCCCAATTTGAGCGCTCCTCGACATTTCCAATCATCAGACTCTCCATCGAATCCATCATGAAAAGCATCGAACCGAGAATCAGCATCGATAGGCCCACGGCGAAGAAAGTGAAAGCAAGCCGGATGGGCTTTCGAGTACTTGACCGAACAGTCAATCCAACAGTCGTTGGAAGCCGTGAGGTCATCCTCTGAATCGCTCGCGAACTCAACTTCACCTCATGCTCACCGCGCATCACGACCAACGGGTCGAGATTCGCGGCCTGCCATGCAGGGCGGAAGCCGGAGAAGAGAACCAAAACCATAGTAATTATGAGAATCTCGATAATTGAAGAGGTCGATACACTGCTTGCGACGACTGGAATACCGATGATACCCTCGTACATGCTTTCCATCGAGGGAGCCCCAGCAAAGACCCCGAATATCACTCCAAGGACCGACCCAATCAGGCCGATTCCAATCGGAGCTAGGATGTAAGAAGGCATGATTGCCGAGCGTGGGATTCCAAGTGTACGGAGGATTGCGATTTCGCGCGCCTGCGATTGAATAAGTCGCTGAAGACTGAGGAAGATTGTGATTCCCGCGACGATGACCAACATCCCAGTGATGACAGGATAGGCTTTCATCGCACCCTCCGCATCAGCGCGCAGGAACTCGACCGAGTCGATTCCGGACCTGTCGAAAACGATGGCAGCCGAATCGATCTCGGTCGTAATCGTCGTCAATGCCCCAAGGACTGGAGTCAATTCCTCACCCTCGTTCTTCTCGGTCGAAAGCAAGTCATAATCCGGAGTTCCAACGATATCAATCAGCAAGAAATTGGCCGACCCAGCACTGAGGTTCGCCAGAGTCTCTAGACCTTCAGCGGTAAGATATCCCGTCACGAACTTTCCTGACTCGGCCGGTAAAAGCGTCCCTGGTGCAGCGAAGTACAGGTGGTGAGAGTGATACCCAAAGCCGACGATGGTGAAATTCATGCTTCCAGCACCAGTGCCGATAGAGACCGTATCTCCAATCTCGACACCGAGCCCCTCGACCGCGTGTGCGTCGAGCACAATCTCGTCTGCAGCATTAGCCAAACGTCCATCGCAGCATTCGTGCTCGGGCATCCAAACCCGGTCGACATAGCCCTCATCGATGCCGTGCCAGATCGAGGGGACTAGCCGCTCCGACCCATCCTCCTCAGTATGGAAGAGCAATCCATCGAGAACCAATCTTGGCTCGCACTCCATCATCACCAATTCAGTCTCTGGCCACTGAGCAGAAATCTCCTCGCAAAGAGTTGAGGCTTGTGAACTACTCCATATCGACCTCGGATTCTCCACCCAAACGTCTCCGAGGTTGGTACCCGACTCGGAATCAACGTAGATATCGTCGTACATATTGGTCGCAGTATGAGCATAATGCCCGAACGCGATTCCTCCGCTTACTCCTACCAAAATAATCAGAACCACAGCGACCAAACGTAATTTCGCCCGCCAGAGACTTCGCGCCAACCTCTTGGTGAGCAGGAGCTTCATGTAATCGCCTCACGCATTTTCGTCAGAGATGATTTTGCCACTATCCAGACGAATAACTCGAGTTGCATATTGAATCAATGATTCATCGTGAGTCACGAAAATTGTTGTAATTCCCTCGGCCTCACACGCCTTTACCAAGACTTCCATTACCATAGCTGAAGTCTTGGAATCGAGATTGCCGGTCAATTCGTCTCCTAGAAGCAGACGTGGACTCTTTGCTAGAGAACGGGCAATGGCAACTCGCTGCTGCTGACCACCGCTAATTTCAGTCGGGAAGCGGTCGACCTCGTCCTCAAGTCCTACCAAGTCAAGCAATTCTCTCGCCCGCTTCTCATCGCGACCGCCTGACAATTCCTGAATCAGCAGGAGATTCTCTAGCACCGTCAGGTCCTGCAGGAGATTGAAAAATTGGAACACATATCCGATATTGTCGCGCCGAAAAGTCGTCATCTCCTCTGGCGAGTCATTCGGTACCGAAGTCCCCTCAAAGGTGTACGAGCCAGCAGTCGGGCTATCGAGAGCTGCAACACAATTCAGCAGAGTCGTCTTGCCCGAGCCCGACGGACCTAGCAAAATGATGCGCTCGCCCTTAGTAATCGACAAATCGATTCCGTCGAGCGCCTTGACAGTTCCAGAGGCCATCTCGTAATACCGCTTCATCCCACTAATCGCAAGCAATGATTCCGACATCTGAACCACTTTGTGGTTCAACCCAAGTATCCGCGACTATTCAATCCGTCGCACCTGCGAAGAATGCCATCGAATCTCGGAATAATTCCTCACGCCGCTTTCGCTTATTCCGCATCACGTGCATCACAGTAAAGGCAACAGCGAGCAAGATCACGAATGGGATGAACGCCTCAGCGTGATACCGCTCCATGAATTCGATGATTCCACGCGCAGTATAAGCCCAAGTCAAAGAAGCCGCGGTCCCTCCAAATAGACAAGCGACTAGAACGCGTTCGAAGCGCATACGAGCGACCAATCCAAGCATGGCACCAACAAGCACGCCACTCGCCATGAATGGAATCCAAACGAACACGATCAGGAACCAGAATCCGTATTTCTCGATGCGCGTCTGATTCTTGTGCGCGACATATTCGACACTCGACAAGATATCGCCCATGAATGGATTCTGAAGCAGAGCCCCAGTGATTCCACCCTGTTTGGCGACCATCGCCTCACCCTGAAACTCGTCCACCCCGCGCTCCACCCGGCCAGCCACGGCTCGGTCGGAAAGCGTCGCCTTCTCATTCCTAGCACTGACAACGAGTGTGCGCCCTCCGAGGTGCTCTGTGAGGTCGTTGAGGAGGTGGGCGTTGAGGTCAGCCTGCATATCTCGGTACGTGGGCTTGAACAAGAAATACGAGAACCGCATCACCGGTCGGTAAATCACCCGCACGAAAACAGCATCCTCATCGGCGAGGACAGCCGTTCCGTAATCGACCAGATTGTGCCTTCTGAACCAGCGATTCAAACTGGTCTGGGCGGCTGCCTCGAGCCATCCGTAGGCACTCATCTCGGCGAAGAAGGAAGAATAATCCTCGAGCGGAGTGAACGGGCCGTCGACGATGTCGAAAGAGATTCGTGAACCCTCGTGGGCCTCGTGGATATCATCGTCGATGCAGATTATCTTCAATTGAAGAGGTCTCATTTCGCCGAAGACCGCGAATTCCTCAAGTAGACTACGAGTCAGTTCTGCTCGAATGTCCGAAGGTTGTTGGATGGTTGTTGGGCGGGTTTTGTAGGGGAGGAGTACATCGATTGAAATCGGTCTTTCCTGCATCTTCATCTGTTTGAAATCGATATCGATGAGGACCTGCTCAAGGGTCGAACTTAGGGTTCTGTGGATTAGGCGGCGAAGTTGGGCTTCGGTGAGCAGGTCATCAGTATCTCTGTGGTACATCTTGTGCATCAGTGGGTATTGAACGCAGAGGAAGAATAGCGACATCCCCAGCGATACCATCGCCATCCACCAAGCTGGGATTCCGGCGTTGCCGCCAGTCAGCATCGCTGCCTCGCGGCCGCCGACCCACTCGGCTCCCATCATGATCCATCCCCATTCGCCGAGTCCTTCGATGGTCCAGCAGGAGCGAGGGTCGACATCATGGACCTCAACCTCCTGCTTGATGTCGGAGCTGAATGGTCCACTCGAGTGAGAAGAAATCTCAATTTCAACCTCTTTGTAATCGAGTGGGTCATCGATAAGCGCGGCCAATTGTGATTGGTCTAGAGATTCAATTTCGTCATCAGTAATCACTTTCCAAATGAGAACAGTGGTGTTGTAATGTCCGTCTTCAAGTTCGGATGGATCAAGTGCCAATTGTTGGTCACCTAATCCTCCTTGCAGATGGACCTGTTCAGAAAGATTGGACATCTCGAATACGATGCCTATGACTGTCTGAGCATCGGAATCGACATTGTAGGACTCGGCCTTTAGCAGATGATCGTCGGCCGAGAAGAAGATGTTGAACCAAATTTGGCCCTCTCGATCGACGCATTCCCCCTCAGGGTCAAGAGGTGTCGAGGAGAGGGTCTTGTCGACTACAATCGAATCGGCGGCAATCCATCCAGAGGACATCATGAAGACGCCGCCGAAGAATATCGTACCGATGATTAAACCGGCGACGAGAGTGTAATCCTCGAAGGCACCGCGAAAGAATCGCTTGTCCCCCTCGCGGCGGGATCGAATTCGGTCCAACTCCCAGTCGAGACTGTCCTTCTCGGACTCTCCGGGCAAGGCTGCCGCAGTCACGAACAAGGCAGGGATTGACTGGGCCATCAACCCGTCGGTCCTCGCGGGCGAGTTCCTTTGGAACTCGAGATACCTTGTTCCCTGCCGATTCAGTCGCGTCGAGAGGCCATCGCCGCACCCAACAGACCTAGTGCTGCGATGAGTGAACCGAATCCTGGTAACATTGGGTTCTGAGCCCTAGATTCGCTAGTGTATTCATCTGCCCAAGTATCGTAGAAATCGAAGTCTTCGGCTTCGTCACCAGTCGCTGTAATCGTCATCACATCGCCGGCCGAGATCATTCCGTCGTCATCGTTGTCCTCGTAGACGAATGTAGCCCACGAATCCGAGCCGATGCTCATCGTCGTCTCGCTGGTCGAGAGGACAGCCGAGGCTAGGACAGCGCAATCGCTTGGAAGAGGGTCGGTTTCCTCACCCATTTCGTCGTACTGCGGAGGCACCTCGGAACAATCGATCGCACGGAATTCAAAGTCCGAGATTGGCGCGTTGAAGATTTGTGATGTGTCCACCGTGGTGGAGTAGGTTTGTGGCTCTGGCGCCGGCTCCTCAATTGTTGGATTGAGGAAGGCGATGAAGAGATGGTCTCCCACGAGCTCGTAGCGGATGTACTCTGACGAGCCATCCGGCCAAGTAATCACCTGCATGGTATCATCCATCTCCATCGAGATTGGAACCGGGTCCCCGCAAATCGACTCGTCCGCATCCCAGACCAATCCATACATCTGACAATCCGATTCGGACATAAAGGCGAGTTGAACATGGAATGTATCCTCGCTCACGGTGACGAGTTGAGGTGTGCCATCTTGAACCACCGCCCAGCGGGTATTCGCAGAATCGAAGGTCGGCTCGCCCTCGCCAATTTCGGGCGGTAAGTCGTTTACATCGACGACTTCCCCGCACCAATCAGGGAAATCTGGGTGAGCCGAAACACCGGCTTCAATCGTCTCGTTCTCGAAATCATCTAGAGACGAGGCGAGTACATTGACCAATCCGCAACCCCAGAAGTGGTTCATCGTCCACTCATCTTCATCCGAGCCACCTTCGTCGAGGTGGGCGGTACCATTTGCCGAGTTCTCGTGGTCTGGTGATTGGCCGAAATCATCGGTACAGTACCAAGTTTCGTCTTCTGAATCGAACTCGCAGTAGAACCACCATTCTTCCCAATCTTCGTCGGATTCGTCAATCTTGCACCACCAGCGCTCATCATCGCCATTACTTACTGCGTCCTCATAGCCTTCCCACTCACAGTAACCGTACTCAACCCAGTACATCTCGTCACCATCGCCCTCATCATCCCAATCATCCCAGTCATCCTCATCTTCGGATTCATCCTGTAACCAATCGATCGGCAAGGCGGTTCGCGGCAGGGTCTCATCAATCGCGATGACGATTGCGTCTCCCCATATCGCAGTATATTCTGCATACATTTCTGTAGTATCGTTAGTTGCTTCTTGGATGAACGATATCAATTCCTCATCCTCAGCGAGCGTGATGGTGAGCTTGAATGTCAGATTCGTCTCAGAGTCAAAGTATTCCAATTCTAGAACGTGCATATTCTCCTTTGAATCCCAAGATATGACCGGTTCAACATCTGTAGGGATTTCTCCCAATTCTTCCATCTCTTCGATTCCAATCTCACCGGTACCTTCACTCGATGACTCATCGAAGGAGTGAATCAATTGCATTATGTCGGGGTCATTGTCGCGAGTTTGGGCCGAGGAGGTTACACTGGTTCCCGCCATCGCGACAGATATTGTTTGGTCGACATTAATGACCTCGCCAACCTGCGTGACAGCATAATCAATCGACATGAACGGAGCCATGTCCATATTCATTCGCAGATAGGCGGATGAATTAGCGAGATCAACCTTGACCGTGCGCTGCACTGTACTCTCAATGGTCATGCCCATGTCCTCCATGGTCATCTCGACATGGTAGGAGAAACCTGCCTTCGGTGATTTCTCAAGCATGGCATCGATGTCCATCGACTCCTCCATCTTATCGAGGAAGGTCTGCATTGAGACGAGGTAGATGCAGTCGCCAAGCGCCTCGGCGGTAGCGTTCTCGTCGTAATTCTCTGCGTTTTCATCCATACAACCGAGGAGATCGTCGACGAGGTCTTCAATATCCTCGCCGGAAAGACATCCAGAGAGTGGTGTTGCGACTAGAATCAGGCTTGCTAGTAGTGCGAATGCGCGGTTCATTGGCCGTCAACGCTCGTTAATCCTCCTTCAATCTAATCCCGTCACTGACCAGACGGGATAGACAGTGTAGAAGTTAATCGAATGTGGTCCCTCAGTCTGTGAATTTGAAATCACCTGACATATCAGACCACATCAGAACTGTCAGAGCATTCAGTCCAGTCTGCATTCCAAGTTCGAATCCACCTCGCCCACCGGCCAACTGATAGAGGACATCGACACGGTCGGTGGGCGCATGTTTTGGTGACTGTTCGCAGGTGTCATCTTCCTCCTGAATATATTCGTGCATCCCGCGCATCCATGTCGCCGGCCATCCCCGCGAGATGAAATTGTAATGATCCGAATTTCCTTTTGTGTCGTCGAGCACAACCACCCACTCGCTTGGGTACTGTAGCTCGTCGTAGAGGACGCCATCCAACCACATCCAAAGATCGGCGGCTTCCTCCCGCATCTCATCCGTCACATTCGTTCCGCGATCCTCGTAATAGGACCAGTCATCGAGGGGTGAAGTGAAAAGATAGAGGTGAAAGTATTCCTCGTCGCAGCCGCTCAGTTGGCTGATTACTTGGGATTCAACCGGCCAATTCAATCCATACATGTCGAGGTTGATGTAAGTTGCAATCTCGACTCCTTCGGGCAGATTCTCAACGAATGTCTCACTACCATATCCCGCACCCTCAGGGGATCCTTGACCCTGCCATTCCTCGTAATCCCAAGTGGCGAATTTCCAGGTATGTTTCGGCTTCAAATCAATGCCATTTTCATCGAAATAAATTTGCCATTCCTTGACCAGACGAGCGAGTTCCAACACCGAGGCAACACCGGTGGCATCGTCATAAGCACCCTCAGAAGTACAACCAGGATATTCGATGCCGATGACGATCTGTTGAGAATAACAAATTGCATCGTAATGACCTCCGACAACTATCCAGGAATTAGGGTCCTCACCCTCCAGAGTTGCTATGTAATTCCGACAATCTTCACACAATTGCGTGGTAAATTCCTGAATCTCGACATCATACCCAAGGTCCTCAAATCTGAATTGAATGAAGTCGCCAGCATTTGCATGAGCGGTTGTGTCGATTTTTCGGTAGCCGAAGTCTGCCAACGTCTCGATATCATCTACTACTTTGCTGGCGTTTGCCCAAGTTATTGGGGGGTTATTTTCCAATTCGTCATCAAGACTGCGCTCTGCTTCGGATAGGATCCATTCACCAAAGAGAATACCAGCACCGATTGTTGCAGAGATCAAAATCACGGCGATGGTTGTAGCGATTATCGCTACCTTGTGACGGTACTCGAGTTTGAATCCCGAGGCCTCATCATCCACGGCTATCGCTTTAGGCATCGCGCGATAGGGCTTCTTTGTTTGGGCGGAATTGATGACTGGCTCTACTGAAATTCAAGGAGAGATGGTGCAGGGGACAGGATTCGAACCTGCGAAGCACTACGCACAGCGACCTGAAC
>CAYFHB010000002.1:0-3645 GCA_964342705.1 uncultured Candidatus Poseidoniales archaeon
CTCGGATTAGGTTTGGTCGTCTTCGGAACTTTTTCCGGATTCATTGCACTTCTTAACGGGAATATCCTTGCAGCATCATTCTCAGGAATCTTCGTTGTGCCTGGGTCCATCATAGTGATTTTCACAACTCCAACTAGGCTGCAAAAGGTCTACGACCAAATACGCCAAAAGGAATTACCACGAGATTTTGTTATCCGTTCAGAACAAGGTGGGTCGACAGGTAGTTTCTGGACTGGAGAGTATTCATCCAGCCCAAGCAAAGACGATAGAGGGTGGGTTTTCAATGCACCAGGCCCAGAACATTGGGATAAGGAAGACCGATATTCAGAGGATGAAATGGGCATTATTCCAGAACACCCAACAGTCATTGGAACGCCACAACCTGCCTCAATTTCTGCAGTAGGAATCTTTGGAAGTTTAATTGCACTCTACTCAATTCCTGTCGCGATGATTCTTGTAACATTCGGAATAGAGATGCCTGTTGGGGATGAAGAAGAACTATTCTTCAAATTGGCATTAATGTTTGGACCCGTAATCGTTTCATTCGGTTACTGGTTCATGTCCTGGAAAACAGGTACTCGTATGCAATTGTCGTTGGATGTTCCTACATCAAAGATTCGATCGATGGCAGCCGGCGAATTGGAATTGGTTGGTCAGGTGCGGCGGTGGTCCTCGCCCGCACCTGATGTGCAGGTCGGAAACGACCCAGCTCGAACAATATCCGACCTACACTCTTGGCGATGGAAGTATGAGATTTACCTTCGACGCACACGCGTTGTGATGACCGACGACGGACCGCGAACGAAGACTGAGTACAAATGGGAGACCATTCGCGACGTCAACGGAGGACATCCATTCATCCTACACGACGGAACCGGTGGAGTCCTAATTCAACCAGATACCTTCGAAGAACAGAACCTCGGCGACCATATGCGAATTTGGAGCGTTGACCACAATAATACAATCGTCAAGGCCCTAGGCTCGATAATCACCACCTCGTTTGGTGGTTGGACGATTCTTGAACACAAGTGGACACTCTGGGGACTCTCGCTGGGGGATCCGTGCTACATTCTTGGTAAGGCGGAAAATCGACCAAAAAAGGACCGGGAGGAGGGGATTATTAGTCGAGGACAACACACTCTAATGCAGGTTGTTGGGGAAAGTGGAGTTGAGTTCGAGGCACGCCTTGAACGCGGGAGTGAATTAGGCGTGTTAAGTACAGTTCGCAGCCAATTTGAATACAAAATCATCCCTGGAATTATTGCAGCCGGCGCCCTTGCTGGCACATACCTAGCCTTCGCAAACGTGGGTTGATGTTGAAAAAATGAAACCCGGCGCCGGGTCAAGGTTGATTACCCATACTAGGGGTTGAATCATCATGGAAGGCACTGCCCTAGCTGCCACGATGTGTGGCGGCATTATTCTGCTAGCGATTGTCTTTTGGTTCTTCAGCACGTGGAATCGATTGGTTCGATTAGAGAAAGATGTTGACCGCGCATGGGCGAATATCGATACTCTTCTACAACAGCGATACGATATGATTCCGAACATGGTGAACATTGTCAAAGGATACGCTGCACACGAGAAGGATATCTTCGGCGAATTGGCAAGGGCAAGGCAGACCTTCGCTGAAGCATCCAGCTCTGGAGATGTCAGCGGTGTAATGGCGGCTGAGGAGATTTTGGGTGGCGCCATGCCGAAATTGTTGGCTCTTTCAGAAGCATATCCAGACCTGAAGGCGAATACTAACTTCTTGAAACTTCAAGACGATTACAAAGAGATCGAGGACCAAGTCACCGATCAGCGTCAATTGTACAATAGTTCAGCGACGAATTTCAACACGGCGATCGAGATTATTCCAGACAGTTTCGTCGCTGGAATCAAGGGCTGCAGAGAGCGTACTCTTTACGAGGCTTCAACAGCTGCTCGTGGACCGGTCGAAATCAACTTCTGAGCGAATTAATCCTCACCGATATAATCGGTGACGCGGATTCCTAGGTTGCCACGGCGTGCCTTGCGCTGCATTATACGATCCATTTTGCGATGGAATTCAGTCTCGAGGTCGACTTCCATCGCCATCGAGTGGCCGAGAATGAGAATCAGTAAGTCGGCTAATTCCTCAGCCGCCTCTGCCTTCGGCTTTCCCTTTGTTATGGCGGCTGCGAATTCTCCCAATTCCTCAATGGTCAGGGCGACGCGGTAGCCCATATCGTGGCCGTTATTGGTGGGGTTGGCGAAATCGTGTTTGTGATGGAAGGCCGCTACACGTGACATCATCGTCGTCCAGGCCCCATCCGGTTGCTCGGAAACTTCGTCTTTGACCCAATCTGAAACCGATGTCGGTCTGCTCATAGGACTCGGCGAGAACTGACGGGACATCAAAGTAGCCGAAGACGTTGATTCGGATGGAGACTCAAATCAATTGCTCAAAACCGCCCGGGCGGACGTTGAGAACCGTCTCCACCTGAAGGAAAAATCATGACAAGACTGATTATTGAACTGAGTAGGAAAGAGAAAATCACTCCTACGAAGGCTCTCAATCTGCTATTGGATTCATCTTGTAATTCGCTACACATAACGGGATCGGGATTTGGGTCATATTGAGGCAGACAATTTCTCTCGAATTCCTTGTCTGCCTCATCCCAGGCATTCATCCGCTCGAGCGACTCGCTGAATAGCAGCACCGAAAACAGCAGAAGGAGAATACCAATTTTCCAGCTCTCCATCTAAGCACCTCAGAGACTTTTCAGTAATGCTAAGATGCAGGAATGGACATTAGCGCGAAGAGTTGCAGCCATCGCGTCGACTGCGTGATGATCAATCTCGGCATTAGGGTCTCCTGGAGTTCTGCCTGCAGCCCAATTGGATGAACAAGACAGGGCTGCGTGAGGAATCCCGGTCTCGGCGACGAGTCGGCTTTCTGGCCCGAGGGTCATTCCGACGACGTCAGCGCCGAGTTTGACGAGTGCGTCGATTTCCGCTGGTGATTCAAATTGAGGTCCGACGCACTGTGCCACTACCAATCCAGAGGGAGTATCGCCTTGGACTGAAGATAGAGCTTCCAAGCAGATGCTGCTCGCGCGCGCGTCGAAAATAGATGTGCGGTCAGCGTGGGTTGCATCATCGTCATGGAAAGTCCACGGTCTGATTGCGAGGTCCAATACGTCCCCTGATACACCTATGCTACCCGGTGGAAAGTCCTCGCGCATCGACCCAACCGAGTTGATGCTAAGAATCAGGTCCGGAAGGAAGGATTTAGCTGCGTGAACATTGGCTCGATGCTCAATCTCATGCGGAGGAGTTCGAGCATCGCCGAGCGAGTGATGCCTATCGATGAACAGAATCTCGCCAGACCTTGTTTCAATAAGAGTCGAAGGGACCTCACCCCACGCGGAATCAATGCGTAATTCAGTCGATTCATAACCGGCCTCAGCCAAATCGCTGGCGAGCGCACTCATCCCTGTGCCACAGAGTACAGCGAGTCGGACCACGTGTGCCACCTCTAGTGCTGGTTCATGGGCTTGACGGCCCACCGCAACCTCACTCTTGCAGGCGTGCGATAAGGTCCGCCTTCTTTCCGGAGACCGGTTTTCCTGCTTCCTTCAACAGAGCCTTGAGCTCAGCAACGGTCATCGATTCGTAGTC
>CAYFHB010000002.1:3745-30295 GCA_964342705.1 uncultured Candidatus Poseidoniales archaeon
TTCCTCGGTTGCTTCCTCGGCAGACTCCTCTGCACCCTCTTCGGATTCCTCGGATTCGCTGGCGATCTCATCGACCTCGGCTAGCTCCGCGCTTGCTTCGGCCGCGGCTAGAACGTCTACCTCTACGGCTGCTGCGGCTGCGGCTGCCTTTTCTTCTTCATGGATCTCGTCGAGTGTAGGGCCGTCTTCGACGACTACACCGCTCTGAATCAGTTGACTGCGGCGGATCATCACCGTGCGGACTGGACTAATTGTAGAGACTGCATCCTTGACCGCCGTTTCCATGGTGCCGTCGAGTACGGCCTTCTGTAGCTGAATCCAAGTGGAAGTTGCTCCCATGGTGAGAATTGCATCGCGCGCACGCGAGCGCATCTCGGACTTCTGGCTCGACTTGACGCGCGAGCGAGAAATCAGAAGAGGCTTGAATCGAACGAAGTAACCATCCTCAGTAACAACGTCGACCGTGTCGTCGATCTTACCGCGGTGGCGGCGGATCTGGCGGCGGATGTGATCTTTGAGGACATCGTGTCCGACGAACTCAGTGAGTGCGTCGCCGCCTACGGCTTCGGTGATTCGGAATATGACCTTGACGTGCATCTTCGAGAAATCACCGTCGAGTTCGTTCTGCATGACTTCGAAGTTTCGACCTACGAGTTGGTCGGTGTCTTCCGCCAAGGTCTCACCAATGACTCGGAATGACCATGGATTACGAGGTGCCCGAATAGTGAACCAGCGCTTTGCCTTCCACTTGTCTCTCTGCTTGCGTGCCGCTGCCCTTGCCTTTGCGCCTTTTGCCATGAGAGACACCTCGTATCGGGGGCTACCCCGTATGCGAGCCGTGCGACCTACCTCCAGTATATGAATGAAAGCCCCGGAACCGCCACCTCACACAGCGGCGCAGCGTCGCCTTCAAGGGCAGCTAACCCATGCAATCGGATATGAGTTTGCACAGCGCGTCTTGGAGCGTGCATTGCAGCGCTGTGGATGACATCTCCTTAATCGAAGAATCTCTGCAGTGGCTAGCGGGTGAAGAAGCAGAATATTCCCGCGAACGGTCAAAATCTCATCACGGTGCTCCACAACTCTCACTTTCAGCCAGCATTATTCGCAAGAAAGCTGCGAAACAGGCCTTCTCTAGATTGGGTACAGAAGTTCTCGAAGCCCTGCAAACCACAGGAATAGAATCCCTGATCGATGATGACAAGACCCTGCACGTACGGCTCGATATTGACGAACTAGTTCGCGGCAGGGTCATCTTGGCGACCGGCTCAGCGCGAAAATTCGCTGCCAAAGGACGATTCAAGATCGAAGCCTACCCAGGTCAAGAGCCGGTCGAAATCGTCAATGAGTTAATTGCCACATTCAAGGATGATTGACGCTGCCAGCAATATCTGAGTCGAGATTGACGATTACGAAGCGGATTCCCACTCTCACTATAGGCGCCCCAAAAACAACCCGATGTGCGAGCCTTGATATGCAGTCACACCATGCGAAATGACGAGGGATGAAATGACCCACGTAGTTACAAGCGCATGCGTCAATCACAAGTACCAGGATTGTGTAGCAGTTTGCCCAGTCGAGGCATTCAAGGAAGCAGACACCTACCTAGTTATTGACCCCGACGAGTGCATCGACTGTGCTGCTTGCGTAGACGAATGCCCAGTAGGAGCAATCTTCGCCGATACTGATGTTCCGGATGAAGAGATGGAATGGATTGAACGCAACGAGAACGAGTCGCTCGAACTCGAGATTGCGGACGGAGATTCACCCGTTCTCGCGGATTGAATCCGATCGCTTCGCTCAAGAACACTCAGACATAGATTGATGAGTGGATGCCGTGAGGCTTGACCATGGCTCAGCGCGTGGACTTCAAACAGATGCGTCACGGCACCGAGTTGCTCAAGCGCGGCTTCGCAAAGATGCAGGAAGGCGGCGTCATCATGGATGTCGTCACCGCCGCCGAGGCTCACATCGCTGAGGATGCTGGAGCAACCTCGGTGATGGCGCTCGAGCGAGTTCCAGCAGATATCCGCTCGAGCGGCGGGGTTGCTCGTATGAGCCACCCCGATCTAATCAAGGAAATCATTGAGACAACTTCGATTCCGGTGATGGCTAAAGCCAGAATCGGACATAACGAGGAAGCCAGAGTTTTGGAAGCCCTCGGCGTCGACATGATTGATGAATCAGAGGTTTTGACTCCGGCCGACCCATTCTTCCACATCGCAAAGAACGACTTCACCGTACCATTTGTGTGCGGCTGTGTCAGCCTCGGAGAAGCCGTTCGGCGCGTCGCTGAAGGTGCGGCGATGATGCGCACAAAGGGGGAGGCAGGTACTGGAAATGTTGTCAGCGCTGTTCAGCACGCCCGATTGGTGGCAAATGAAATCGCACATGCTCAGGAATGTGACTCTAACGGACGCGACCTGATGGTCGACAAGATCATGGAAGGATTCCATCGAGTCGAGCGCGCTTCTCAATTCAAAATCAAGCCTACAACGACGCCTTTCGGTACTATCGAGGAGCTGAGGCGGGAAGTTGAGAGCGTCCTCGACGATGTCGCCCGCCTCGGTCGTATTCCCGTCGTCACATTCTCCGCGGGTGGAATCTCGACTCCAGCCGATGCCGCCCTGATGATGAAGCATGGAATGGACGGCATATTCGTCGGGTCTGGAATCTTCAAGAGTTCAGACCCGGTTCAGACCGCCGAAGCCATCGTTCTGGCCACTCACCACTTTCAAGATTCGGCGGTCGTTGCCGAGGCCAGTGCGATGATTGGTGAACCGATGCCTGGCCTCGAAATCGAGACGCTAGAAGTCCGCCTAGAAGAGCGCGGCTGGTGAATCAGACTCGTCCGCGAGTGGTTCCAAGTCGGCGGCGCTTGCTCTTCTGCTGCTTGCGGCTTGGGCCATCATCAGCGTCGGTTCCGGTACCGCCTAGCGTCAATGAACCGCTCTTCAACAGCGTCTCTTCAAGAGAGCCTGCCAACTCCTCATTCTCAGAGGCGGGCCTGAGTGCTTCTCGTACAGACTGGTTGTGATCGCGAATCGTTTTCTCCCTTTCCTCACGCGCGGCCTTGAGTGAATCACGAATCTCATTCACTTGGTCGAGCAATCCCTTCATCTCGCTGTGGACCTCGTCAGCGGCCTTGCGCGCCTCGACGAAGGCATTGTGTAGTCTATCGCCCTCAGCTCGTAGGAAATCTCGCTCCTCGAACATCGGCTTAATCTCCTCCCAGACCTCATCGGCCTCCTTGTGGCAATCGATCATGGCCTGATGTTCAGCGTCTGCCTCTGCCTTCAATCGTGTAATCGACTCGTCCATATCGCCCAAATCGATTGTGATCGTCTCGTGTTCCTTGACCGCTGGAAGCAATTCGTTGCGCTTGCCAATGAGTTTCTTGAGTTCTTTGAGCAATTTGTTCTCATCCTCGAGTTTCAGTCTTCCATCGGTCTCCAACCTTCGTTCGATTCGCTCGATCTGCCCCTCGGTTTCTGAAAGTTCGATGACTACAGACTTGGCCCCTCGCTCCTCATCCCTACGCCCTCGCTTCTTGGCAATGAGTTCGCGGATATGGGATTGGATTTCGTCTCGACGAGCCTTGTGAACTCGAGCACGGTCGCGGATTTCCTTCTGGCGCTCTTTGGCCTCGTCGATCGATTCGCGCAGGCTGCGAGCTTGCTCTTGGACCGCATTGCGCGAATCGGCAGCCCTGCGAGCATTCTCGTTGTGTCCATTTCGCTGCTCGCGCATGCGACGTAACTTAGTCTCCATCGCATGTAGACGACTCCTCAGGTCGTCGTCTGGATTAGTGGACTCTTCCGACACGGGCGGGCGACGAGGGTTTCCCTCTTGAATGGACCTGCTGATTCCTCACAGTCCGAGGACCGAGGCGATGAATGGTAGAATGGGGGAGAGTAGCGCTATAATCGCGCCGACAATGAAGACAGCCCCGGTCGTCATGCGTAGACGTGTGAAGAGGTCTGAGCGAATATGGACTGTGAGAACGCGTCCAGAAATTAGGTTGCCATCGGGGTCTTCGAGTCGGATAGTCAGCGTCGATTCGCCCGTGCCCGCAGGTAGCAGGCTTTGCCAGATGATTCGGGTTGAGGCGAGCAGTCTTGGGAGGGTCAGGGTGAGTGGAGGCTGATCAAGCCCGTCGAATGCGATGGATTCGTGTGGGTCAACGCGTAATCTGTACTCACATTCGTTGGGCCTAAAATCAGGAGTTTGAACGCGCAGGATCAAGTCCTGAGCCTCGTCTGTCTGATTGAGTATGAAGGCGAATAGATTCGCAGGTCCGACTACTAGATTTTCCATGTCGACATCGAACCATACCGTACCACTGCGGCCCGTTTGTTGGCGCATGTGTAGTCGGTCATGCAAGCGGAAGAAAGGGGTGCAATCAGCCATCGCCCGAGACAGTAGGCGGTCCCAAGTCTCCTCTCCCAACTCCGGATGGTCGAATAATCGGTCAATCGAATCTGAATCTATCATCGGGGCGAGGGCGTTGCGGAACTGTTGCTCATCGATGAGTGAGTTCCGCCGCAGATGCAACAGATGCAGAAGAGTCTCCTGCATCTGCGTCCTTGAATGTCCTTCCTTCACCTCTGCTTCGACGGTGCGTAGATACTCGGATATCCGCACCGCCAGCAGAGGATCGATGTGCGCCCTAATCACATCTGAGAATGGTCGGCGCAACAATGCCGGATGAATCGGGGGCGAGAAGGCGTTCAGCATCCCCCACGGCTCATTGGCATTGAATCGGGCTTGATTCGAGACTAGGAACGTACCATGCCCGGCTAGCAAAGTTCCTGTCGAGAGAGCCACCAAACGCGGTGATAAATCGCCATCCGGCGCCAAGCGCAGCGCTACGGCGAGGAAAATGACTGCCAGCACCAAGAATGTGAGTGTTGCCGCCAACTGTCGGCGGGAGCCATTGATTGTCGCCCGCATCTCAGCATATCCATGCGAGCTCTTGAAAGTCAGTCCCGCCGTAGTCAAAGACTCAGCCTCATGCCTGAAAATAGTGCGTGTGACAGTCAGCAGACGGAAAAGCAGAAGGAGCAGCGTAATGTCTGCGACGAGGATGAAAAGTGAGAGGAAATGTATTCCCAAATGCATCTCAACAGGCGCGACGTCCTGCATATGCAACAACCACCACTCAGGAGTCGAATTCCGATACGAATGAGCTAATCCGAAGTTGATTATCACGATTAGCGGTAAAAATAGAACAAATCGTGCACCGCCACTGATGAGCAACCTATCGATGCGAAGAAGCGTCCTTTCTTGCATCCGTAGTCCATCTATCGGTCCAGCGACGGGAGGTGTGCTGCTCTTTCCATTAACTGATTCGCCTAACCTAATCACGCTCTCGAGAGAAGCATCGAGAGTCGGGTCGAGGGGAGTGTCGTTAAGGACCTCTTCAGCTAAAGCGGAAAGTGCATCATCGAGGCTGGAGGTCTCCTCCTCAAATGGTGATCCATCCTGTCCGGTAGCGTCCTCAGAATCATTCATTCAACAAGACCTCCAACCGAACTAGAATATGATTTGAAAGCGCTTGTGAGAGTGAAATAGGCAAGTCATCGACTTTGACAGAACCCTCGCTCAGCGATAATCGCGCACCGACCGCCAATCCTTGAGTCTCGAGAGTTCGTGCGTCCTGTCCATCAAGCGCGATGAATTCAATCCTGCCCGAACTTCCTTCGGGCATATTCGCTACCGGTAGCAGAGGGGCTTTGACCGCTGGGTCGACTCTGCGGGACACCAGTGGTATGCGCTCACCAGTATGCGTGCGTTCGGGGTATCCAAGCAATCTGTCGATGGCCGCCTCAAGATTGCTATCAATCGAGTGTTCCATCTCACAGGCAGCAGCTTGCACATCTCCATCGTAGCCGATGATGTCGGAGAGAAGCATCTCAAGCAGTAATTGGCGCCGTTTAATCTGAGATGCTTTAGCGAATCCTTCAGGGGTTAGGCGCGAACCCTTGTAGGGGATGTAAGTGACGAGATCTCGGCTTGCCAGGCGCTGAATCATCTCTGTGGTTGATGCATCGCTTACACGCATGGAGTCAGCCAGCATCGAGGTCTTGACAATCGCATCTGGCTGATCGGAGTGTATCTCAAACATTCGCTTGAGGTACATCTCCTCAAATTCACTGAGTTCAGTCATCAGCAAATCACCTCACTGAGTTTTCCAATCATTCCCCTCCAACCTCCGCGATGAACTCGGACCGACATGCTGGACAACGCGCCTTCACCGGTCGGCGCTCAATTGGCACCTTCAGCGTTTGATCGCAAGATGGGCACTCAAGCAAATCTGTCATCGAACGTGCCATCGGACCGGACGACTGAGGCTCTGTGATACTGCTCGTCGGATGGACTTGGCTCGGTGGGGAGGGAACTGCTGATGAGTGTGGTTCCTCCTCGACTTGAGATTCTATTCGCTGTTCGGTCGAGGTAGTTGATTCGACCGTGAATCGACCGGTGCAAGCAGGACACTTCACCGCTCCAGAATGTGTTGCTGGTATACTCAAGTCCTGAGCGCATTGGGGGCAACTGATCTGACGCTTCTCGGCCGCTGCGGCTTTCTTGCGTTCGCCTCTCGCCTCGCGCATTCGATTGAACCGTGATTCTCCGGTATCAGCTACACGTTCTGAGACGGTTCGATAGAGAACGAGAATGAACATCACCAAGACTAGGCCTGATACCGCACCGTAAATCGCTGCGCTTAGATCGAAGGGGAGTTCGGCTCCCGATTCGGCATCGCTATAGGAGACGATCTCGAGTAACTTGCTCTCAGATATACCACTCGTCATCCATAGAATCTCAACCTCGACGACCTTAGAATCGGGCCAATTATTGATTGTAAGCGTGCCAGATATCGAGTCGCTAGGCCCAACTGCAGACGTGGATTTGCTGTCTAGAACCATTCCGTCAGACGTACGCACTACGCGGACCTCTCCAACAAGTGAGGGTGTATTCCCATCATTGCTCAATACGTAGGGAATGGATACTTGCTCTCCGGTTTTAGGTGGGTCCTCCACTCCCGAAGACGCTACGTTCAGGTCTAAGGTAGGGGGTGTAAGCGTGTGGTACACCTCAAGATTCTGCGAGGCGGTCCAATCGACCGCCTCGACCGTGAAAATCAACGAGGAAGCAGACGGATCACCCAAAGAGAATGAGAGTTGGCGGCGACCTGGGTCGAGGGTCAATTCAAAAGATTGGAGAATGGTTTCAACCGTTTGATCGAGCATGGACACCTCAATATTGACTAATCTCGAACGACCCTCTGAAAGATAGAGTGACAATTCTGTGTCAAGGCCATTGGTTAGATCCCAATTCGTCGAATCAACAACCAAAGTCATGCTTTGTGATTCGATGATCTCCACCGATGTACTGCCGTTTAGTTCACGAGCCACGCCGCCATCGGCTGAGTGGACTCGCCAATATATCTCCAATGGACCAGTTGCATCTGGTATGAATGAGGTAGAGACTTCTCTACTCGAACCGGGATTGATTGAAATCGGCTCGCCGAGAATCGAAGCCCCACCTTCCGGCGTCAATTCCAATTGGACCATCTGGGGCGAAGTACCTTGATTGTGGACTAGAATCGACGCAGTCAAAGTGTCGCCGACGTGAGCTGGCTCTCCGATGAGTGCGATTTCAGGCGAGCCGGCTGCTGTCAGATTCAGCGGATTAGGTTCGACTGGCAGAACCAAGGTTCTGGACTGAATGTTGGAATCTATCGAGAAGACGAGATGGACCTCTCCTTCTGGCATCGGACCGAATGAGATGTTGACGGTTACAAGTTCCTCAGACCCATCAAGGAATCCGGTGAGGTTGGGTGAGGATTCACCATTCAGTACGATGCTGAACGACCATTCATCGTGTCCGGCGCTGGTATCCGAATTTGAGATCTCGATGGAGAGTTGTATATGGTCTCCAGAGAAGGCAGAAGCATTTCCTGATTGAAGCCCCGTCGATGCGTCGATGTACACGACCTCCCATTCGCTTGAAGCTTCGATTGTGAAGCGATCCTCGGCTTCGACAGAGGATGCCATTCCGACGAGAAACAGCGCCACAGCACAAACCATGAGGATGTGGCGATGGCTTCGCCTAGTCTTCATCGACCGCACTCGGCGCTGTGAAGCGTATCAAGCAAACCCTAGTTCAAGGTCACGTAGTGACCTTTATTGCAGATTCCAATTTGGGCCGGATGCCCATGGACGCAGAGACTCTGTTGCAGGTCACGCCTGAGCAGTTGGCGAAGGCTTTGCTCGACCGTCGTCACCTATTGAAGGACCAGTTACCAACGGTCATCAGAACCCTTGAGGCGGAAGAACAGAACCTCGCTCCGAAGGTCGCAAGGGCGGTTGAGAATCATAAGAATGCGAACGATTCCGTCGCTTCTCTGAAGAGTGGGCGTGACGATGCTCAAACTCAGGCTCGAAAATTGCTTCTCACGGTCCGAGGCCATCGAGATACTCTGGTCGAATCTGGAGGCATGGTGAATCTCGACCCGGATTGGAAAAAGGAGAAGCTCTTTGAGGAACTCGATGAGATTGAAGAGAGTATCCAGACATCCGCCCTCGATCATAAGGCCGAGAAGAAAATGATCGATCGCCGCAAGAAATTGATCGAACAGAACGAGAAGTGGCTAAAACAGCGACGCGACTCTAATCCGGAGATGGCGGATTACATTGATTCGCGGCGCGAGATGTCTCATCTGTTCAAAATCGCTGATAAATCGCACCGTGAGATGTTGAAGTTGGTCGAGAAAGCTCAACCTCTGCACGAAAAGAAAGTCGCGATGCAAAGCGAACTCCGAGAGGTACGCAGACAACTAGACCGAGCCAAGGAATTGCTCGCCCAATCTGACGATGCAATAAGCCACTGGGAGCGACGCTTGGTAGATGGTTACGGAGCATTGGGGATGGGCTTCCCAGACCTGATGGCTGCCAAGCAGAAGGTGTCAGAGGGAGGAGATTCCTCCTTCGCGAGAAAATCACCCCCCAAGGAGAAGAAGTCTGTCAAGAGTTCCAAGAAGAAGGAATCCCGTCCCAAGTCTTCGAATTCCAAACCAGCCTCGACCACCGAATCCGAATCTGGAGGTGAAAAATAATGAGTGATGGTCTGTTCGAAGACCTCGAGGCGCTGCCTCATGATGAGATCGAGGAAAAGTCAGCAGACTTGGATCGTCAATTGCGTTCGCTCGAGGACGAATTCAATTCACTGAGAACCGATCGTCGCTCACAAGTTGACTTGGTGAAGTCTCTACGCTCCGCAGTCGGCAATATCGAGGAAGCGAATTCGGAGCGCAAGGCACTCCTGAATCAATTCCACAAAGTCAAGAAGGAAGCCGACAAAAATCGGCAATTGCGCGACCGAGTGAATCAATCGATCCCACCACCAGCGACTGTACTTGAGGAATGGCTGGCCGATACCTACACCAAACTTACGACGATTGATAACGACCTGACCGCAGTACCGACACTCAACCGAGAGTTGGATACCTTCCGACGCTTCTTCGAACTACAAGCAGCCGTCGTGAGGAAGCGAGAGGCCGAGAATGCCCACGCACTTTACATCACAGAGGTGGAAAAATTGCGCAAGATTACCACCGATCTGGATGCAACCCGAAAAACTCAGGAAACCACCGCAGAGAATGTAACCGAAGGTAGTGAATTGAACACTGACAAGGTCACTCGCGGCGAAATTCGCAAAATGAGCCGCGCTATCAGTGGTATCGACAAGCGGCTCGACGCGATCAAATCACAGCGCAAGGACCTACGAAGAGAAGCTGGTCGCTTGCGCTCATACCTCAAGATCACCGGTGGGCGAGGTGGAAGAATTCGCCTCGCCGATGTCAAGGATAGGGCGAGCAGTGGCGGTTCTCTGAACGCTAATGAATTGACCGCACTGCTCGACTCTGGTGGCTTGATGGATATAGCGACCGAGAGCAAACAAACTCAATCCTCTGAGGCACCTCAACCGAGGCGAGGGAAGAGTGGGAAGAAAGGCAAGCGCAGACTAGGTGTCACACGCGGTGGACCTAGACGAGGAAACTCCGCAACAAGGAGAGAATGAGTGGACTGAACTGGTTTCGAGAGTCCTCCTATGCGCTTATATGGAAAACGTCGGACGAACGGCCGCAGGAGGCGATTGCTTGGTTATGGAGGGTAACGAAATCCGAGGACACCTCCAACCTCGCTGCGAAGATATCCAAGAACAGATATCCTACAATCGCGAGGAACGCGACCAATGGAATGCGAAGGTTCGTACACTTCTAGACGAGAGGAACGAACTGAACCGCCAAGTAAAGGAACTCATCACTGAAGTACAGAACCAGAAGGCTTTGCGCGATGAAGCGAATCAGACGGTTCGAGACCTCAAGGACCATAGGTCTGAGAAGACTGATGAATTGAAGGCTATCCGCACGGAATTCAGAGAAAAACTCGCCGAACAAGGCCAGGATGAGAAACAACAAGAGAGGCCTGACAAATCTCGTTCTCCAGGACGTATCAAGACCGAGATGGAACGGCTTGAGCGCTTGTTTTCGGAAGGGAAATTCCTAGGTAAGAAGGAACGAGATTACATGATGAAGATGAAGCGCCTCGCTCAAGAACTTCGCGAGGCGAAAGAGAGCAAGTCCGATGGCGGCATCCGTGATCTCAAGATTCAATTGAGGAACGCCGAGAAGAAGCAGGAAGAGGCTCACAAGAATGTCAAGAAGGCAGTCTCCAACGCTCAAGAAGCGCACGACCTCATGGCTGAGTTATCAGAAGAGGTCGATCGACTTCGCGACAAAGCAAACTCTGCCCAAGCCGGAGTCACTCGAGCCAAGCGCGAAGCCGATTCACTGCACGGGCGGTATATCGTTTCACTACGCTGTATTCACTCGATGCAGGACCTGCTGAAGGCTCTTGATGCTCGCGAGAAGGGCGGAGTCGATGATGATGAGCAGGTCGAAGTTGCTGATTTGATGACGCGTCTAATGTCTGGAGATACCCTCTCAACAGACGAAATCATGGCTCTTCAGCGGAATTGATTTCGTAAGTTCTACCATTTCTCGAATGGAGAATCTCGCGGCCACGGTCGTGGTCGATCACCCAAGCAGGAATCGCTGTTGGTAATGCTTCAAGAATCGCGCCATGCGAATCGAAGGTCCATCGTTCAAGCATCGTACTCCTCACCGTGCTCCCCTCTTCAGATTCCTGTTGCTTCTGTCTTCGCGTCTCGAGAATACCCACCAACATCGTTCGCAAATCGTCCTCTCGTAGCCATGATTGCGAATCACCCTCTATCAGACGCAAGGCTGGCTTCGTGGAAAGGATGTCTGATTCCTCATACAATTCCAACCTACCCGCCCACGGGTCCTCGAGAACCTTCCAAGTAGAATTCTCACGAGTCCCATCCGGGCTTATCAGAGAGCCCTCGACTTGCCATATATTCGCTTCGAGAAGAATTGGCGTGGCCTCGACAAATTCGAGGCCTCGCTGAATCAACCACTCGTCCAAGTCCACGAGTGGTTGCAATACCAGCCTTGAAATCGGTGTGATTTTCGATTCATTATCCAAATCAGATTGATTGAACGAATCAATCAAAGGCGGGTCGTCACTGACGATTCCGGCCTTCAAGTCACCTCGAAGAATCGCCTCACCAATCCATCGACTGAGGGTTTCAGGTTCCCATAATTCCAGCCTCAGTCGCGACCCGAGCAACTCTCTGGCAGCCGGGTCGAATTCTCTCTCACTGAGTATCCAATGAGCGCCAGTCGGAGCATCGACGAGCCAACGCTCAGCCTCAGCAACACTTACTGGCAATAATCCCGAAGTGACGTGCCAGACATGTACAGAGGCACCATTTTCATCATCGAATTCCGGTATGCGCTCGGCTAATCCCAGGCATCTGAATCCGACTGTGGGAGAGATGCCACTGGCTTCGAGCAATCGAACACCGCGGAGATTCAACAGATCCCCGACGATGTCATCCATGACACGTGGTGGTCGCTCGCCCCTTCAAGGGCACCCCTACAACAAGCAATCAGCACCCCGAAGGGAGTGTTCTTGTGGCAATCCGTTAGCGAATTAGAGATTCGAATTCAGAGTCAATAGCTCGGACTGGCCCGGATCCACCACACACAGCGCACTGACTGGGAATGGCTTTGCACAGGCTGCACCGAGCTGGCGGTTGACCATGGTCACTCGGTGTACCGGGACATCTGGGTGGCTGGATGTAAGATTCGAGATGTAATCCTCAGGACAATTCGCTGCGACTAGAACTAGTCGGGCATCTCCCTTATTGCATGCGCTCGTGGTCTGGCGCTGCCCGAAAAGGACGGTCCCAGTAGTGATTCCTAGTTTCAATTGTCTTGCTAGATCCATTTGAATTCCTCCTTCAGGCCTTGGCCTCTTCTGGGATGTAGAATAATTCTACACTTCCTGTTCCGAGCGCGACTGGTTGACCCACGATGACGTTCTCTGTAACTCCACGTAGTTCGTCCCGCTCGCCGATTACACCCGCTCGCAGCAGGTGATTGACTGTGACTTCGAAAGCAGAACGAGCCAGAATACTGTGCTTAGTTCCGCTGACACCGTGACGTCCAATGGCTCGAACCTCACCCTCGCTAGTCATCACGTCTGCGACTGTGAGCAAGTGGCGAACGTCGACATCGAGACCAGCTCCTTCCAGTGTGTCCTTCATCTCATTGATGATTGCCTGACGGGCAGCCTCGACTCCCAAGTAACCGTAGATTTCGTTGATATTGTTGGTGTAGGTTCGACCTCGGTCGACTCCAGCGAACATGCTGACCTTGGACAAGTTAGAACCGATTGTTGCAATATAGTACTCGCCAGTGTCTCTATTTGGACCTTGGACATTGGCGCGAACGATGTCGGGTAGACCCTTCAATCGCAATTTCTTCACCTTATCTTCCAATTGTAGGAGAGCGGTGTAGGTAGGTGGATCGTTAGCGAGGTCAGCAAGGTCATCTTCCTTGGTTACACCAGGGATGACCTTGAGCACCTTAGGTCTGTCCTCATCATCGGCTTGGATGTAAAGGCGTAGAGCTCGCGACAACTTGTCACGGACCTCTGCACCAGTCATCTTCTTGAGTCTTAGATTAGCACGGTTCAGCTCAAGGTTAAGGTGTCGCTGCGCTACATCGACGTCGATTGAGGCGATGTCGCGAGTGGTCGTTGTTTCAATTGCGGCAGCGATTGCCTGAACCTTCTTTTCCTCAGTGCGAAGGGGCTTGCCCTTCGCATCTGTCTCTTCGAGGTAAACCTTCATTGTAGGCGTCTTTGGAACCTTGCGAGCATCGACAATCTCGATGACACGAGGTAGACCCTGAGTGACGTTGACAGTAGCCACACCAGCATAGTGGAAGGTACGCATCGTCATCTGAGTTCCCGGCTCTCCGATTGACTGTGCGGTGGTGATACCGACAGCCTCATGCGGGTCGACTCGAGATAGTGACATGTCTGAGGCCGCACAGTTGACGACCTTGCGAGCCTCGGCGGAGGTGAGCTTCTTCTTGCCACGGGAGAGTAATCCTTCGACCAAGTCGTTGATCGTCTTGGGCGAAATGCGAACGTTCTCAGAGACTGCAGCATCCGAGAGACTGACGAACATCGGGTTGTGGATATCGAGGTCTCGGTGGATCTGAACCATCTTGTCTTCAGCATCGTATGCCTGTAGAGGCAAGACACTCTTGGCTCGGCGGCGAGAGGCTGTGGCTCGCTGTCGGCGAATCATGGTCTTCTCTGCTGCCTTCTCCTTCTGAGCCGACTTGGTTGAACCTTGGATGACTTCGGTGATTTTCTGAGCCATACCAGAGTCGGTGGCACAAATTTGTGCAATCTCTCCGGCTGTGAGTATCTTCACATCGTCCCACTTTCGGTCATCGGCAAGCCGGTGAGCGAATTCTTCGGCGATACCGAGATCCATGAGTTTCTTCTTTGTTGCACTCTTGACTACCATCACTCATCACCTCCGAGAGCATCATCGAGAACCTTGGTAATGTCGAATGGTAGACCCTTGCGGCTGCGAGCCGGGTCAATTCCATCCTCACCGTACTCGAATTGGATGATGCGGTCAGCGGTGTTGCGGACCGATCCGTTGCCATCATCGGAGACCTTCAGGTCGTCCATAGCGTTGATCAGTCGGCGCTGCATATATCCCGACTTCGAGGTACGCACCGCTGTGTCGACGAGGGACTCGCGTCCTGAGACTGAGAGCATGAAGAACTCGGTTGGCTCGAGTCCCTTCTTGAAGGACGAAGCGACGAATCCCTTCTCCTCAGCCCCCTTGACCCCGCGTGGGAAGTGCGATAGGACCCGCTCTTGGTAACCGCGCTCCAAGCGCTTTCCACGAACCTTTGGTTGACCGATTGAGCCTGCCATCATCGCTAGGTTATCCATCGAACCACGGGCACCAGATGTAGCCATGATAACGGCAGAGTTGTCATCACCTAGGTAGGACTTCGCGACATTACCCGACTCGGCTTTTGCCGAGTCGAGAATCTGCAGGATGTTCTCCTCGAGAGTCTCGAGTGGGGTACGACCTGGGCGAGTCTCGTAACGTCGGCCGTCATTGCCAAACTTGGCCAGCTCCGCATCGACCTCTTCACTAGCGCGGACATTGATTTCAGCAATCTCGGCCTTAGCGCTTGAGGGAAGGTCTTCATCATCGATACCTGTGGTGAATCCACTCGATGTGCAGATGGCGATTGTCATCTTGGTCATGCGATTGAGGAATTCCGCTCCGCGGTCGGTTCCGTGAGTCTGAACGACCGCATCGAGGAGACGACCGTCCTCAGCTCCGATTCCGCGCTTGTCGATGGTACCACTGACATCTCCGCCAGAGGTCACCTTGACTTCGTCTCCGCTTCGGCTAGTATAACCCAACTTGAAGCCGGCTGGGACGATCAAACTCAGGAGGTCACTGCCGCGGAATCCGACGATTCCGTCCTTGCTGGTGACCTCTTCTGGTAGTTCTCCGTCCCATCCGACCGAGCCAAGGATTTCCATGGCAAGGGCGGCCGGGAGGATTCGCTCACCGTGGGTCAGCAAGTACGCTCCCGAGATGTGGTCGTGGATTCCTCCGATGACCGAACCTCCGTATCGCGGAGTGATGATGTGTTCTTGTACGCGCATCAGAATCTTGGCTTCAGCGCGTGCCTCCTCGGACTGAATGACGTGCAGGTTCATCTCGTCACCGTCGAAGTCCGCGTTGTATGGAGTACAGTCTGCGAGGTTGAAGCGGAATGTCTTGCCAGGCATGACACGGACTTCGTGAACCAGCATCGACATGCGGTGTAGTGATGGCTGTCGGTTGAAGATTGCAACATCGCCATCGATCAAGTGACGCTCGACGATGACTCCTGGGCGTGGGTTGCCGTCTCTGTCATAGACCGATAGTCTGTCTTCGACTTCAGTTCGGTAAACCTCCCCGTACTCGTCCTCGATGGATGGACTGCCGCAGTGAGGGCAATTCACTTCGAGGTGGTCTGGAAGGTACTCATCCGGGTGGTTCTGCTCCCAGACCCAGCGCTGGTGAATCACTGCGCGTGGGTCGTCCTCGGCGAGTGGTCGTCCATTCTCATCCTCCCCTCTTAGGTTAGCGATGGTGGAATCGAGATCGACAGACCAAACGTCTTCCAGCTCGCCAAGAGCATTACGGCGCATCTGTTTCATGAGCTCAAGACCCGGAAGGAAATTAGGTGCGGGAAGCACAGTGTTGAGGTCTGGACGGTATCCAGCGTATGGCTCTTCATCGCTGCCGGAGTGGCACTCTGCGTTGAGACATCGGAATCCTGCCCAAATGTACTTCGTACGGTCGGTGATGCGAACGCGGAAGTTATCACCACGGATGATGTAATTCACGCCAGGATGAACATCAGGTCCACGCAGAATCATTCGGCGTAGTTGTTCTCGGTTCCTGCTCGTTGCTCTAATTGGAACCGTGAGTTCCTTAGCAGTCTGTACAGGAACACCGACTTCGTTGATTCCGAGGTTCGGGTCTGGGCTGATGACTGTTCGAGCGCAGAAATTCACGCGCTTTCCAGATAGGTTGCTGCGGAAGCGGCCCTCCTTGCCCTTCAGACGCTGCGAGAGAGTCTTCAGCGGGCGGCCGGAGCGGTGACGAGCGGGTGGAATTCCGCTGGTTTGGTTGTCGAAGTAAGTCGTAACGTGGTACTGCAGAAGTTCCCACAAATCCTCGACGATCAGCTGTGGAGCACCAGCGTCACGGTTCTCTCGAAGTCGCTGATTGATTCGCAGCACGTCGACCAACTTGTGTGTCAAGTCGTCTTCCGAGCGGTCGCCGCTGTCGAGAGTAATCGATGGACGAACGGTGATTGGAGGAACTGGTAGAACCTTCATAATCGACCATTCAGGTCGGCTTGAAGCACTGTCCATTCCGAGGAATATCAAGTGTTGGTCAGGAATCTTCTCGAGCCATTCGCGGATGTCACGAGCGTTCAGTTTGTGTTCACCCTTTTCCTTCTTCTTCTCCTTGAAGGTGGTCGGCTTGTCGAGCATAATCTTGCCCTGCTCAGAGCCGCAGTGCATGCAGATAGCACGCTTGGCGCTCGAGCATTCCTTCTCTATCTCCTTGATGATCTTCTTGAATTCGGTCGAACCGACTCCGTGCTTGCGCATTACATCATTGACTCGGTCACGGTAGTAGTCCTGCTCCGACTTTTCTGGGTCAAGAGGGTGAGTGTCAGTGGCGCTGTGCAGCAATACGTGGCTACACTCATTGCAAGTCGACTTCAGTGCGGTCTTGATTAGCGCGGTGAATCCAATGTGCATCACAGGAAGCTCGAGTGCGATGTGCCCGAAGTGACTCGGGCACTCGTCGTGCTTGTTACCACAGGTCTCACAGCGAATTCCAGGGTCGATAACTCCCATCTTCGGGTCCATCAGACCTTGCTTGTAGGCGTGGCCGTCGTCCTTGTAGGTATCAGCTGTCTTGACCTCAACGGCCGACATCTTACGGATCTCGTTTGGATCCATTAGGCTGAACTTGATCGAATCGATCCTCTTTGGGATCTTGGCTACTCCTCGGGCGCTCATCTCTGGTCCTCCAGCTCAAGTCTCATGGCAACTCCAAGACTCTTCATTTCATCCAGAAGCAGCTTGAAGGCATAGGAAGTTTGGACCGAGTGAACATCTGCTCGGTCACCACAAACCGGGCACACCGGAGTGCGCCTCTTCCAATCATAGTAGGCGATGTGGCCGCATCCGCTGTTGTTACAGACCATTAGCGGCCAGCCATCAGATTCATCCAAGAGTCGGTCCTTGATGACCATCGAGGCTCCGTGTGCGATCAGACAATCGCGCTCCATCTCACCGAATCGAAGACCACCCTGCCGCGCACGACCCTCTGTGGGTTGGCGTGTGAGAATTTGCACACGACCGCGGCTGCGGGCATGCAGCTTGCTGCTCACAAGGTGGTGTAGGCGCTGGTAGAAGATGACTCCAGTAAAGATTTCAGCTTGGAATGCCTCACCAGTCTCACCGCTTACCATCGACTCGCGACCGGTGTGAGCGAAGCCGTTGCGCAGAAGACCGGAGCGAAGCGAATCTTCCTTCTCTCCGCTGAATGCGGTTCCATCGATCTTTCGACCCTCCATTGCTCCGACCTTGCCGCCGATCATCTCTAGAACGTGGGCGACGGTCATCCTCGATGGAATCGCGTGTGGGTTGATGATGAGGTCAGGCACTATACCATCTACGGTGAAAGGCATGTCCTTCTCGTCCACGAGACGACCAATGATTCCCTTCTGTCCATGTCGGCTGGCGAATTTGTCGCCGAGTTCAGGGACCTTCTCAGTGCGGAGAGTGATTCGGCACAGAAGTCCGGAATCGAGTGACTCTGTGACATAGACGTTGTCTACCCATCCAGCCTCACCGTTGCGGACCATCATTGAGGACTCACGGCGCTCCTGAGCTTGCAGGAAGTGGCCGTGGGACTCCTCGAGGAATCGTGGTGGGCTGGTCTTTCCGACAAGTACGCTGGTCTCTCCACCGATGCTGGTCAGGAAAGTCTCAGGCGTTGGTAGACCATCGCGCTCGAGGTGGGTGTAACTCTCCCATGACTTCAGGCCCTTGACCTCGTCAAGGCCTGTTCCTGGGATTTCGATGCGCTCCTCCTGACCACCAGGGAAGCGCTTGTTCTCAGCATTGTAGGTACGCATGAAGGAGGAGCGGGCGAGCGAACGCTCGACTGCGGCGCGGTTCATGACGACTGCGTCCTGCATATTGTATCCATGGTGGCTGAGAATCGCGACGACGAAGTTCTGGCCACCAGGGCGCTGAGCGAAATTCGTCGTCTTCATCGACCGCGTACCGACGATTGACTGCTGAGGATAGTGCATCACGTGCATACGTGTGTCTGGGCGTAGTCGGTAGTTTGCCGACGGTAGGCCGAGGCTCTGCTTGACCATCGCAGTTCCACCAGTAACGCGCGGGGTGGAGTTATGCTCAGGGTATGGAACCAAAGATGCACAGACTCCGAGAATCAACTGTGGGTCAATCTCTACGTGGGTGTAGATGAGCACAGTATTGTTCCTCTTCTGCTTGCGGCGCAGGGTGTCGAGCTCCTCTTGGTAATACTTCAGAGGAACTTTGAATTCTTCGATTACAGCCTCGCCATTAGGCAACTTGACCTCGGCTCGTAGGTGCGCCTCAGTAATCTGCTCCTCGCCGAGATTAACCCACTCAACCATTGCTGGATTGATTGGGCGGTTGTGCTTTGGCGAGTATGGAGGTAGGTCAAATGGACGAGGTGCGATGAGGAGATCTTCCTCTTCCTCAGCGTCGACCCACTCGACGACTCCGCTTGAGACGAGGTCATTGAAGGTCCACTCTCCCGAGCGTACCTTTTCGAGGTGCTCAGTTGAGAGAGTCAAGTCTCCATCTTCAAGAACGAGGAGTGGACGAAGGATACGACCGCGGTCTGTGTTGATGTAGATGTCACGATTTGCTGAATCGTGGCGGATGCTGACTTCTGGTCGGATTCTGCCCTGTCGGCGGCGGCGCTTGAATTGGTTGACTAGCTTAGCAGCGTTCTTGTGAAGTCCGAAGATATCTCCGTTGACGTGGACTCTCGAACCCTCTGCCCAGCCGGCAGGAGACGAATCCACTCCAGCCTCGCGGAGCAATTCCTTGACGTCGCTCTCGTGTACTTCTTCCGAGACGTCAATCATCTGAGCCGCGTTCTTGACTAGACCGCAGTTCTGACCCTCAGGAGTCTCGTTAGGGCATAAGCGACCCCATTGAGTTGGGTGAAGGTCACGAGCCTCGAAGTGTGGTTGGCTGCGGACCAGCGGGCTGGTAACACGGCGCATGTGTGAAAGTGCTGCGAGGTATGTGGTTCGGTCGAGCAGTTGGCTGACACCGCTGCGGCCGCCGACCCAGTTTCCAGTTGCGAGAGCGTGCATTATTTTCTGGGTCAAAACGTCTGGGCGAAGGCAGGCAGTGATACGGAGTTCACGCTTGCGGTTGTGGTGTCGCTCGAGTTGGTACTTCAGGTCACGAGCGAGTTGCTGTAGGCTGACTCGGAACAGGTCCTCGACGAGGTCTCCTGCAAGTCGAACTCGCTTATTCGCATAGTGATCCTTGTCGTTGGGATCACGGTCTGTGATTGCCATTTCAAGGACCTGGCGGACGATTCGTCCGAGGAAGATTGCCTTCTTCTCACGGTGCTCGGGAGCCGAACCCAAGTGAGGTAGCAATTCCTTGTCGAGTAGGTTCTGGATGCGAGCCTCACGATATTCCTTCTGCTGACCAGCGGCGAACTTCTTCTCAAGCCACTGAAGAGCCTCCTCTGAAGTCTCGACGTTGTACTCCTCGTTATCCTTGACATCGTTGAGGTTAGCGACTGTGTACTTCATCGCCTCCGCAGGACCAGCGATTGCCGTGAAGATCTCCTTGTCATTCTCCATACCTAGGGAGCGCATCAGTAGAACGACTGGGATCGGAGTTGTCCCAGCGCTTGGAATCTTCACCATGAGCATCCCATCACGGCGCTTCTCGATGTTCAGTGGCTTGCGCACACCGTCCTTCTGCGAGAAAATCTTAGCAACCTCGGTTTCGTGAGCGTACTTCTTGTTCTTCTCAACGGTAACTCGGTTGGGTGCAAGGTCTTCCATCGAGATGAGGACTCGCTCGGTTCCGTTGATGATGAAATAGCCACCAGGGTCGAGCGGGTCTTCGCCGGCGCGGCGTAGTAATTCTGTGAGGCGGTCGGCATCCTCCGTTGAGGATTGAGGGGTGAGTTTGCGGTCGGCGTCTCCACATAGGTGAGAAATATGGTTAGCGTGCAGGTTGCACTGGCCTGAGCGCACCATTATTGGCAGGTTGCCGATGTGGACGCGCGGCTCGACATCCGTAGTCGGATTGGGATCGTTCGGATTTTCCCATTTGAGGATCTTGAAGTCCAAGAAGACTGGTGAGTAGTAGGTAAGCTTGCGGAGTCGGCACTCGAGAGGAGTTGCTGGGTGTTCCGCGCCGTTGGCCTCCTTGATGGTCGGTCGGCCTATGTGGATGTTCTTCATCCGGATGACTATCTCCTTGTCGAGAACGTCGAGTTTGATGATTCCGCCATCGTCGTCTTCGACTGGCTCATCAGTACCGATGCGGATGTTGCGAACAATCCTCTCCATTCGACTTAGTTTGCCGTCTGTCGAGGGGATACAATCGTTGTAAGATGCTAGTTGGTGGTTGACCAGACTTCGCTGCTGGAAGTAACTCTCTACTATTTCCTTCATGATATCAACTCCTCAAGCGCTCTCCACAATCAGTCGGTAAGCGGTACTCGATCCTGCAGCTCTGCTGTATCGTACCACTCTGACGACCCTATTCGTCAGCCAACCAGCAGGCAGGTCGTCAGCCTCGGCCTCGACTTGTTCCTTGATGGCTTGGACCGCAGGGTCAGTGATGAGAATCTTGGGCAGCAATTCCTTGGCGATTCGGGTGCCGCCTTCGTTGTCAGGGACTTCAAGGCCCCAGGGTGCTAGCGATGATACCTCAGAATCGACATCGACCAATTCGTGGTGGGGGACTAGAATGTGGTTCAGGACGTTGAATCGGTCGTCGCCCTGAGGGATATCGTCGAGTTCCAGAGCTTTGCGAGAGATTGTGATTCTGCTAGATCGACTGCGGCGCCGAGAGGTGTTGTGCTCCCTAATGATGGACATGATGTTCTCGAGGGTTGCATCCCCCGTTGCAAGGCCGACCTTCTCTGCGACCTCCTCAACTGTCATTCTCTTGATCGCATCCATATTCGCATCGTCGGCGAGCTTGTGAGCATGCTCCGTTGCAATACCCAACTCGACGAGACGCTTCTTGGTTGAACTTTTTACTGCCATTTCGCGCCGCCCCCGGACCCAGAAAAACCGCAAGCCTGCGGCTTAGTCAGGCGGGCCTGGAGGGATTCGAACCCCCGGCCACCGGATTAAAAGCCCGGCGCTCTACCTGACTAAGCTACAGGCCCATGGCTGATGCTGGGCTATCCGCCGACCGAGGGGGTGTTTAAGAAAGTGACGGTCTATGCGTAGCATAGGCACGGCTGGACCGGCTGCCCTCCGCGGGGGTCGGGAGAACGAATTCCAAGTCTAGGCATTCATGGATAAAGGTTTGCGAAAACTGGGGTATTTCAATGGGATTCGACAAAATAGAGAGAGAGATTGAATTTGCGGCTGATTCCGCTAGCCAAGTTGTCTCCTTTCAAATCGATGACGAGGAGTCGATTGCGTTGGTTGTTCCGCCGACGGTTTACCCTCCTCGCCGAGACACTCGATTGATGATTGAAGCACTGAGGCGACTGACCTGCGAACCCGGTCACCTCCTAGAGATTGGTACCGGCTCGGGAGCCATTGCGATAGCGATGGCGAAGCAAGGGTGGAGAGTCTCTGCAGTTGATGTCAATCCCCTCGCTGTTGCAGCTGCTAGAGGGAATGCTGAATCAAACGGAGTCAGCCATCTCATGAATATCGATGAAGGAGGGGTCGGAGAAGAGGGGTGGAATATCTCAGAGGAGGTAGATGTCGTGGCTTGGAATCTGCCCTATCTTCAACCAGTTCTGGATGATGAGACATCACTGGGTCCATTGGAGGAAGCCGCATTGGGTGACGAGCCTGAATCGAATTGGTCACAATCCCTGCTCGATGGGCTCGGAAAATCCTCGACCGAAAACCGAACCTTCGTCCTACTTTTCCGCCTCGACCCAGAGAGCCCGAGCAATCCTGAAGACTGGCTGATACGGGGGTGGTCTTCACGCTGTTTAGCAGAGCAGAGAATAGGAGACGATACCCTCGCAGTAATGGCCTTCTGGAAGCCTGCCTCAGGCACCCCAGAATCCTTCATCGAAGAGTGTGAATCAACGATGGACGCAGCACGAAAACTCTCCGGAGACAGATGGTTGAGACTGCGCGCAGGAATTCAGACATCTGGGCGTGGACGACAGAACTCAACCTGGACCTCTTCAGACGGAGACATGACTGCGACTTGGAGCCTCGAACCATCAATCATCGAACGCTACCCACCCGGCTTGATCCAGACTGCGGTCGGAGCGAGTCTAGCAGACACGCTTTTGATGGATGTGAAATGGCCGAATGACCTCATTCTCGATGGAAGGAAAGCCGGAGGAATCCTAGTCGAATCCAGTTCCAATGACGGCAGGGTGAGAATCGGCGTAGGTCTGAACCGAAGACCTAGAGAAGTAGACGGAGTTTCTACCGCAGGCTGGACGGAGACTGTAGGTGAACTAACCACGAGTGAGGTGTTTCAGAGAGCCGATGCCTCAATCGCTTCCTTATTCGATTCGACCCCTCCTATACCCAAAACAACTCCAGAACAATTGCGAAGCAAATCTTGGCGAGTAATGGCTCGGTCCCTCTCAAGAGGTGTTGTGATTAGGAGTGGAGAAAGCACCGTGCGAATCTTGGGTTTGGGAGATTCCGGAACCTTACAGGTAATCGAAGGCAACGAACTCAGTCAAACCGACGATGTAGGTGGATTGCTCATCGCTTTCTGACCGGACGAGGAAGACCCATTCTCTCTCTCACCAGTCGTATCTTACCTGAGGATGTCTTCGATTCAACTCCATCTTCCGGTTCTAGGGAAGTGCGCGCGTAATCGAAATCCTCCAACGCAACCTTGATGATTGCCAGGGTGGAACCGGATGAATTGCTACAATCAAATAATCGGAACTCGATTGCAGCCAATTTTTCCGTCAACTTCGCCTCAACTTCCGACCTAGATAGAGACATGTTGGAAAACTCAATTCCGACCCAACGATGCTTGCCACGAGCGGCCTTGCGTGGTTTGGGCATGGACATCGCAAGCGGTATCCGCTTAACCAATTCGCGCTGCGAGAACTGACTAATCCTCATTCTTCGATGTCCAAAGTGAGTTTAGAACACTCAAAGGCCGCTTACAACGGCCACCAATCGCAACCTTCCAACCATCTCATCGCTAGCTCGAGCACCTAGTATAACTTGACAATCTGGGTGTAGGCTATCGACTAGAGATTCGCTCAATAAATTGAGGTGTGCTAGAGTCATATCCGGTCCACCTTCGACTTGAATCAAACAACCCCTCGCCCCAGAAACATCGACCTCCGCTAGCGGGGATCGACGGGCAACCTCAACCACACTAGACGGGTCGACAACCGTCCCGGTTCCGACGATCAAAGTGGCTTCGCCGGAATGTTCCACCACCGTTCGCAGATCCATCAAATCGAGATTCAATTTACCTACCTTAGCGAGGGTCGTGACAAGACCCTCGACCAAGTCTTGAATCCAGCCTGATCCCTGTTGCCAATCCGCATCCCTTGCTCGGGCATACCAAGCCAGTCTTTCCATGCTTACGCGTATGCAGACGTGTGATTGTTGCTCGAGCGCTGGTAGAGCTGCATTCGCAATCGCGCATCGCAGGGGTTGCTCTGCGAATGGTAGTCCTGCGATGCTCAAGACAAGACAGTTCCGGGCGCGGGCCAAGCGAGCCAATTCATTCGCCGCGCCCGAGCCGGTGCCGCCGCCCAAACCAGCCATTATGAAGACCAATTCGGCCTTCTCCAAGAGTGGATCAAGCGAGGAGAATCCTTCGCTCAATCGGTGGGCAGCTAGGGTCGGCAGAGCAGCAGCACCGCTGCCATCTCCAACCGCATCGAGGTGTAGGCAATGGGCCTGACCAGAGCCTCTGAACGACGATTCGTCAGCATCGATGAGCAGAAGGTCGGCTAAGCCATCGCATTCGCGATGCGCAGCATCCGCCCAGATGCAGCCGAGTCCTCCGACTCCTGCAATCAGTATCGCGCCCTCGTGCACGAGCCGAGCCTCATCGCTGGCGCGCCTTGAAAGTGAGGGTCGTCGACCTTAGAATCAACCCGATGCTCGAGGGTGTTTAAGGTGGCGAGATGTCACCCAACTGAGCGCCTGAGCGTTTCAATCGTATGTCAGATAGCGTTGGTACCGACGCCTTTCATCTCGAGCCCAAGCATTGTCAGGTTCAATCTCCAGAACTCGATCATAAAACTCGACCGCCTTCTCGAAATCGGATAGGTAACGACCATTCATGTGTGCAAGATTGTTGAGGACTGGAACGCAATTGGCATCGTCCTCAAGCATTGCGAGAAGAATCTCCTCGGCCCCGTTGATATCCATCATCTCCATCTTATCCTCCGCCTCATCTAGATTGGCGATCTGCTCATCGCTGAGGCGGTAGATATTCTTCCAAACCGGACCTGCCATCACATCATCGAGAACGCTGAATCGTTTGAGGTTTCGCAGGTTCCGAACCAACGACTCGAAACACCCAACAGAGGGAGACCCCGTAGGGGTCAAACTGAAACCTTGATAGCCCGATGTCGGGTGGAACGCTTCGTCGAAAGAGGTCAAAGGATGAAGACGCATCACTCGACCTCACAAAGGCTACTCGTACTGGCGTGTTTCGCCCTCCTTCTCGCTGGTTCGAGCCAAGCTTATTCCACCGGTATCGGCGGTGACGAGGATAACATGGGAGACGTGGCATTGGCAGGATGCACCTGCCATTCCGAGCTGCCAGATAATTCAGTCACTGTCATACTCGACCATCTCCCATACCACTACACAGCAGGAACCACCTATGCGATGAAAATCCAACTCATCGGCGGTCCTGAAATTGATACTGAGTCTACCACCGGCGGCTTCGCTATGCGGGTCAGTGCAGGTTCACTCGCAGGCGGCGAAGGCTACGAGAACCAAGTCCAGAACTGGGAAGAGGACCCCACCAGCCTGACTCACGCTGGCTCAGGCGGCTCAACAGCTGACAGGATTTGGTTAATCACCTGGACCGCCCCCTCAGAAGGTACCGGAGTAGTCACCTTCTCCCTATCAGGAAATGCAGTCAACGGAGATCATGCCCCTTCAGATCTTGACCGGTGGAATCGCCTCACAATCTCGGTCGACGAGGGGGCTGACAATGGAGGAACCCGTACAGTCTTCAGCGGTAACGGAGAGATCGAGCCACCCGCGCCAGCGGAGACACACATCGACCTGCATCACATGGGGGCTGCCCTGCGAGCCCACTGGCTCGGCCTGCTCGGCTTCGGCGCTGTTATCCTCGTAATCCTGTTCTGCGGACTCTTCCTACGCTACGGCTTCTCACGTCATTACAAAGGCCGAAGCAATCTACTCAAATTACGCATCAAGCATCTACGAAGGGGTGACCAACTATGAAAGACGACATCGTCATGAAACTCCTGCGCGAAGTTAAGTCCGGCAAGGTCACGGTTGAGGACGCACGCGAGGCATTGACAGGCGTTGACCTGAGTGAGGAGAACTACATCGCAGCGGTGGACCATGGAGTCTTCAACGATCCCGAACCGGGGACTATCGTTCGCGCTAGTATCTCACCATCCGGCGAATCAGCCCTCGTTTTCGTCTTCGCACTATGGGGAATTCTCTGGACTCTATTCTGGGCAGGCACGCTCTCTTACGGCCTGTTCAACCACTGGGACCAGCAACGCCTTTCATTCCACTTGGCGATGACATTGTTGACAGTTATTCTGATGGGAATTGTCTATCTGCGATTCGTCATGCCCGATGTGGTGGTCGTCAAGCATCGGCGAAACAAGTACATTCCACCCAATGACACGGAAGGATGGCAGCAATACGAGGTGTGATTCATGGCGCGAAGATTCCGACTACGCCCACTTCCTAGTTCCGATGACGAGGTTTCAGAATCGAATCCCGTCATCGACCGCCGCGAATTCATGCGTTATTCATTCAACACCGCAGCCGGAGTCATCACGATGGCTAGCCTCGGCAGCATCGGCTTCGCTTCCCTTCTAATGGGAACAGCCGATTCCTCCGGCGGTGATACCGCTGTTCGCTTCTGGGTGCCGACTGGAGCTGAGGATTCGGCTTGGTACGGAGACCGACACCTCGAGCCGATGTCTTACTCGTCCTTCGTCGCCGCCGCCGAGGCCAGCCCGACCGGCATGTCCGGTGCTCAAGGCGTCTGGTCCGGACTGCCGGTGAATGTTGTCTACGTGCCACAC
>CAYFHB010000002.1:30395-39131 GCA_964342705.1 uncultured Candidatus Poseidoniales archaeon
TGGACTCCGGGTGCAGTCGACGCTGGCGGCAACAAGTTGTTCTGCATCTGCCACTCAAGTCGATTCGACCCAACCGCAATCGAAAAGAATCGAAGCCGAAACCGCTCGACTGGAGCGGAATTCGACTTCTTCGGTATCCGCCGAACCGGCGGCCCAGCTCCTGTCGGACTTCCACTCATCCCATGGGTTATCACGGGCGATACCATTGAAGCCTTACCCGACTTCAAGGATTGGTACACATACTGCGACTGAGGTGAGATGATGCTACAATTCTGGTTCCTCTGGCTCTTCATCGCCCTTGTCGTCGTTCTCGTCGCCTTCACCCTACGCAAGGAACGCGACGATATGCCTCGCAAGGATATTCTTCGCGCGGTCGAGACCAGTGCTGGCAGCATGGGCTTGGCTGAGAAATCCTTCCTCTGGGCTTTCTCCTGGCTCGACACGAGATTCCGCATTCAGGATTACTGGGGCATGAGTCGCGATGCGTATTACAGCGTGCACCGACAGATGCCTCTTACGCACGCTGAGAAGTACAAACTCAGAATCATCTGGTATTGGTATCCACTCTACTGCTTAGGTGGAATCTCCTTCCTCGCCTTCGTGATTCTCGTCATCACCGGTACAGTTCTCGGACTTTACTACGTGCCGGGCGGAGAAGGCGATCCAACCCCAGCTTATTCCTCGATGGAATTCATCATGACTCAACTTCCATTCGGCTACATCATCCGCTCGATCCACCACTGGGCGACGCACTTCATGGTGGCTGCTGTATTCCTACACATGTGTCGGGTTTACTTCACCGGCGCATACCGCAACCCTCGCGAGCTCAACTGGCTGATAGGCGTCGCCCTGATGTTCTTCACCATCTTCTTCGGTTACTCCGGCTACCTCCTGCCATGGGATAGCTTGGCTTTCGGAGCCGCTACAATCGGAATCAACATGGCCAACTCGACCCCTCTCATCGGAGGCTGGGTCGCGACTGCGATGTTCGCGGGAACATCGCTCTCAGGGCAGACGGTCACAAGGATGTACTTCCTGCACGTATTCATTCTGCCCGTGGTCGTGACTGCGCTGATTCTGGCGCATTTGTTCATCGTCTGGGTGCAAGGAATTGCGGAGCCGCACTGATAGGAGGACTTTGGCATGGGAATGATTGACAGATTTGGGCGAATCGCGGATACCTATGTTCGCGAAAAGAGCACCCTCCTCGAGTCGGAGCAGGAGCGCAAGCGTGTCTTCGTCGGACACGCTCTCTGGCCAACTGAGGTGCTTCGTGATTCGATTATCTTCGCAGCGATGATGATGGTTCTGGCATTCTATTGCTGGTTGATTCCGCCGCCGCTGCACAGCGCGGCGGACCCATTCGCTCAGGCCGGCTTCGTGTTCCCTGATTGGTACGTTCTTTTCTCGTACGGATACCTTCGATGGGGCGAATATCTTCCTCAATTCGTGATTCCGGCCGGCCCCATAGGAGAATTCCTCGGCGCCCCAGTGATTTCGTGGAATGCTGCATGGTGGGGTGCATTCCTAACCGGCATCCCGGTCGGCATCCTCACACTTCCCCCATTCCTAGGTGGGCGTGAGAAGAGGCCTGCTGAGGACCCTTGGTTTGCTACAGCGGGTGCGGTTTATCTCGCGCACGTATGGTTCATTTCGGTTTATTCAATCAATATCTTCCTCGAATTATATGCCAAGGACAGAACCGATTATTGTTGGGCGAATTCAAATCATGTCCTCGATTGTGGAAGACAAGCGCCCTGGACAGCTGAAGTGTTCAATGCCATTCCTTGGATTCTGACTGGAATCTTCATCTTCGCAGTGATTTTCTTCGCTGTCAGATGGTTCCTTGTGAATTCGATAGGCGCTCGGCTGACCCCGAATATGGGCAAACAGGTCGCCATCGGCTCCCTCGTACTAGCAGTGATGATTTCTGCAGTCACTTGGCCGATTTACGAGGGAGGATTCTGGGATTACGGCGGACTCGGCGCGATGGATGAGATCGAGGATCTCGAAGACATGCGCGGCCAACCCGCCGACACACTCGTCTACGATGGCAAGGGCGATGATTGGGGCGAGTGGGGAGACCTCTGCATGACATTCAGCGAGTCTTCCGATCTCGGGATCTGGAACACCTTGGACGAAAACGAAGACCCCGCCAAATGGTGTGTCCTCCCTGCTGAACATTGGTCCAACTGGGGGCTCTTCCAACCGACTCAAGCGACTGTTATCGACTTCGAAGGTGTCAACGGTCACGCAGATAGCGATAATGGACGAAATGCGGCCAGCCAAGCCATCGAATACGATGGCAATACGGACTCCAGCGAAATCTCCCAAGCCTGGACAGAGGTCATGCACATCGAAGACCTCGGACTATCCTCAGTCTTCGTCGATGTCGGCTGCAACTTCCGCACAACGGAACGCAATGCCGGCAGCCACACCCAAGATCTCACCCTCAGCAATGACGCAGGAAAGGTCCTGTGGTCTGCGACGGGTGAGTGCGATAGCACCACTCTCAAGCTAGCACCAGGCAATTACCACTTGGAGTACAGCGTCACCTCAAGCGGTGTCAACGAGACGGTGACAATGATCACCGATTTCAGCGCCACAGCCTTCCAACCACTCCTCCTCGACGCCAACGGCGCAACGCCGCTCCGCGACAACTTACCAGCAGGAACCGACCTCGAAGCCATGACCCTCGACAACCCTACATTCGAGAAGAACCCCAAGAGCCTCGACGCCAAGCTGACCTACTCGATGTTCATCCCGTGTCTGGGAGTAGGTGCAATCGTCTACATGTTGATGCGCAGCATGGCACGCGGTTACGAGTGGGAGATGAACAAGTGCTACGGCTGCGACCTTTGCGACGATGCGTGCCCAGTCCGCCTATTCAACGCCGGTGACAAACTCAACATCATCTACAACACTTGGAATAACGAGGATGACGGCGTTCCGCTATACTCCTGCTTGACTTGTACCGCATGCACTAACGCATGTCCGCAGCTCGTCGATTACGACTCATACGTAGACATTCGCCGCAACCTGATTGTCGGCGGCCCACCAGCCGCCGAAATACCACATACTGTGCTTCAAGCCGTCCTTGCCGCAGAGGCTGAGGAGGACGCCGACTCGGAGTTCATCCCGGTGGAGGAATACCCGATAGACAGTAGCGTTGGCTACTACCCAGGATGCGTTGATTACATCGACCAAGAAATGATTTTCAGTCACGTCAATGAGGGAGAAATGAACCTCGGCGAGACCACGACAGCCGCTTTCACAATCTTTGATGAGATGAACAAGGATGTCACCTATCTTGGCCGAGATTTCCTCAAGTGCTGCGGCCACGACCAGAAGTGGCAGGGAATGACTGAAGTCTTTGAGAAGCTCAAGGCATACAATCAGAAGAAGCTCGGAGAGAGTGGAATCGATACTCTCGTCACCTCATGTGCAGAGTGCTTCCGCACCTTTGCAATGGATTACGAACTCGAGGACATGAAGGTCATGCACACGACTGAATACCTCATCGAGAACGGCTTCGACTTCGACCTCGCCACCCCCGAGGATGTCACCGTGACCTACCACGATCCTTGCAGGCTCGGTCGCCAGATGAACATCTATGAGGAGCCGCGCGACCTTGTTCGCGCGGTCGAGGGTGTGGACCTAGTCGAGATGGAGCACACCGGCGAGGATGCGCTTTGCTGCGGTGTCTCAAGCATGATGTCGTGCAATGAGAATAGTCGCGCCCTACGCCTCGAGCGCTTCGATGAAGTGAAGGCGACGGGCGCCGACATCATGCTGACCAGCTGCCCGAAGTGCGTCAGCCACTTTGAGTGCCTGAAGTTTGAAGGCGATCCTCGACATGACTTTGAGATCCTTGACGTCGTCTCCTTCCTTGCGCGGCAAATCGATGCAAAGCGCCAGTGAATGCCACCGTGTACACCCACAGCGTGGGCTCAGAAAACGAACCAAAGCCGACCGCAGGCTTGAGAAGGATTGACCGGCAGCATCGATTCAGATGACCGATATCCCCGACCTCGCTGCTCGCCGAGCGCTTGAGCAACGTCGCATTCGCATAATGATGAATGCAATGCGCGCAGAGGAGCGAGCCAAGCTCAAGGGCGGGGAAGATGCTGTTGCTTGGGTCAAGGAGGAATTGTGCATCGGTTGTGACCAGTGCACCATCGTCTGCGATGACGATGCTATCGAACTCTACGACACCCCGATGGCCAGCCCAATCATGGATGTCGATGTTAACCGCAAAGCCCGCGTTCTGCGCGATCCATGCACGGGCTGCAAACTCTGCGTTCTGGCTTGCCCTACAGACGCTATTATCATGATTGATAGGTGATAGAATGGCAAAAGACGACCCTGTGAGATTCGGTGCCGAATTTGGGCCGAAAAGGACTGAGAATTCTACTGGAGTCTCGCTTGGGACATTCAAGAATCTAGTTTGGATTTCGAATCTGGGTGGACTACTACTGGTTGCGATTGGGCTTGAGCTCATCATGGTGCAACAGCAATTCTACCTTGGATTGGCAGCGATTGTCGGCGGGGTCGCTGTTGCACTATTCCCTTCGAATTACGAGATTGTCGGCATGGAGGCGATTCAAGGTGGAGATGAGCCTGAGGATGTCGAGAGTGAGTGGTGGGTTGACGATAATGTCAAGGGCCCCGAATCCTGATTTGATTTCATGGCACAAGATTGGGTTGAGACGCCGCTGGGCGCGATTCACTTAGTGGCCAGCGAATCGGGTTTGACAAAGATTGGATGGGGCGAGGTGTCCCGATTTGGTGTTTCTAATGAGCACCTCGCCACGGCGAAAGATTGGTTGCAAGCCTACTTCGCCGGAACAGACGGTAAGATTCCCATCCTCGATGAATCGGGCTTGACCGACTTTCAATCGCGAATCCTGCGCGCACTAGTCGAACAGATAGGGTTCGGTCAAACGATTTCTTACGCTGGGCTCGCTGCCGGCGCAGGCCACCCGAGGGCAAGCCGAGCTGTCGGCTCCGTGATGGCGATGAATCCCTGGCCGCTGCTCGTACCTTGTCACAGAGTTGTCCGCAGCGACCGTGTCATCGGAAATTACAGTGGAGCCGGAGGCCCCTCGACTAAGATTCGATTGCTCAAGCACGAGGGGCACAAATTCGACGATTCTGGTCGCATTGCCAATTGAAGGGAGTTCCCGTAAGAGGGAAGTTTCACCAGTAGACGACGAAGATCGCGAAGGAAGCGACCGAGGCCAGAGTCCAGACGAAGATGTAGAAATTCTGTGAGAGTGGCGAGGCGATGATGCCGCCGGAATCCTCTGACTCAGTCATCTGTATCGAACCGGCGAGGTGAAATCGGGTTGTAAATGTGACTGCTCACATCGATGGCTGTGGAACTTGATAAGAGTCCTCAGAATAGCGGATGCAATAACAGCAGAGCGATTAGTGGGAAGAGAATCATCGTTGCGTTATCGTCAATCCAGCGCACGCGAGGAACCTCTCCTGCGACCGTTAGCGGAGCGAGCAGAAGTGCAGCGATGAATGGGGTTGAGAATAGTGCCACGCTGCCCATCCAAATCGTATAGGAGACTGTCATTCCTACAATCACCGCCCCTCTCATACCATGCTTTGCTCGCTTGACCTCACCCATAATCGGGTCGACGAAGGTTAGGCCACAGATGATGGGAATCGTGTACTTACCCGCCTCCAACCCAGTTCCTTCCTGAGGCGCTAGAATCAGGGTCAGACAGACTGCTATCGCACCCCAGGCCAGCGCGCTGATTTGATTGGCCTCGTATTCGCGCTGGCCGACGATTATGATACCAAATTTGAGACGAAGTGCTTCGATGACGATGAAACTTATTGCGACGGCGATAACGAACTCGCGCGGAGTCATCGACACAGCGCCTGCAATCGTATCTCCCCACAAATGGTAGGCGAATGGAATCACACACATACCGACGTGGGTGAAGCGGCGGAACCAATGACCGCCAGAACCGCCGACCGAATGCTCTGCGTGATCGATATCTACTGGGATGACATTCATGCTGTTCAGTCTCCTTTCCTGATGCGCGCGACCGCTTCTCGCAGATTCATGTTTCCGGCCTCCAATGCCTCCAGTATATTCGCCAATTCGCCAGAGGTCAACAGGGCAGAATCCCAAGCTGAGATGAGGCGCTCGCGGACGCGTAATCGCTCACGGTCCGGTGTGCTGGTGGTTTCAGCGAGCGCATCGACCATCTCTACCACACCCTCACCGGTGTGGGCAGAAACGAGTAGGACATCGGGTGTATTCTCATCTGCGCCGACCGAGAGAGCAGATTTCACCGAATTCGCCGCACGCTCCGCATTTGGAAGATCCGCCTTATTGATCGCGATAAGATCGGCAAGCTCCATGATTCCTGCCTTTTCCGCTTGGATAATGTCACCGCGGTCGGGACCATCGACGAGAAGGATTCGATCGGCGAAGGCGACGACTCGTATCTCCGATTGGCCAGCGCCGACCGTCTCGATGACGATGTTCTCCCATCCGCAGGCGGCCAAGACATCGACCATCGGTGTCAGACAATCCATCAGCCCTCCTGGGTGATTTCGAGTAGCCAATGAGCGTACGAAGACGAGGTCAGAGGAATCGGCATTCGTCATTCGCATGCGATCGCCCAGTAGGGCACCACCGCTGCGTGGTGAGGACGGGTCAACGGCCAGAACCGCTACCGATTCACCGCGCTCGGTCCAAACATCGATCATTCGACCGATGAGAGATGATTTACCAACACCTGGCGGCCCGGTTATTCCCAGCGATGAACCCGAACCGGCCTCGACCGGCGATTCGAAACCATCCTCAATCTGTGTCAGTAAGCGAGAGAGAGAGCGCCTGTCGCCCGAGCGCGCTTGCTCCAGTAACTCAGCGGCCTCGCTCACCAATGCCACCCAGCCTCTTCTCCAATACCGACCGGCTCACCGGATTGCATTCGCTCATCTAGCGTGGAAAGAAAATCCAGAATCTCGCCGGTCGTTGTCCCCGGCCCGAAAATAGCCCGAACCCCATCATCAAACAGGGCCGGACGGTCGTGTTCGGGAATAATTCCTCCAGCGAACACTACCACGTCATCAACACCAGCCTCTCTCAAACCCTCACAGACCCGCGGAATCAACACACCATGCGCGCCTGAGAGTGACGAGAGCCCGACCGCAGCCGCATCCTCGTCGATGACTATTCGAACAATCTCAGCAGGAGTCCGGCGTAGTCCGGTGTAGATGACCTCGTGCCCACCATCCCGCAATGCGCGCGCGATGACCTTGGCACCCCTGTCATGCCCGTCCAGACCGGGTTTGGCGACGACTATCCTCATCTTCGGTCGATTGGGCCACCACTCCGATGCCCTTCAAGCAACCGATTGGCGCCTCGTCCACAGTGCCTTCTCAAAGGGAATGCTCATGGGCGGCTTAGCCTCGTTGCACGGCATACCATGTCTGGTGTGAAGGATCGCATCGATGACTTGCGCCGCCGCAAGGCACAGGCGGAGGCCGGCGGCGGCCAGAAGAGGATTGCAGCTCAACACGCACGCGGGAAGATGACCGCGAGAGAAAGAATCGAGCAATTACTGGATGAAGACTCCTTTGTCGAAGTCGATGGATTGGTCGAACATCGATGTCGGGATTTCGATATGGATCGAAATGTGATTCCTGGTGATGGGGTCGTTTGCGGGCACGGGACAATCGATGGTCGTACCGTGTATTGCTTTGCTCAGGATTTCACCGTATACGGCGGTTCTCTGGGCGAGATGCACGGCCTGAAGATATGCAAGATTCTGGATATGGCTCTGAAGACGGGCGCACCGGTAATCGGATTGAATGATAGCGGCGGCGCCCGAATCCAGGAAGGCGTAGCTAGTTTGGGCTCCTACGCCGAGATTTTCTTCCGCAATGTACGTGCCAGCGGAGTTATTCCACAGATTTCCGTGATTATGGGACCCTGCGCTGGCGGAGCGGTCTATTCACCTGCTATAACCGACTTCGTGGTGATGGTCGACCAGACCGCTCATATGTTCATTACCGGACCTGAGGTAATCAAGACGGTGACCAATGAAGAGGTCACTTTCGAGGACCTTGGTGGGGCTGCGACTCATGCGACACGTTCTGGTGTCACCCATTTCACCGCCGAGGATGATGATGAGGCACTGGACCTTGTTCGCGACCTAGTCGGACTTTTGCCCCTGAATAATCTGGAGAAGCCTCCCACCAAGGGCTCGTCAGACCCATTCGACAGGGTCTGTGAGACTCTTGACGATTTGATCCCTGATGATGCGACGACACCCTACGACATCGTCGATGCGATAGAAGCGACTCTTGACGATGGTGCCTTCCTCGAGGTTCAAGCGGATTTCGCCGGAAACATCGTCGTCGGCTTCGGGCGACTCGGCGGACACACAGTCGGCATCGTCGCCAACCAACCAAAAGTGCTGGCGGGCTGCCTAGACATCGACGCCTCGGTCAAGGCGGCCCGCTTCATCCGCACTTGTGATTCGTTCAATGTCCCAGTCGTAACCTTCGTAGACGTCCCCGGATTCCTTCCTGGAACAGTACAAGAGTGGGGCGGCATCATCCGGCACGGTGCCAAATTGCTCTATGCATATGCTGAGGCAACCGTCCCAAAGTTAGCTGTAGTTACTCGAAAGGCATACGGAGGCGCCTATCTAGCGATGAGTTGCAAACATCTAGGTTCGGACTACAATGTTGCATGGCCTA
>CAYFHB010000003.1:0-29331 GCA_964342705.1 uncultured Candidatus Poseidoniales archaeon
CAAGCCTGACACTTGAGCAGGGTCGTGCGGTCTTCCTTGATGAAGCGGGTATCGGGCGCACGGCACTGCTCGCAGAGAATGTAGGTTTTGACGTAGCTGACGATTTTCTCCTTGATTCTCTTTGGAGGGATTCGCCCCTTGAACATCACACGGACCTGCTCACGTGTACCTGAAGTTCCCAGTTCATTGATGAGGTACTGGTAGACATGATTGGCGTCGCGGTCCATCGAATCTACGATGGCCGCGAAGTTGCGGATGATAGTCTGGGAACCCTCTACGAGAATCTCCGGCTGAGGCATAGTCCAGCGGTTGCGCTCGCTGATATCCTTCGGGATGCGCTCTCGTGCTCGGTCGAGCAGAGCATCGTATTCGAAGTCGGCCATCGGGTCGGGCGAGCCGCGCCCCCTTTTTCACCCCACCGGGCGGCTTCACCCCCTCGCGCCAACCGTCAAAGACCAGTTCACCCACCCACGAACATGGACGAGGTCATCGAGGTCAAGGTGGCGCGAGTCCACGAAGATGCACAATTACCAACCCGCGGCAGCGCCCACGCTGCCGGTTGGGACCTCTATGCATTGGAGGATACTGAGGTCCTCTATCGCAATGCGACCCTTGTACGCACCGGATTGCACGTCGCTATTCCGGTAGGATACGAGGGTCAAGTCCGCGCCCGCTCATCACTTGGCAAGCGCGGACTCATCCCGCCACACGGAATCGGCACCATCGATGCCGATTACCGCGGCGAATTATTCGTCATGATGACATGGATTGGCGAAGGTGATTCTTACACCATCGCACAAGGCGAGAGAATCGCCCAATTACTCATCACGCCGATCCCCAAATCCGCCTTCAAGGAGGTCGCATTCGAAGACCTCGGAGAGACCGATCGAGGCACCGGCGGATTTGGCTCCACAGGTCGCTTCTGAACCCTGTATCGATTCTCTGGAAACTCCCCCAACAGAGTTCAATCTCGACCAATCTCACACGGTTCGTAGAACCGTGCTTCTCCATATTCAACATACGAATGCTTGATACGGGCCGGTTCGGGCCATCGATTGATGCCACTGAGCATAGACGAGCTTCGCAGCAAGGTCGAGGAATATCACAACAAGGGCCTGAACAGTCAGCAGATAGCGGACGAACTCTCGCTCTCGCAGACCACGATTCAGTGGTTGTCCTCTTCGAACGTGCCCATGGACGATGAGGCTCCCCATGACATACGCGTCGGCTGGCGCTCCGTCGCTGTAAAAGCGGCTAGAATCGAAGCGGTTTCGTATGTTTTCTGCGACATCATCGACGAGGAGATCGATGATGATGTCGACACCGTAGTTGGAATCTCGATCAATGGGATTCCGTTTGCTCAAGCAATCGCCGGTCAGATGGACTTGGATATGGCGGTGAGTCGAAGCATCAGCGAGTCAGATGCGGGACATCTGTCGGAGGTTTTCGCAAGCGTTGGTGGCAAGCGAGTGGTTGTCATTGACGATGTAGTGTCGAGCGGGTCGACGATGCGCAAGACGGTTCAACACCTGCGCGATGCTGGGGCTGAGGTCAAGCTGTGCTTGGTGCTGGCGAATAAGACCGAGATGAATGAGATCGACGGAGTTCCACTGCGCGGCCTTGTTCGGGTTGTCACTGTCTGAGGTAGAAATCGATGCATTGGGCGGACTTCACCGCTGGTCGATTGCGAGATGAGCGCGGCGAGCAGCAGGTCGCGTGTTCGGGAATCACGCCTTCTGGTGAATTCCACATTGGGCATCTGCGAGAGATTCTTTCTGCGGAGATGATTCACCGGGCTTGTCTGGATGCCGGGCTAGATTCCCGCTACATCTTCATCGTCGATTCAATGGACCCTCTGCGCCGCGTCTATCCATTCTTGTCCGACGAATATGAGCGCTACATCGGCTGCCCTCTGGCGTTCATTCCCGCTCCCGATGAGGATGGTAATCCTGACCCGGATGCCGGTTCCTACGCCTCGCATTTTCTGACTCCTTTCTTGGATGCTCTTGGAAAAATCGGAGTTTTTCCCGAAGTCATCATGAACCATGAGACCTATTCCAGCGGAGAATTCGCTGCTAAGATTCATTCCGCTATTGAGCAGGCTGACGCGATTCGCGAGATTATCGAGACCATCTCTGGGCGCGAACTCGCGGACGATTGGTTTCCATACAAGCCGCTTGGCTCGGATGGGAGCATGGATGGAGTCACAGTAACCGGCTATGAGCACCCATTCGTATTCTGGACCGATCGCCACGGCGAGTCTGGTCGGGCAGACATCCGCAAGGCCGAGGGAAAGCTGCCGTGGCGCATCGATTGGGCGGCTCGCTGGGGCATCCACGGAGTTACTTGCGAGCCAGCCGGAAAGGACCACGGAGCGGCAGGCGGCTCCTTCGACACCGGTCTACCAATCTGCCGCCTGCTCGGCTCCGAACCACCAGCGAAAACCGTCTACGAGTGGATTCAGGTCAAAGGTGCGGGACCGATGTCCTCCTCTACTGGCAATACCATCGGCCCGGTCGAAGCGCTGAGCCTAGTCCCGCCGGAAATCATCCGCTACCTGATCGCCGGCTCCAAAATGAACCGTCACATCGACTTCAATACCGGCTCAGCCCTCTTCCAGATGGCCGACGAATACGAGCGTTTGGTAGCCGACCCAGTCGACCCCGAATCAGAGGGACTCAGTAAGCGACAGGTCGTAGCGGCGGTGACCAATAACGGTGCAATCCGACTAAGCCAGGTCGAGCACGGATCAGACCCAGCAGATTCGATCGGCGGAGTTTCATTCAGACATCTGGCAATGCTGGCACAGATCAAGTCCGAAGATGCCGACGTGTGGGAATCCATGCGAGCCAGCAATCACCTCGTCGCAGAACCCTCCGATTCCCTCGCTCAACGCTTGACGCGTATGCGGAGTTGGATTGGTAGCATCCACTTCCCAGAAGATGCGCGAATCGATATTCACGAATCGATAAGTGAGGAAGCACGCGCGAACCTCAGCGATGAACAATCCGCCTTCCTCAGAGATTTTGCAAATGCACTCGCTGATATCGATTGGTCTGACGAGGCGATTGGAGTAACCATTCGCGAGGTCGCGGAAGCCAGCGGAATCGGTAGACGTCAAGCCTATGCCGCCATTTACTGGGCGATGTTGAGCCGCAATTATGGACCCAAAGCCTCGGCCTTGTTATACGAAATAGGAAGGGATGCGGCCCGAGTTCTCCTCTCCTCCTGAGAGGTCGTTTCACTCTTCCAAGAGATTCGAGAGGGCGACTGTGGTTCCGATATATCCGGCAGCGAAGGCACCACCGAAAGTGCCGAGTTCGAGAATCGAGGTAAAGATCGAACTCACCGAATCAGCCAGCCAAGAGACGATATCGGTGAGGATTTCAAACAATCTGCCGAAATTGATTGTGATGATTCCGGCAACGGCGAGGAATCCTATGAAGGCCGCCTGAGCGATTGCAATGATGCGAATCGCCTGCATCGAGGTGTTGACGAGGAAGGCTGTGGTCGCACCGAGGAGGAATCCGAGGACAGCTTTGACTCCGTAATTGGTGATGATTTCCATCTCGAACCCTCCTTCACGCCCTTTTCTTCTCTGTTCAGCCGAGCACTGCTATGTCTAGCAGACGTGGTTCCGGCATGCCATCCCGGGCCTCCGCTATAGCCAGTACTTCCATTCGTGCTCCGGCCATTGTGGTCACGAATGGGATGTTAAGTTCGACGGCTAGTCTGCGCATCATATTGCCATCGAGGACCGCCCCGCCAGTGTTGCGGGGCGTGTTGATAATGAGGTGGATCTTACCCTGACGCATGAGGTCGAGAGCATCCGGCGTCAGACCCTCAGTAATGCGATAACAGGTCTGGACATCGATACCACCTGAGTCGCGCAACACGTGGGCCGTTCCGCGTGTGGCGTAGATGGTGAAGCCCATATCTTCGAGTTCTTGGGCTAGTGGGATAACATCGTGTTTGTCGGCATTCTTGACGGTGATGTATACACCACCCTCGGTTGGAACTGGCAGTTCGGTGGCGAGGCGTGCCTTGAGGTAGGCTGCAGCGGCGCGCTTGTGGCTTCCCATCACTTCGCCCGTGCTCTTCATCTCAGGTCCGGGCGCGGGGTCGAGGCCTCGTAATTTGATGAATGGGAATACCGGGGCCTTGACGCAGACGGCCTCGGTCTGAGGCTCTGGGAAATCGAGGTCGGCGAGTTTCTCGCCGAGCGTCAAACGAGCGGCGATGCGCGCGAGGGGGACACCTGTGGCCTTAGCAACGAAGGGGAAGGTGCGGGAGCCGCGAGGGTTCACTTCGAGCACGTACAGCGTCTCTCCACGAATCGCGTACTGGATGTTGAAGCAGCCCTTCACACCCAACTCGACACCGATTTTCTGGGTCCAATCCTCGACCTGCGCGAGGATCTTCTTCGAGACGTTTTGCGGTGGGATGAAGCAGGTCGAATCGCCGGAATGGATTCCTGCTTCTTCGAGGTGTTCCATGATGGCGCCGACGAGGACCTCTTTTCCATCGCAGACTGCGTCGACGTCGAGTTCGATGGCATTTCCGAGGTACTCGTCGACTAGAAGAGGCCTGTCAGGAGAAAGGAAGGCCTCTTCCATGTAGGCTGCTAATTGGCGGTCGTTCGAGAGAATCTCCATTCCACGACCGCCCAAGACATACGATGGTCGAATGAGGACGGGATAGCCGATTTCCTTGACTGCATCGCGAACTCCTTCGGGGGTGCTCGCGGTAGTTCCATTCGGCATACGCAGACCGACGCGCTTGGCGAATTCCTCGAAGCGCTCGCGGTCACTGGCTTCGTCAACAGCGTCCGGGCTCGTGCCCTGCATCGCGAGGTCGAGTCCCATTGATTCGAGGTGGGGCAGGCGGCCAGCCAACGGGAGAGCGAGGGTGATTGCAGTCTGGCCGCCGAATTGTAGCAGGATTCCGTGAGCCTTCTCTCGCAGCAGTATTTCGGCCGAGTGCTCGAGTGTGAGCGGGTCAAAGTAGAGGCGGTCGCTAGTATCGAAGTCAGTCGAGACCGTCTCTGGATTATTGTTGATGATGATCGCTTCATGCCCGAGTTCGCGGATGGCTCCAACAGCGTGGACGCATCCGTAATCGAACTCGATTCCTTGACCGATGCGAATCGGACCGCTGCCGACAACGACGATTCGCTGCTTGGTGAAATCGTCGATTCCGGGAACGTGGTCGATGCCGATAGGAGCAGAACCTCCCTCGTAAGTCGCGTAGTAATATGGCGTCACGGCGGCGAACTCGGCTGCGCAGGAGTCTACCATGCGGAAGCGTGGATGGATGCCGAGTGCGTGGCGCCGAGCCATCACAGTGTCTTCGTCCTCGCCCGCCGGCAACGACTTGAAACCGCTCGCGGGGAAGCCCGCGAGCGCATCGGCGATGTGAAGGTCGGTGAATCCAGCACCCTTCCATCGCCGCATCTCTACAACCGGAATCTCACCAGCGCTCATCCCGAGTTCACCCGCAGCGCGAATCTCGGTCTCAAGCGCAGCCATCTTCTCAAATCGGTGAAGGAACCAGCGCGTGATCCCACCCGATACATCCCGTACATCCTCAATCGAATATCCACGGCGGAAGGCTTCGAACAAAGCCCCCATCCGCCGATCGCTTGGAATCCTCAACCAATCGATTAGCAGGGCCTCTGGAAGCGGCTCACTAGCCCGCTCATCCATCGTCTCGCCGCCCGAGGCATCTGCCATTGTAAGCGGCCTCGGGTGCGGCTGGCCATACTCCAAACTCGCCCAAGCCTTCAGGAAGGCTTCCTCGAAGCAGCGACCGATCGCCATCACCTCACCAGTCGACTTCATCGAAGTGCCAATCGTGCGGTCGGCGGTGCGGAATTTGTCGAATGGCCAACGTGGAATCTTCACCACGCAGTAATCGAGAGTCGGCTCGAAGGCAGCAGTCGTTCCCTCGCCCGTAATCGGATTAGGCAACTCGTCCAGAGTGTAGCCGACCGCGATGAGAGCTGCCATGCGAGCAATGGGATAGCCGGTGGCCTTGCTCGCCAAAGCCGAGGATCGAGACACACGTGGGTTGACCTCGATTACTCGATACTCTCCGGTCGACTGCTCGACGGCGAATTGTACATTGCAACCGCCCTTGATATTCAGCCGTCGAATCAAGCGAAGCGCGGCGTCGCGAAGCATCTGGTGGTCACGGTCGGAGAGGGTTTGTTGTGGGGCCACGACAACAGATTCTCCTGTGTGGACTCCCATCGGGTCGATATTTTCCATCGTGCAGACGATAATCGCGTTGTCGGCGCCGTCGCGCATGACCTCGTATTCGTGCTCCTGCCAACCGAGGATGCTCTCTTCGATGAGGACCTGACCTATCGCAGAATGCAGAATTCCCTGGCTCGCAATCTCCACCAACTGACCCATGTTATGCGCAGTTCCTCCGCCAAGGCCTCCGAGGGTGAAAGCGGGTCGGATGAGCAGTGGGAACCCTCCGAGTGCGTCGGCTGCTTCGATGACCGCTTCGATTGAATCGCAGGCGATTGCCTTGCAGACGGGGAGGTCGATCGATTCGCAGACCTGCTTGAACAGGTCGCGGTCCTCGGCCTCGTCGATGGAGACGAGGTCGCAGCCGATGAGTTCGACTCCCAATTCGTCTAGGCTGCCATCGTGGGCCAATGCCGAGGCGATATTGAGGGCGGTTTGACCGCCCATTCCGGCTAGCAGCGCATCGGGTTTCTCGATTTCGAGGATGCGCTTGACGACTTCTGGGAGAAGCGGTTCGATGTAGATTCGGTCGGCCATCTCGGGGTCGTTTTGGATGGTTGCTGGATTGGAATTGATGAGGATGACTTCGTATCCGTCAGCGCGTAGAGCGCGGCAGGCCTGGCTTCCCGAGAAGTCGAATTCGGCAGCTTGTCCGATGCGTATGGGGCCGCTGCCGAGGATGACGATTCGCTCGAGGTCTTCTCTACGTGGCATCACTTCTCACCTCGGGTTGGGATAGGAATTCCTGCGAGGTGGTCTGCGACCATGTCGGCGAATCTGTCGAATAGGGGAGAAGCATCGTGCGGGCCTGGGCAGGCCTCAGGGTGGTATTGGATGGTGAAGGCCCGCTTGCCGATGAGGTCAAGGCCCTCGACCGTGCGGTCGTTGGCATTGACGTGGCGGACCTTGAAGGGAGCCTCGAGTTCGTTGCTGCCTCGCGCCGAGCAGGCTCCGGATGGGTGCGGTGCGAGCATTCCCTTCTCGGGGTCTTCTACCGCGAAGCCGTGGTTCTGGCTGGTGATGTAGACACGGCCTGATTCGAGGTCGACCACTGGCTGGTTGGCTCCGCGGTGGCCGTATCTGAGCTTGTAAGTGCGAAGACCAGCGGCTAATCCCATAAGTTGGTGACCTAAGCAGATACCCATCACTGGAAGGCCTGCACGGACGGCTGCGGCGAGATTGTCGCGAGCGGTGGTAGCAGCGCCGCCGTGAGCCGGGTCGCCCGGTCCATTGGAAGCGAAGAAAGCGTCCGGCTCCCACTCGAGAATTTCATCGAATGTCGTGGTCGCCGGACACCAGACAACCTCGAAACGCTGAGCCAATTCACGTAGAATATTGTATTTCACACCGCAATCGATTGCAGCGAGGCGCGGGAGCGGCTTCCCATCCGCATCGACCGCTCCCGGATTGATGATCACCGCCTCATCACAAGTAACCTCAGCAACCAAATCATCTGCATCCGGCGGGGTCATCTCATCGAGGCGAACCAGCATTTCTCGCTCCGCCTCGGCCGGCCCGAAGATGCACAGAACCGTCCCATGCTCGCGTACCCGCCGAGTCAATTCGCGAGTATCGATGTCCTGAATCCCAGGCACCCCGTGGGAAAAAAGCAGATCGTGGACCGAGCCAATCGAATCCCGATGGTCTGGAATCTCCATCAATTGCCTACAAACAACCCCACGCGGCCATACTCCAGCAGATTCTGAAGTGCCCGCGTGAACACCGTAATTCCCTAGCAGTGGCCAAGTAAATGTGAGTACTTGGCCTGCGAAGGAAGGGTCGGTGAGGCTCTCTTGGTAACCACACATTCCAGTGGTGAAGACTAGCTCTCCCTCAGCGATGACAGGTGCACCGAATAGACGCCCTCGATAGCGAGTCCCATCGGCAAGCAGCAACAAACCGTCCGCGCCGGAAGGCGGTTCTGGAGTGTCGGAATCAAGCAAGGCATCCGCCGCATCCGTGAAAGTTGGGGGATTCTCAACCCCGGAAACACCCGCGCCGGGAACGAAGCCCCTACGGGGACTGTTCCTCGACATCAGCGATACTGACCGAATAAGACACTTATACATTGGCCGAGGGTCTGATGAGTCGCGCTCCCTTGAGCCCGACATCGCTCATGTAGAAACACAAGCGACTGATTGAATTCAATCCCGCTCGGCTCTGTAGTCAGTGCCTCAGCGGGCAATTCAATCGATTCAATATCTATTGATGGATAATTGAACGAGAATCTCTTTGAATTGTGTCGAAAAATTACGAATCATCAGGGCTGATCACTTTCTTGCGGTCGGCGGTTGGGATGACCTTGATTTCGCCGCCTGCGAAGTGGTTTTCTGGGAGATCGCCGATGAATGAATCGAGGAATATTCCGAGTGCAGCCACCTCGGAATGAGGTTGGTTCCCGACCGAGACATTGTGTGTCGCTAGGCGGAACAATTCACCGGGAACCTTGGTTCCGCCGACAACTATGACCACTGGTCTATCGCGCGAAATCTCTCCAACAGCTTCGCGCCACGGCTCACCATACATCGTAAGGTGCACGATCACGCCTGGTTCCCCGTCGCCCGCATCGCGCGCGAAGCCTCGAAGCCAAGACATTGGCTTGACTTCGTAGCGGCACTCGAACTCACCTCCGAACCGCTCGCTCACCGAGCGCCAAGTCTCGAGTGCCGACTCATCCTCCTCACCGGCGAGTATGATCTCATCAGCCCCGAAAGCCCTCGCCGTCAAGCCCAGATGACTGGTAATTCGCTTGTCGCGCTCGCGCCTGTGGCCGAGCCTAAGCACTGAGATACGCTGGTCACCCACGCTCTCACGCGGCCGGCCCGACTTCATCAGCCTGACCCTCGTCGCCAGAGCCGTTGAAGGCCGGCATCAACTCCACCGGCATGTGAATCATCTGCGTGCGGACCCACTGCAGCAGAATCGCGTCGATGAATAGCTTCGCAGAGTAATGAATCATCACCGCGAGCGCAAATAATCGCAGGCTACCAAAGAATGCAGTCTGCATCACCACATGATCCGTCAGAATGGCGAACCCGAGGGGTTCGAGAATGTAATACACAGCGAGGACGACGAGAAGCCCGCCGATATTCGACATCGAAGCATGTCCTCGCTCCCTACCAACACTCCACACAACCGTTGCGAGGAAGACCAGTCCCGGAACGATCATCGCCAGTGTGGAGAAGTCGAAGTCTCCAAGCAGGGAGAGTGGGATATCGGCATTATTGAGCTCGGTTGCACCCTTTCCAACGGCTATCCACCAGAACAAGCCGGACATCATGAGAAGTACGCCTGAAAGCCAACCGCGATTGGTAATCATGTCGCGGATCTCATGTCTGTCTGAAGGTTGAAGTCGTTGTAGTATCGACTCCATTAATTCGAGCGCATCATTGGTCGGAAGGTCCTCTTTTGCTGCCGCAGCGATACCCTGTTGGTGGCTTGAATCACCAGAATCTGTTGACTCCTCGCCCAGAACCATCGCCGGATTGCCGCTCCGTCACATCATAAAGGGTGCGTCGAATCCAAGGCCCGAAATGGCCGACTGGAGACCCATTCTGAATCGCCGAGACGACGGTTTTCCGCGAATTATGGGTATTCTCAACGTCACTCCGGACTCATTTCATGCTGATTCTCGAGTAAATTCGGTTGCGGACGCTCTTGCTCGTGCTGAGCGTATGGTTGAGGCTGGGGCTGAATGGTTGGACATCGGTGGAGAGTCGACTCGGCCGGGGGCCGAGGCGGTTGCGCCTTCCGATGAGTTGGCGCGCGTGCTCCCGGTCGTTAAGGCGGTGCGCGCGCGCTTTCCTGATGTCGGCATTTCGATTGACACGCGGCGCTCCTCGGTGGCACGTGCGGCGTTGGAGGAGGGTGCCGACATGGTCAACGACGTCAGCGCGCTCTCGGACCCCGAGATGCTCGATGTCGTTGTGGAGGCCGGCTGCCCTGTGTGTTTGATGCACATGCAGGGGCTGCCAGAAAATATGCAGAATGACCCCACCTACGGCGACGTGGTTGGGGAGGTGCGTGGGAGCCTTGCACGCTCGGCGCAGGCTCTGCTCGATGCCGGGGTTCCGGCTGAACAAATCATTGCGGACCCCGGCATCGGATTTGGAAAATTACTCGAACACAATACGGCCCTGCTCGCGGCTGGACGAGACATCGTACCCAACGAGCGGATGCCATTGATGTGGGGCGTGAGTCGAAAGCGGATGTTCGCACACCTGCTCGGCAGGGACGACACCCGCGAACGGCTCGCTGGGACTCTGGGAGTCGCTGCCTTGGCGGGCGCCAAGGGCGTCGATATCATCAGGGTCCACGATGTGCGCGAGCACGCTGACCTGTTCGCAGCCATGCGAGCGGTCGAATGAGGAGGAATCGAGATGGACGAGGCTTCGCATTCGAATGACCCCAAGAATGTGGTCGATATCGATGAGAACCTACGAATCGTTGGAACTGCTCACGTCAGCAGCGCCTCGGTCGCCCTAGTCAAGCAGCAAATCGACGAGTGGGGGCCAGATGTGGTCGCGGTCGAACTCTGCGAGTCGCGCCTGCGCTCGCTGAAGCAGCCAGATGAAATCGACAATGATGACCTACTGAAAATCATCACCGAGGGCCGCGCCTCGATGATTCTGCTACAGTCAGCCTTGGCATCCCAGCAGCGCCGGATGGGACTCGATACTGGAGAGAAGCCCGGCGCCGAATTACTCGCAGCAATTGAAGCAGCCGAGGAAGCGAATATCGAACACGAACTCATCGACCGTGATGTCGTCATTACCCTTCGCAGAGCCTGGCGCAAGATGGGCATGCGCGAGAAGTGGCGAGTGCTCGATGCCCTGCTATGGGATGATGAGGACGATGAGGAAATCGACCTCGACGAACTTCTCGATGATTCAGATTTACTAAGCTCGATGATGGAAGAAGCGCGCGCGGCTGCCCCGCGCGCAGGCGAGGTTCTGATCGACGAGCGCGATGCATTTCTCGCAGGCAGAATCCAGCAAGTTCGCGGTAAGGGAAGGGTTCTGGCGGTGGTCGGTGCAGGCCACATCAACGGCATCATCGAGAACCTCGAAAAGCCCCCGATGGAGACCACGGCCGCGCTCGCGGAACTCAAGACCGAACCACCAAAACCAATCTGGCCGAAACTCCTAATGGTCGCAATTCCACTCTTCCTCGTGAGTGTGGTGGGTTATTTGGTTTACAATGGCGATATCGACTCACTGAAAGACACTCTTTGGTATTGGTTGGCCGCTAATGCAGCGGTTGCGGGACTAGGTGTCGCGATTGCCCGAGGTCATCCATTATCTATCATTGTGGGCGCAGTGGCGAGTCCGATAACTAGCCTGAATCCCACTTTGGCAGCAGGCTGGTTCGCGGGTTATACACAATTGAAAATCTCGCCACCGACAGGGCGTGACGCAGCAGAATTCCTCGCCCTTGACAATTATGGAATCTTCTACAAAAATCGTGTTGGAAAAGTACTCCTCGTCACCGCGCTCGGTAATTTAGGATCTGCAATTGGGGCGTGGTTAGCAGGTGGGGCGATAGTCGGCCTGCTCTTCGGTTGGTTCTCTTGAGCTATCATTTGACAGTGGGCATGATTATCGGGTGAGCGAGAGCAGCAGTGCCGGGGGTACCGTTTCGTGGTCAATTTCGGCTTCGTCATCGACAATCGAAAGTGCATAGGTTGCCATGCCTGTACGGTCGCCTGCAAATCCGAACACGACATTCCTCTCGGGGTCAACCGCACCCACGTCAAATACATCGAGAAGGGGACTTATCCTGATGTTACGCGCGAGTTCTCGGTTCATCGGTGCAATCATTGCGAGGACTCGCCCTGTACGACAATCTGTCCGACGACTGCATTGTTCACGCGTGAAGACGGGATTGTCGACTTCGATGATGATCGCTGTATCGGATGCAAATCTTGCATGCAAGCTTGTCCTTACGATGCTTTGTACATCGACCCGAACAAGGGCACTGCGGCCAAGTGCAATTATTGTGCCCACCGGATTGAGCATTCTTACGAGCCGGCTTGTGTAATCGTTTGTCCGGTCGAGGCGATTGTGTCGGGCGACTTGGATGATCCGAATTCGTCGATTTCTGGATACCTTCGAGACCATGAGACGACGGTGAGGAAGCCAGAAAGTGGGGCGCGGCCGAATGTGTACTATGTCGAGACGAGTGATGAGATGCTCGATCCTCATGCGACGGAGCGCTCTGGTGAATATCTGTGGACAGATCAGGCCGCGGGCGTCGGTCACTTTGCCAAGTATGCAGATTCGCGCTTGGGAGCGGCAGATACTAATTCGATGATTGTGCAATTGGCGCTGGAGAAGAAGGCACGGGCTGCGAATCCGCGCGATAGGGCGATTATTCGTGATGTGATGGAGCGCTTGGATGAACAGGCTGAGCGGCCTAAGCGCAGTTATGACCAGCCCTCAAAGGGTGTTCTTTGGGGCTGGGAAGTCTCGGCTTACATCATCACGAAGGCGATTGCTTCTGGTGCATATCTAGTTGCGATGCTTGCAATGTTTGCTGGCTTCTTGGAGATGACCGATGAGTTGTGGTGGCAATTAGTCATCGGCTGCACCGCTTTCTTGGGTTTGACCGGTTTACTGCTCGTGAAAGACTTGGACCGGCCGGAGAGATTTCTCTATGTGATGCTCCGGCCGAATTGGAATTCTTGGCTTGTGAAAGGCGCCTATATCCTAGGTGCATTCGGAGGAGTATTGGCGCTTAGTGGCGCGGTTTTGTTCTTCGACCTCGACCGCGTCTATCTCGAATATTTGGCAATCTCCGGAATTCCACTGGCGACTTTAACCGGCGTTTACACCGCTTGGTTATTCGCACAGGCGCGCGGGCGCGCTTGGTCCAAAGATAGGCTGCTCGCGCTCAAGATGCTCGCCGAGATGCTCGCACTCGGAGCGGCGAGTCTGGTTCTGCTAACCTCCTCTGAACTGCTGTTGTGGGCGGCAGCCGCCCTGCTTATCGCAGTAGTCTGCCGCCACGCACACCACACGGTGATCAAGCCACAACTGGAGACTCTACACTGAGGTGAATATGATGGGCAAGACATTCGTCGAGAACATCGCGCAAAAACTGCGCATCATCCCAAACCTCGATCGCGAGCACGCAAGCGGCAACCTGCAACCTCTGCGCAATTTCCCCGACCCGGACGAGTGGCACAACCACACAGAGTTGGACGCGAATGCTTGGCCGGTTCGCGTCGAGAAGAATTACTCACTAGTCCCGACAACCTGCTTCAATTGCGAATCGGCCTGTGGTCTACTCGCATACGTCGACAAAGACTCGGGCGAGGTATCGAAATTCGAAGGCAATCCACACCACCCCGGTTCACGCGGGAGGAATTGTGCAAAAGGTCCCGCGACTATCAATCAAATTCAGGATACTGAGCGCATAATGCATCCACTGCGCCGTACCGGCAAGCGTGGAGAAGGTGGCTGGGAACAGATTTCCTGGGACCAAGCGCTCGACGAAATCGCCGCCAAAATACGCGCCTCACTCAAGCGCGGCGGCGTCGACAAAGTCGTTTACCACGTTGGGCGGCCCGGCCACGAAGGCTACGCGAATAGGGTGCTGAAGGCTTGGGGCGTTGATGGACACAATTCACATACGAATATCTGCTCCTCGGGTGCGCGCACCGGCTATGCTCTGTGGCACAAACACGACAGACCCAGCCCCGACCACACAAATGCCAAGGTCATCCTGCTGACCTCTTCGCACCTCGAAACTGGACATTACTTCAATCCGCACGCTCAGCGAATTCTCGAGGGGATGATGGATGGGGCGAAGCTGATTGTCATAGATCCTCGACTCTCGAATACTGCGGCCATGGCTGATCATTGGCTTCCTACATGGCCGGGGAGTGAGCCCGCGCTCTTCCTCGCCTGGGCGAAGATGATTCTCGAGCGCGGGTTATTTGACCACGAATTCATGGAGACTCAGGTCAATTGGGAGATGTGGATGAAGGCGGTCCACTCCGAGGAGCCGTGTGAGTTTGAGCGATTCATCGAACTACTCGTCGAGGAATACGCAGAATATACGCCCGAATTCGCCGCCGCCGAATGTAGAATCCCTGTCGAACAGGTGATTGAGGCGGGCGAAGTCGTCGCCAGCGCCGGTAGTCAATTGTGCACGCATGTGTGGCGCAGTGCGGCGATTGGTAACTTAGGCGGCTGGCAGGTCAGCCGAACACTCCACTTCCTCAATGTGCTGACCGGATCAGTAGGAACGGTAGGGGGAACGAGTCCGAACTCATGGTCGAAATTCAAGCCGACTCTCTTCGATGTGCCACCGGACCCCGACGGCTGGAACGAGCTCCACTTCCCTCCTGAATACACGCTTTCCCATTTCGAAATGAGCCACATTTTGCCGCACCTCGTCAAGGACGGGCGCGGCACCATGGACGTCTATTTCACACGCGTCTTCAATCCGGTCTGGACCTACCCCGACGGTTTCTCATGGATTGAGATGCTCGAAAACGAAGACGCGGTGGGCTGTCACATCGCGCTCACACCAACTTGGAACGAGACCGCATTCTTCGCCGACTATGTCCTTCCTATGGGACACGCCAGCGAGCGGCACGACGTCAACTCATATGCTACCTCATCGGGCAAGTGGGTGGCGTTCCGGCAACCCGTTTTGCGAGAGTTTGCAAGGCGAGAGGGCCGCGAGGTCGAGTTCACGCACGAAATCAATCCGGGCGAAGTCTGGGAGGAGGATGAGTTCTGGATCGAACTTTCTTGGCGCATCGACGACGGCACTATGGGCATCCGCGAGCACTTCATGAGCCCCTACCGCGAGGGCCAGAAAATCACCATCGATGAGTACTATCAGTATCTTTTCGAGCGCGTTCCAGGACTTCCAGAAGCGGCTGAGGCTGAGGGCACTGACGCGCTCGGATACATGCGTCGCCATGGGGCTTTCCTCATTGAAGAGGCGACTTATGAAAAGCACAAGGAGGAGGGGTGGCCGACTCCGAGTGGAAAGCAAGAATTCTACTCGGAGACGATGATTGAGTTCGGTTATCCCGAGCATTCTATTCCGCATTACCGGCAGAAATCGCACGTTCATCCTGACAATTTGGCTGGCGAGGACGAGTATTGCCTGCTACCCAATTTCCGGCTACCACAACACATACACTCTCGTTCAGCCAACGCGAAATGGCTGGTTGAAATCGCCCATAGAAATCCAATCTGGATTCACCCCAAGGACGCTCGTAAATTGGGCGTGGCCGAGGGTGACCTACTGAAAATTGAGACTGAAATCGGTTGGTTCGTCGATAAGGTCTGGGTGACTGAAGGCATCAAACCCGGTGTCGTCGGCTGCTCGCATCACATCGGGCGATGGCGACGCAGCCAGGACCGCGGTAATCGCTTCATGACCAATGAAGTCGCTATCGAAGATATTGGTGACGGGAAGATGAGAATGCGTACTGTCAGCGGAGTAGAGCCATGGAAGTCGGATGACCCCGACACAAATCGCATCTGGTGGCGAGACGGTGGAGTTCACCAAAACATCACTCATGCAGTTCAACCCGACCCGATTTCTGGTGGACATTGTTGGCTTCAGAAGGTTCGTCTATCCACCCCCAGTGAAGATGAGCAATACGGCGATATCGAAGTTGACCGGAATAAGTCGTTTGAGTACTACAAACGCTGGAACGAATGGGCCAAAGAGCGTGAAATTCATCCGCGAGGAGAGCGCCGGCCCCTCTGGATGAAACGACCTCTTTCCCCACAGAGACAGCATTGGTATATGCCGGAGAGTGATTGATTGGAGGAAATCATTGCTATCATCATCATTCTGTTTACTGCCTTTATGTTCGCTCCACTTGGACTAGGAGGAGGGTTTCTCTTCGTACCAACTCTTTACTTCATTCTAGATTGGGATCTACAACTTTCCATCGTCTGTTCATTGATTCTGGTTTGGTTCGTGAGCATAGGGTCCCGCAGAGCACATGACGAAGGTGGTTACACGGTTGCTGGAGTCGGAAGAAAAGGAAGGATTGTTGCCATAGGAGGTGCGGTTATTGGCGCTCTCGCAGCAGACCAAATAATTGCCGAATTAGGTGATGATGTGATTAAATTACTAGCAGTAATTCTACTCGCTTTGGTAATTTATCGTGGAATAATGAAACTGATTGAAGAACAAGAGACAGATGTTCATGATGAAGAAGAAAATCTCACTGTTGAGGGGGGCTTACTTTACAAATACAAATTAGGATGTTTAGCAGGTGGTGTTTCTGCGGGTTTAATCGGGATTGGGGGCGGAGTAATTTTCACAATGCTCAACCGGATTGTGCTCGGATTCGAACCTCATAGAGCTGCTGGTACTTCTTATCTGATCGTGATGAGAGTAGTTCCCGTTGCTATCTTCTCCCACCTATTGTTTCAGCCGACATTAATTGATGAAATCATAGAGTTCGATCCACTAACTCTTGCTTTACCACTAATTGTTCTTGTAACCGCATGGGCTGGCGCCAAAACCGCAATTCGTATGCTACCACAGAGGGTTCTAACCTACCCATACTTGCTAGCAGTTAGCCTTTCTCTGATTAGATATCTAATAGATTTGGTCGATAAGATAAGCTAGGAGGTTGCTTCCACTGGGACATCTTCCAGACCCCAATCAACCTTGCTCCAAGCTCTTTCATGGAAATAATACAAGATCATTTTTGTTAAGACTTCCAAACCGGCAACAGTACCAGCAAGTGCATAGGCATCAGTTGATTCAATCCCCAAATCATCGGCCCAGAATGTCGAGGCCAAAAGAGTCAGGATGAAAGTGTCGGTTGTAGCGATAATCCTCCATACAATTGTCTTCGTTAGACTTCGAGTTGCGGTCGGGTGGCCTGTACCAGGTATGTGAGCCATGAGCCATTCTAGTTAGAGGTCTTTGTTAACCTCTCCCCGCATACGTTCAAGAGAATATTTCACATAGATTCGAGAATTATAGCAATTCCTTGACCGCCACCGATACATGCGGTTGCGATTCCGAACTTTTTGCCCTCTCGCTCGAGTGTATGTGCCAGAGTAAGTGTGAGGCGACTTCCAGTTGCGGCAAGTGGATGTCCTAATCCGACTGCACCTCCGTTAATGTTGACTACATCATGTGAGATTCCTAATTCCTTCATACAAGCAACTGCTTGGCCTGCAAAGGCTTCGTTTATTTCCCACAAATCGATTTCTTCCACACTCATTCCTGCCCTTTCAAGGGCTAGCTTGCTAGCCGGTACAGGGCCATAGGCCATTATTGCCGGTTCCAGGCCAACAATCCCCCAATTGACTATTCTAGCAAGTGGTGTGTCACCATCAGAGGCAGCCTGAGATGCGGATTTCAGCACTACAGCCGCTGCACCATCCACGACACCAGAGGCATTTCCGGCGGTTACCAAGGAAGTGGGTCCGAAATGCGTTCTAAGAGACGCCAAGGATTCATCACTAGTGCCTCGAACAAAATGATCTTCTTCGGTCGCAGTGACTAAGCCTTCTGGTGTCTCAACATCAACAATTTCCTCAGCCCAAACCCCATTATCTACACTGTTTTCAGTTCTTGAATGGCTAATTACCGCAAAGGCATCTGCTTCCTCTCTAGTAACACCAACTCGACGACAGATTTCATCGCTAGTTTGGGCCATGAAGGAGTCACAAGTGGAGTCTAGCAAATTAGTGAAGAGATAATCTTCCATATCCTTGGGAAGTTCATCACCCTCTCTTGGTGGCCTTCCCAATTTGTAGGTCGAGCGCATACCCCTGAGTACGTGGGGTGCTTGGCTGAGATTTTCCATTCCGCCGGCAACCACCGTATCGGCCTCACCAAGCATGATCATTTGAGATGCTGAGATTATTGATTGAATTCCTGAACCGCACAATCGGTTTAGTGTAAGCATTGGAACCTCTTGTGGAATACCTGCATTTAGGCCTGCATGACGGGCTCCGAATATCGCTTGATCGCTGGTCTGGAGCGCATGCCCCATCACCAAGTGATCGATGGAATCAGGGCTTGTCCCTGTCTTTTCGAGGGCGCCCTTGATGGCGATGGTGCCGAGTTCTTCCGCGCTGACCGAAGCGAGCCTTCCACCTGCTTCTCCATCGCCTCGCTTACCTCCTAGCCATTCGCAGAATGGTGTTCGGGCTCCTCCGATAATCACGACATCCTCGGTCATCAAGACGCGCGAGCGTAGCGCCGTTCATGAGTCTGACTATCCCACAGGGATAGTCGAAAAAGCAGGTAATGCTCAGTCTTCGTCACTCATGCTGCCGAGGTAATCCGGCAGGTCGACTCCTGCATTCGACGCGATGTCGTGCAGAGGAGGTAGGGACTTGACGAGATTGGAGATGAAGTTCGATGTCGAACTGCCGTCTCCGTCGCCGCCTGAATCCCATACGGTGATGCTGTCAATCTTGAGGTTGCGAATCGCTTCGACCTGTGCGGCGACCATCTGGTCGATCTTCTCAACCATAAGTAGAGTGGCAGCCGCCTTGGCGTCTCCACCGGCGCTACCAACTAGGCCTTCGTAACCCGCAGCCTTGGCCTCAAGCACCTTCTGTACACCAGCCGCTTCGGCTTCGTAGCGTGCAAGAATAGCGTCTGCCTCACCACGGGCGACGCGGCGTTGGCGCTCGGCCTCCGCTTCTGCAGCGATCTCAATCTGCTGCTTCTGAATATTCTCGCGAACAATGTCACTGGCGCGCAGGCGCTCCTCCTCTTCGGTGTAGCGAGCCCGCTCAATCGCAGCCTGCGATTGAGCTGTCGCAACGTCAGCACGCTGCTTAGCAGCGGCCTCGGCCTCAGCGAGGTCAGCATCGGATTGAGCCACCTCGGCCTTTGCGGCGTTCTCACCAGAGATAGCGAGAGCTTCTTGCTGACCGACGTAAACACGCTGGTCGGCTTCGGCGGTCTTGCGACCCTTCTCAGCCTCAGCAAGGTTCTCAGCGACCTCGATCTCTCGTGCCCTGTCTGCACGAGCGGCACCTACAGCACCGTCGCGCTCAGCGTTTGCGACATCGACGCGGGCGTTCTCGACCGCAGTCGCTGCTGCCTTCTTACCGATGCTTTCGATATAGTCGGACTCGTCGGTAATATCGACTAGGTTAACGTTGATCAGATACAGACCAATCTTCTGCAATTCTGTGTCGACATTCGTCCTCGTCAATTCGAGGAATGCATCTCTGTCTTGGTTGATTTGCTCAATTGTGAGTGAAGCAACTGTAAGACGTAGTTGACCGAAGATAATCTCCTTTGCCATCTCTTCAATCTCAGGCTGCTTCAGGCCGAGCAAACGCTCGGCCGCATTAGCCATGATGTGAGATTCTGTAGAGACACCAATGGTGAAAGTCGAAGGAACGTTGATTCGAATATTCTGTAGAGAAAGAGCGTTTCGAAGGTCAATATTGATGGTAATTGGATTCAAAGAAAGGAAGGCGTAATCTTGTATTAACGGCCATACAAGTGCAGCACCTCCATGTATCGTTCGACTTGCTTTACCCTTGTCGGTACGTCCGTAAACTACCATGACCTTGTCTGGAGGACAACGCTTGTATCTTTGAGCAAAGAAAATCACAATTGCAACCAAGAATAGTAAGGTTGCGAACATCATTATCGTAAGAAAAACACTTGCGTCATTATGATCAGACATGGGAACTACCAACCCACGACAAACAATGCTGACTGATTAAGGCTGTGCCGTCACAGTCCTAGTTCTCTAAGCGTTATTTGACTCAAACGCGTTTGACAACAAGAGTCGAAGTAATCGTATCGACGACCTCGATGAAGTCTCCTGTTGCGATTCCCTGACCGTCTTCTGACTTCGCATTGTAAGTCTTCAGCGCACCACCGAGTTCGATCTGTACCTGCCCAACGCCGCCCTCGGGAATGCGCAGGTAAACCGCACCTCGAACGCCAACCGCCTCGGACAACTCGACATTACCACTCGCCTCGAGGGCGAAGAAGACCTGGAAGATTTTGCCAGTTCCATACATCGAGGCGCCGCCGGCGACCGCGCCGGCGAGAATCGCGAGCGAATCGCCTCCATCAGAATTCAGCGTGTAGAGTCCCGCGAGCCCGAAGAACATCATGAAGGCCATCACACCTTGGAAAGTCATAGCGTCGAAGGAACCATCCGAACTCATCACGTCCATTTCAAGTCCAAATAATCCTTCGAAGACACCTTCAGCAACTCCTCCAAGCAGCATTAGTACGAACCACAGAAGGAAAAGAACTCCTCCTATTAGGGCTGAAGCAGAGAAAATCAACTCCAAAGTAGAGGTAGTTTCTCCGAATACCAACGCAATCAAATCGAAGTCGCTGAGGCTGACCATTGATTGACTCACGCGGGAGGGATGCTATCAGTCCTTCGCCGGCTGAGTGGAACTGTTTTTGCTTAGGTCACTGCGAGAGGGTCTACGGCGCAGGTCCACGGGCAGTTCAGTGCCGTCGAAGCCATTCAGCTAACGCCCTATCGAGATTGAATGCAGGGCCAACAGCAAGTCCGGTGAGGACTGCGGTGAGGAGTTTGTGCTCGGTAAGCGTCCAGACGAAGAGTCCGAAAATCAACAGAAATGCAGGGATGGCCATGCGACGTATGAAAATCTGGTATCCACCAAGCATCTCGTATGCTGGATTGTTGATGATGTCATCAACACGATCTGAGAGATCATGTTTCTTTGGCAGCGCCCTCACCTCAACTGGCCAACCAGACTAGGGCGCTGAGTAAAGTTAGGCCTATAGGGCCGGCGTACCAGAGTAATTTATTCGCGGTAGGAGTTGTATCCTTTAGTACCAATTGACCAGTCTGTCCATCGCGGACCAAGGTAGTTTTCTCGGTTTTGGAATAGGAGTCATTGAATTCCTTTTGGTGCCTAGCCACGAACATTAGGAAGTAGATTCCGAGGACCAGACTGCTGCCTCCTGTGCCTTGGAGGAATATGCCTAGAGCATCGAGAAGCGGGTCGCCGGTAATTTGGCCTCCGAGTAGGAGTTGCGCGAATCCGAGGAGGAAGAAGATGAGAGAATCGACTCGAGCCATTGATGGATCGTGGAGATGGTATTTCATCAATCCTTTGCCGGCGCGGCGGTTAGTGTTGATGCGATTTAGTGGCTGGAGGCAGCCACGCCTGTTTGCACCGCCCAGAGTCGAGCGTAGAGTCCGTCGGCCTCGACAAGTTGCTCGTGGGTTCCCTGTTCGGTAATTTGACCGGATTCGAGGACGGCTATCTTGTCGGCATTGCGTACCGTGGATAGCCGGTGGGCGATGATAATCGTCGTGCGGTCGGCTGAGATTCTGTCGATTGAGCGTTGCAAGGCCGCTTCGGTCTCGTTGTCGACATTGCTGGTGGCTTCATCGAGTACTAGGATTGGTGCGTCCTTGAGGACGGCTCGGGCGATGGCGAGGCGCTGGCGTTGACCTCCGGAGAGCCTGTGCCCGTCCTCGCCGATATCGGTTTGCCAGCCCTGAGGTAGTTCATCGATGAAGGTGGTCGCCTCTGCTATTTGGGCAGCTTCGGCTAATTCTTCCTCGCTGGCCTCCGGCCTTCCGTACAGGATATTGTCGCGTACGCTGCCCGGAAAGAGTGTCGTGTTCTGTGATACCAACGCGATTGAGCCGCGCAGCGATGCTAGACGCAAGTCAGTAACCTCGTGCCCGTCCAGGGTCACCGAGCCAGCGAGTGGGTCGTGGAATCGAAGCAGCAGACCAACAAGGGTCGTCTTGCCTGAGCCGGTCGAGCCGACCAAACCGACCGTCTCTCCGGCTGCGATGTCGAGCGAGACTCCTTCGAGGACCGATTCTCGCTCAGGATATGAGAAATCTATCGAATCGAATATTATCGCTCCCTTAGTGCCGTTCAATTCGATATCTCCCTCTACCATGCCGACAGGCGTATCGAGTAGGTCGAGCACCCTTTCGGTCGAGGCCATCGCTCGCTGGTAGAGGTCGAAGGTCTGACCCAAGCGAGTCAGCGGCCAGAGGAGGCGCTGAGTGATGAAGACGATGACCGAATAGGCCCCGACCGACAAAGTCCCCTCAAGAGCCAGCCAACCTCCAACCAACATATTGGCTGTGAAAGCGAATAGAATCGCCATTCGAATTAGAGGGACGAAGGAAGCCGAAAGTCGAATCGCATCGCGATTCGCGTCTCGATACGAGCGCGAGGCCACGCCCACGCGCTTGACCTCCATCTCCTCAGCGGTGAACGACTTAATCGTCGTGATACCGCTGAGATTGTTATTCAGCAGCGCATTGAGGTCTCCTACCTCCTTGCGCACCCGCGCGTAGCGCACCCCAATCCTGCGCTGAAACATGAAGGAACCAGCGACTATCACCGGAATTGGTAGCACAGCGAAGATCGCCACCTCGGGTGCGATCAGGAACATCACCGCTCCGACTACTATCACAGTTGTAGCGACTTGGAGTAGATCGTTCGCGCCCTGATCCAAGAACCGTTCAAGTTGGTTCACATCATCATTCATTATGGCCATTAGGCCACCTGTAGTCTGCCCGGAGAACCATTGCATCTCGAGGTTCTGGATGTGGGCATAGGCGTCCATGCGCAGCTCATGCTGGGCGCTTTGGGCGAGGTTCCGCCAGAGGACTCCGAACCAATATTCGAAGAGGGATTCAAGAATCCAGATGATGACCGTCAAACCCACGAGGATGAGGAATTGTTGATACGGGTCAGGATAGCCAAGGCCCGCTAACATCGATTCTTCCTGAAGGGCGACGACATCTACTGCCAAGCCTATCAGAATGGGTGGAGCGAGGTCCCAGAATTTATTCATCACCGAGCAGAACGAGGCCAGCCAAACCTGACCTCGATATTCCTTCAGATGATCAAGTAGGCGTATCAGTGGGTGGGATGCGCCGGCCATGAGACTGGCTGTGGCTTGGGCGGCGCTTGAATCTCACCTATGCTGGCGAGCGTCCTGTTCCACGCTCATTAGCATGAGAAGGCGCGCCGGAGAGACGATTCACCGATGATTCATTCCGCCACTGGCGCGGCGGATGAGAGATCGAGGTTAGAATTCTCCTCGATTATCTCCTGCTTACGAACCTCGGCTTGCAGAGTCAGCAGCTCGAGGTAGGCATTCTTCGCTTCGGTGTATCGGGTCATCGCTTCCTGATAAGCGACCTTCTCCATGTGGTAGGTCTGTCCGTCGCGAGCGGCCGCGTCCATCTTGTAAAGAAGGTAGAAGAAGAAGGCGGTGGGAGCCCAGGCGCCGATGAGGAGAAGCCAGTTTTCATCAAAATTGAATGGCCCCATTCCCATGAATTCAGTGCTTGCACCTACGACCATCGTCGATAGAATCGAGATTGGCCAAAGCACGAGATTGACGAGCAGCAGCACCCACTCATACATCTCATACTCCGATCGTCCGCGTGGCCTCTTCGGTCTTGGTAGGGTTTCTGTTGGGTCCGTCATATCCGAATCGAACCACAAGAATTCCATCGTCTGCTTTGAGGCTTCGCCCGTCTCCGAGGATTCTGATTGCAGAATCTCGGGGTCGATATCGAAGCCGTCCGAGCTGCTCTCGTTCGGCTTCGGCTTGAATTTGGGTAGAGTCAGCAGGAAGCAGAATAATGCTGTAAATAGGATGATTGTCAATGATTCGAAGATTGCGAAATCTGCGAATTGGGCGTCGGATTGGAAGGGGATTACCAAGCGCGCGATGAGTGCTATCGCGAGAGCACTGATGGCTACAGCACGCGATGCTCGGATTCGTGTGAAGAATCCGATTGCGGCGAGGAGGAGGAGTAGGCTCACTAGATCCATCGCCGCGACTAATTCAGCGGATGTCGTCGAATGGAATGGATAGGAAATGATTCTCCCCGGAATCGCACCCCAGAAGAATAGGAGAGCGATTGCCGTCTCCGAAATACCGGTTATCGAGGTTAGTCCATCGAGGAATCTGGCAGAAACTGTTCCCTCGACGAAATATCCAATCCAAATGATACTACTGAATAGGATAATCGCGGGCATGGTGTATTGCATATGGTTGAGAATCGCTGTTGAGACCTTGCTGAGAAAACTCGTCTTCGGTTCCTCCCAGACGACCAAACCTGTCGAAACGGGGTCGACAATGCGTTCGCTCTGACTTGTTGACTGACCGACGACCGGAGGAGAGGTGTCGCGAACTACGCGCACCTCTCTCCGCCGAAACTCGCCTGCACGTTCTCGTACATTCGAGGTGGATTCTTTCACCGACTCAGCGAATCTGGCTTTCTTCTCCTTCGCACTCGTCTGAAGTTCGTCGTGTCTGGTCTTCAAGTCATCGCCGAGCTCTTCCATTCGATTCGAGAAACGCCCAGCCACCTTGGAAAATCGATCGCTGGCGATATGCGATGCTTGATGCGAGAAATCGTCTATCTTTCGCAACAATTTGTTCAGTCTTTCTTCCAGCGGCTCGTCCTCGGAGAACTCGGCCATCGGAGGCGAGAATTACACCGACCGTCTTCAACCCTTAGCAGGCGAAGGGCAGATTCAGGCATTTGGGAGCGACCTGTCGTGAGTCCAGGATTCTGCCCACAGGTCGTATACTGAAATCTCAGCCTCGACGGTTGAATTAGTGCGGATTTCATAGAAATCTCCGGCAGAGAACCAACCATCGGCTGCGTAGTCCATCCAGGTGAATGTCCACCAATCGCCATCCGAATCTGTCACATTGACCTGATCATCGCCCAGATTCATCGAAGCGAGGCTCTCATCGGCGGCTTCAGCACCCGCCTCACGCGCGTGGAATTCAATCTCGGCAGGGTCGACCTCTGAGGTGAATCCGCTCGGCACTGCACCGCCCCAAACGGTGATGCCATCAGACAAATCGACTGCTTCGCCTACTACGAACTCTATCGGCGTTCGCGGTAGATCGGGCTGTAACTCGACCGTGACCGCATCGCCGGTGGAGATGCTCAGGACGAAGGCAGAGTCGTCATCGCCGTAGAGTTCGACACCGACAACTGCTGGCGGCATTCCCTTCAGGACGAGGACAATCGAATGAGTCGCATTGCGGCCTGTTGCGATTTGCTCGAGAGACTCTACATCGTGAGTAATCGTCCAGTCGAGCCCCGAAATCGCCGTCGTATCGAATCCGAAGGTCGGCCACAATCCCTCTGGATTCTCTGTCGCTTGCTGGGCAATATCATGGAATGGATCCTTGTATTCAGGAACGGCATCTCGCCCCTCGTACCAAACGTTCCCGAGCCTGATATTCGTCGTTTCACCACCCTCGATGACCTCGGTATCAATGGATGTCGTCCCGAGGGCGAAGCGCATGGCTATCGAACGAAGCCCTGCTTCGTCATCCTTTGCAACACTCCAGTGAATCTCACCCTGTTCCGTCTCTGTGACATAAGTCGTCGAAGACTCGACACGCAGTTTGGAATTGTGATTGGCTAACAGCAGAACGTCGAGTGCTTCCGGGTCCGAAAGCAACTCATTGAGAACTTCGCTATCGAAGGGAAAACACTCAGTGCCCTCGCAGGGGTCAAGCGGCACCTCGAGGCAGCCTGCGAGTGCAGGCGCGAGTACAATCAGGCCCAATAGCGCCGCTCTCATCGCCTCTGATGGCGACACCTCTCGCTGATGAGACTATGCTTCAGGTGTCGCCGTCAATCCCCGCTTCAATCGCCAAATTCGGGGCTCTCGCGCCTGCGTCGTTGCTATATGGAACTGGCTTGACGCGTTGGCTGAGAACGGGGGTGTGCTTGTGGTCCAGGACGTGTTGGTGGTCTACAAGAAGAATTTCGAGGCGGTCCACGATAGTGCACTCGATGCTGTGAGGGTCGAGCTCGACGCACTGGTTGCTGAGCGCGGATTGCGAGTTGATTATTCAGCTCGTGAGACGGTTCGACGTGCGGATTTCATCGATCGGGATTTGATTATCGTTCTCGGTGGGGATGGTACACTGACTTCGATTGCTCACTCGGTTGACTCAAACACGCAGGTCATGGGGGTCAACTCGCACCCTCGTGAGATAGACGGTGACGGGTCCTTCGGATTTTACATGGGGAGTGACCCTGCTAATTTCGGCGCGGATGTGCGCGCCGCGATCGCCGGAGAGGCGATTGTCAACCATTTGCCGCGTTTGCAAGCTGAGATCGTGACTACGAGCGGGAATCGAATTCGGTGCGATCCTGCGTTGAATGATTTGTTGATTGCGAATACGCATCAGTATCAGCCTTCGAAGTATCATCTCTCGCGTGGGGATTCAGTCGATTGCCGGCAATATTCGTCTGGGTTGCTTTTCTCGACCTTCCTCGGGCAGGGTGCATGGTTCCGCAATGTGGCGAATATTGAGGGGACGACTTTTCCTGTTAAGGAAGTGGACGACCACTACTTGTTTGTCGCGCGTGATCTTCCGCGAGCTCAGCGGCGCGACGACGGCTCATATTGGGATTGGACTGCAGAGCCGACCGTGCTCGTCTCCGATATGCACCGCGGGTATGTTGTCAGCGATGGTTGGGATGAGACTCATTTCACAAGGGGCTCGACGTTGACAGTCGATATCGAGGGGCCAGAATTGCAATTGCTTACTTTCCGAAGCACAATGCTCGACCGAGTCTCGCATTGGCTGACCGAATGAAGGACAGCTTTTCTTGAGAATCAGATTTCTCACCGGCCGAGAATACCATAGCCTCTGACCCTTCTCCTTAGTTCATGGACGGATTTCCGGTCGTGCGCGAATTTGTTGTTCACTGGGGCGACATGGATGCGCTGGGGCATGTGAACAACACTCGACACCTGCGCTGGATGGAGACCGTGCGCGTCGATTTATTCCAGATGATCGAACTGCGCAGGCCGGGTTCCAACTCGCACGGGCCGATACTGGCGAATCTGAGCGTCGATTACCAGAAGCCAATCCACTATCCGGATACTGTGACCGTTGCCACGCGGGTGGCTAGTCTTGGGAATTCGAGTTTCAAGTTGGAGAATGTAGTCTACGATGGGGTAGGTGATCTCTGCGCGAGCGGTGAATGTACCATCGTGTTGTACGATTTTGAGAAGGAACAATCGGTCAAACTCAGTGATGAATTGAGAGCTGCAATCGAGTCTCTGCATTGAGGAGATTGTTACAATTCAGCCTTCCTGCTTGACTGTCAGATGAGGGAAGGGGACCGAGATGTCTTGTTCATTGAACTGCTTGAGAATCTCGATGAGAATCCAATCCTTTGCCTTGCGCTCTTGATTGTAATCCTTCACCCAGCAATCAAGGCGGAAGACCAGTGCTGTTTCTGAGATATCGTAGAGCAATACCTCGGTTTTGTGGTAATCCACGGTGAATTCACAATCTGTAATCGCCTTCATCATAATGGCCTTGACGAGGGTCGGGTCCTGATCGAGCGTGGTCTGAACACGGAATCTGAGATTCATTGAATCAGGGTTTTCGAGAGAACTCCCCTGAGCATAATTCTCTACGAGTTCACCCGAAAGTGAGGTGTTAGGGATGATGACCATCCGCTCGTTTCCTGTTCGAATCTTAGTTGTCATGATTCCAACATCGACGACCTTGCCCTTCACACCCTTGACAATCACTTTGTCACCCTTCGCGAATGGCTTGTCGATTAGCATCAGCATCCCTGAAACGAGATTGCCGGCAGTCTCTTGCAAGGCCAGACCGACGACCAATGTGAGTATGGTCGCTGATGCGAGAATCGGCGTGACGTCGATATTCATCTGGTCCATTGCGAGTAGAATCGCGACAAGCCAAGCGATGACTTTGGCTGCGCTGACTGAAATCGTCTGCATCGTCGAGAGGTCAAGATGAGTCCTATCGTCGATCTCATTGAAAATTGGTGGAAGAAATTCATCGACAACTGAGGTCATGAATTGCGCCAGCATGACCAAAAGAATTGCAATCGAACCACCAGCGAAGGCAGAGCGTTCGAAGGAGCCATCCTCGTAGGCCCATTGGAAGGTGAGCCATATTCCGGTCAGGAGAATTCCTATGTTCAGAATCGGTGTTGCGAGGACGAAAACACGGTCATCGTAGAGATTTTCGCTCTTCTCGATGCGTCGCAGTACCGGCCCGTTGATCAGAGTTCGAAAAATGAACGTCGCCAGCAGGCTGGCAGCTAGACCCGCGCCTAATTGAGCCAGTATGCCTGCCTCTTCAACGCGGTCGAGATACGGAGTCAGGGCCTCTATCATGGATGGTTGAGAAGTGCATGAGGTTATCGTGATTGCCCCATTAGGGGGAATCTCAGACCTTAGTGAATATTGTTCATCGATTAGAGAATCTGCTCGAGGAATAGTTTGGTTCGCTCGTGCTCGGGGTTCGAGAAGAATTGCTCTGGTGGCGCCTCCTCGATCAAATGACCCTCGTCGAAGAGGATACAACGATCGGCAACCTCCTTCGCGAAGCCCATCTCGTGAGTGACTACAATCATGGTGATGTCGCGCCTTGCAAGGTCGACCATCACATCGAGAACCTCCTTGATCATCTCGGGGTCGAGAGCCGATGTCGGCTCGTCGAAGAGCATGATCTTCGGATCCATCGCCAGCGCGCGGGCTATTGCAACACGCTGTTGTTGACCTCCGGATAGCCCGCTTGGATACTTGAACGCCTGCTCAGGAATTCCGACTCTCTCAAGCAACTCCATCGCCTTTGCTTCAGCAGCTCTCTTCGACATGCCCTTGACCTTCATCGGAGCGAGGGTGATATTCTCCAAAATGGTGAGATGTGGGAACAGATTGAACTGCTGAAAAACGAAGCCGATTTCTGATCTGACATACTTCATGTCGGCCACTGTGGTCTCATCATCAATCGTGATACCATCTATCACGATTGTACCGCCGCTGTGCGGCTGAAGTCTATTCAGGGTTCTGATATAGGTCGACTTACCAGAGCCAGAAGGCCCTAGAATCACAACAATCTCACCTTTTCTGATGTTGATGTCTATGCCCTTCAATGCCCAAAAGTCACCGAAGTTCACTTTCACTCCCTTTGTTTCGATAATCATCTCTTCTTCACTCATGCTAATTCTCCCCCTCCTTCTTTGACCAATCCAAGACTCTTCTCGATTCTCATCGAGATCCTAGACAGGTAGAATGCGAATACC
>CAYFHB010000004.1:0-29303 GCA_964342705.1 uncultured Candidatus Poseidoniales archaeon
GCATTCGTGACAGGGACATTCGCTGGGCTGACCCCGGTTGTCGAGTACGATGGCGAGCCGATGAGCGGGGGGGCCCGAGGCCCGATGGCCGAGCGCTTGCAGAACCTCTACATCAACTTGGTAAGGCGCGAAGCGGGTGCTTGAGATGGTTGAAGGCGACGCAGTCAAGCGAATCGCCATGTGGTCAGGGCCGCGAAACATCTCAACTGCGATGATGTATTCATTCGACAGCCGGCCGGATTGCTTCGTCAGCGATGAGCCGTTTTATGCGCATTATCTAGCGGCGACAGGAATTGAACATCCCGTTGCCGAGGAGGTCATCGCCGAGGGCGAGACCGATTGGAGAGCCGTTGCCGGGCATCTGTCAGGCGATGTACCGGACGGCTCGCCGATATGGTATCAGAAACACATGTGTCACCACATGATCGAAGACATCGACCTCGATTGGCTGGATGGCTTCGCAAATTGCTTCCTAATCCGCGACCCGCGCGAGGTCGTACTCTCTCTAGCAAAGAAGACTGACGTGGTCGATGCCTGGGCGACCGGATTGCCTCAACAGGCACGCCTGGTCGCCGTTGTCGAGGAAATGGGACAAGACATTCTCATCGTTGACTCGCGAGACATTCTCCTCGACCCGAAGGGGATGCTGACGAAGGTGTGCACACACCTCCGCATCCCTTTCGATGAATCAATGCTGAATTGGAAGGCTGGCCCGAAGGATTGCGATGGAATCTGGGCCGAGCATTGGTACGACGCAGTCTGGGATTCCACCGGATTTGCAACCTATCGACCGCGAGAAGGCGAACTACCCGCTGAACATCAAGCCGTTCTCGACGAAGTCCGTCCAATCTACGAAGCTCTTCACGCTCGTCGGCTGGTCTGAAACTCAGGCGTGGCGCCTCATTAGTAGACCACAACCACGCTTCTCAGTCCCGCGCAGAATAATTGTCAGATGACGGAACGCATCAGCGACCCCGCCATCCAGCGGCTCTTCGGGGTCGACAGCCCACTTACCGCGTTGAATCGCAAGGCGCAAAACACGAACTTCCTTCGCGTCCAGCCAACCGCACAATTCGAGCCCACCGGCCCCGCGAGAGAATCCAGCCTCTCCGAGGAATTCCTCATTCAAGCCGAGCACCAATTTCGCCAGCAAATCGTGCAATCCATCCTCCGCCTTCTCAATGGTATGCTCCAATAGGTAGGTGATGGCATCGCCGCCCTCAATAGGAAATCGGCCAATCCTCTCACGAGACACACCTTTGTCGAGCGGGTCAGGCATCCCTCCATCTTTCTTCCACGAGACGCTGCATAGAAACAACATCATCGCAGCGTCGAGATTCGGCTTCTCTCCATCGACTAGATTGAGAATAGAGTCTGGAACACCCTCTATTTCTTTGATTTCCGAGTGGTCCCCTCCCTGCGAACTCTGAATCAGTGGAATCAACTCCAGTAGATCGTGGCGAAGTGGCTCAAATGTATGGAATGGACTTGGGGGGATGTAGCGGCTCATCAGACCACCTCCGGCGGTCACTCGCCGCCAGTTAGACGCTTGAACCTGCTCTCGAACTCGTCGAGATCTTGCACCTCTTGTTCCGGATCAGGAGCGACGGATTCTGGAGGTGGTTCTTGCGGTGTGATTAGACCTTCACTGGCTAATTCTGGAGGGGCTGGAGGAGTAGGTAGTACTGGCGCGCTGTCAGCCTTGTTCTCACCGGTCGCCTTACCGCGGCTCTTCTGCTTGATCACAGACTCGGTCATCTCGAGGAGTCGCTTTCGTTCGCGCTGGTTGTAAAGTATCCAAGTCAGGGTCAGCGCGAGAGCGATGATTAGACCAGCAGAGCCCAGAGCAGTGCCCCACTCAAAGCCATCATCAGCTCCAATCGAGCCTCCTGAGAGAATCAACCGAGCCTCATCGTCGCTCGGGTCGGAATCCTCATCCCAAGGGAATTGGCATTGAATGGTCACTATCATCTCAGTTCCATCATCGACATTCGGTCGGTCCAATTTCGGCTCCGGTGGGTAGATTCCCGTGACATCGATGCTGTGGCTGGCACTGTGATCTCCAGCAACCACATTGATGCTGCAATCAGCATCGCTCAGAAGATGGTGATACTCTCTCTTGGTCAGGACTTTGATCTTCTGCGAGGTGCCCTCGCCCTCAATCTCCAATCCGATTAAACCGACATTCCAATCGCTCCTTCGAATCTCAAAAGACGTCTCCTCCGATGCGACGAGAACCCCGCGTGAATCCAGCAGGCGAATCGTCAGCTCACGCATTCCGGGACTTGGATTCCATCCGGCTGCGCTGAGATTGATTCTTCCCGGTGTGATATTCGCTGCAACGAACCCGTCATGACTGTCGAGCATCGCCCCCTCATCGTCGATCAAAATGATAGTGAATGAGAAGGATTCAGTGCCATTGCTGACGCTGCAATGTGCATTCACTGAATCCGCCGAGCCATCGATGGTACAAGTCGCAAAACGACTCGATGGCTCGATGACATAAGCCGTGTATGGTAGCACGGAGTCGGAATCCACAGTCAATTGTGTGCCGACTTGCCCCGAAGTCGCCTGCCAGACCCAGCCTCCCTGCAGATCCCATTCAAGGCTGGCTTGCATATCATCCACAACACTGGATGCAGGCGAAGTCCCGTGGATGTCTATCAGGGCACTATCCTCGTCGACAACCACGATGATCGGCGACGAGGCCCACGAGTGGTCCTCGTATTGAGTATCGAGTGAAATCTCCTCTTGATTGCCAGCCTCGTCTTGAGCAAGAATCCGAATTGTCCGCTGAGCTCCATCCCAATCCTCGGCTGGAATCACCTCAAGAGGAACTCCCGTAACCTCGTCAACCCCGATGACAACCTGCGTTCGCCCGCTCACAGTCCAACCTTGAGGCAGGCTCAGGACCTCGAGTGAAATCGTCGTTGGTGCATTTCCGAGGTTACGCAATTCTGCATGAGGGAACCCGCCCTCATCCGATACTATCCAATTCCCAGTTCCTTCAAGTGTGAATTCGTGGATGACGGCGACTCGCAGCGGAAGTGTGATGGTCGCCTCGCTGCTCCCATCCCCTTCTCTGAGTTTGACGTGAAGTTCGACGGTCCGCCCGTGCCTTGCGGTTTCAGGAGGTGTGATTTCGAGGTTGAGTTCTGCCGTTTGCCCAGGTTCTAGAACCGGCAGTTCCGCTGGTACTTGGACATCCCATCCGTTCTCTCCTGTAACATACACGGACGCGTAAGGCCTGGTCGGAGAATTACCTTGCTGAATGACTCTCAGTGTCACTGTCGACCCATCCGGGTCGATCTCCAAATCTGCGTCTTGGGCGACCGCAGTCCAGCCGGAGATGTGGGCTGCTTCGATGGTGAATGCGAAGGTCTCGACTTCGATGTCGAATGCGGTCGCACTTCCGCTGATGGTGAATGTGGTGCCATTCCACGCTTCGTTGGGTACTTCGATGATGAGTTGGAGGTAGGTCGTATCGTTGACTGCTACCGATGCAGCACTATCGCCGACGATCACCCAATTCGAAGAAGTGTCTGAGCCCTCATGCTGGATTGTTCCGGTACCCGCGACTTCGATGTCATCGTGGAGATTTCCGACGTTGGTTGCGATGATGTCGACGATGAAAGAATCACCGGGATTGACTGCGAAGGTTTGGTCTTGTACCTCGCTGCCTTGGTGGTTGAATTCGATTTCCCAGCGGTGGTCTTGGCGGGCTTCAAGGGTCAGTGTAATCGAGGAGGTTACGCTCTGGTCGCCGTTCGAGGTCATGGTAATCTCGATATTGACCGGTGTTCGAGCGGGCGTGGTGTCTGGTAGGATCACCTCGACTGGAAGGGTGCGAAGGCTTCCTGCTTGCAGAGTGACTGTATCACTGCTGAAAGTCACTTGTACTCCGGGGTCTTCGCTGAGGTTTTCGTCGAGTAAGAGGCTGTAGGACATCGAATAGGTGTCCTCGCCATTTCCTAGGTTGTAGAGGCGTACAGTAGCTGGAATCGGTTCCTCAACCTCGACTAGATGCGGTGATTCGGTTGGTGAAATTAGTGTCAATGAGGCACGGTGGATTTGCAGGACTTCGACGGAGAGGCGAAGTGAATGGTCGGCTCCGATGCTGCTCGCGTCTGAGAAGGAGTGGAAGGCAGGCGGCGCGTCAACCGGTAACTCGAGGGTCAGAGTGCCAGTTACTCGTGAGCCCGGAACACCTTGCATGGTGATGTCGTCGCCGTTGATGGAGAGTGAGCCCGAGGCGCTCCATTGCCATTCTTCTATTCCCATACCCGCGTCATTGATACTCCAATCGAGTACGCCGCTGGCGGTCGGAAGGTCTGCTGTGACCGTCCACTCGAGGGTGTTTTCGGGCATGCTGCGCTGGTGGTCGGTTTCGGTGATTACTCCAGCAGCGGTGAATTGTAATTGGACGGTTTGACAGGTCTCCTCCTCTCCGCTGCCAACGCACATCGTGAGTGGGGTTGAGACGGAATCGCCGAGGTTGGCGTCGGATGGGACTCCTAACCGTGCGGTTATGGTTCGCTGTTCACCCGCGTCGAGGCGTAGGGCTGGAATTTCGTTTCCTTCTTCGTCGTGTAGTGCTAGGTTATTCTCTGCCGAATCCCAAGATGTGCTGTCCCAGAACATCGAGATTGAATTCTCGTCGGCATTCCCGAGATTTTCGACGATGAGCCAAGCCTTTGCGGATTCACCGATTAATCCGTATCCTGTGCTTGCGGTAGTCCCAGAGGGGCCTCTGATTGAGAGCCCTCTGGTACGGTTCGCTTCTACTGGTAGGACTCCTGTTACGCTGACGTTGGCATCCTCGTCGAGGGTCAAGGTCAGAGTGAGGTGGCCTGCATCGGAGCCTGCTGCGTCGGTTGGTGCGTGGATCCTGAGTGAAGGGGTCCAAGTCGAATCGGTGGCTATCTCTATGCCGCTGATGCCTCCAGGAGTTTCATCGCTCCAAGTCCATCCCATCGGTAGGTTCGACGAATCCACGCTCAGGCTCCAGACTCCTGCGAGTCTGCCCGTTGAGCGTACAGTTGGTTGCCCGATTGTCGAATCTCCGGGGTTTACTCGCACTGGATTCGTCGGCATCTCAAATGTCGCATTGTACGGTGGGACGATGTTTAGCGTGGTGACTTGTCCATCGTTATCATACCTCGATTGTGTGACATTCTGGTAGGGGTCGAGCACGAGTTCGAACTCGTGCTCGCCGAGGGCACCGGACCATTCGACCGAGAATGATTCGAAGCCGGCTGAGCCCGTAGGATCAGTCGGTTCGAGTGATTCAGCGCGGTGGCTTGCGATTATCTCTCCATTTGCATAAAGCACGGCGTCAACCGCGCGGTCGACTTCGGTGGTTCCTGCGTTCTCAAAGAATGCCGTGACAGTCACTTCTTCGCCTGGGTTGGGCGCGCTTGGGTTGAATTCGATTGCGCGCCCATCGAGCAGCGGTCGCACGTCCGCGATCGCTGTCGAGACGACGGTATCTCCTAGGATGATGTCAAGGGTAGCGTCACCGTCGACATCTGCGAGGGCTGGGGATGACCATGTCCTATGATCCACCTCGACCTCGTCATTCCAATTGTCATTAATCGAGGCCTGTGTACCGGAGTCGCCATCCCAAGCCCATAGCGTGCGCCCGTAAGCCACCAACATCTCGGGCGCTCCATTGCCGTCGATATCCATCCAGATCGGTTGTCCGACGGCAATCTCATCATTGGGAGAACCACTCGACTGCTCAAGGTCATGATGCCACTCCAATTGTGGATTATTGCCTGAGACGTCGTGACATCCGGCGTGGCCGTGGCGAGCGGTTGTCTCCTGATACCAAGTAATCCAACAGACGCGGTCGATGACTCCATCATCATCCGTATCGACCGCCAGAGGCGGCGCGTCGGCGTATCCGTTCACAGCCTCGAAGGACCAGATTTCCGAGCCATCATCAATCTCAAGGCCGCGGTACTCCGCGCCGTCGACCGTGGTCGAACCATCGGCATCGGTCGGAATGGTGATTATCATCTCAGGCGAGGTGTCCGAATCGAGATTCGCAACGATAGGCCCTGGCAAGCGAATGTGTGGAACATCTGAATCACCGTCGAGATTCGTCAGACTCAAACCACCCCACTTCTGGTCACCATTAGTCGAATCCAACTTCCAGACCCACATCGCCCCACTTGATGCTTGAGTCGTAGTCAGCAAGACGTAAGCAGTCTCATCATCCACCTGCGCGAATGCTGGGTCCGAAGGATGGCTGCCATCCTGCAAGGTCGACTCCCACAAGGGGGTTGGAACCCCGTTAGCACCGAGTGGTAGGGCGACGATTACTGGGTTCTCGCTGATTTCATCGATGGCGGCAAGCACCAGTTCAGCATCGCCATCGAGATCCAAATCCGCTAGCAGGGGTTGAGTCGTTGGCTTGTGACCTCCAAATAGAGAGGAGGTGTAAGGACCATCCGAGCTGCTGATGCGCAGAGCATCGTCACTGTAGGTCCAGAGCAATTCCCCACTTTTCGACCCACCCGACGACCATCCAGTCACCGAACAATGCAGGCGTGGCGAGTAAGCATCCACGTACATCGTTCCAGCAGCATCGTAGACAACTAGGACTTCTTGCATGCCATCATCATCCAAATCGACAACGACTGGTGAGGCCTTGACGTCCTCAGTAGCACCCAAATCTACCTCCCACGCAAGATCCGCATCCTCACCCTCGATGATTCGCATCACACTGTGGTCGCTTCCTCCAACCACGACTGTCTGGACAATGATAGTGAACAGTGAATCTGCTCCACAGCGCTCGGCAGCCGCTTCCTCGGTGACGATCTGAGCACTGAGGTCAGCCACCGGGGTGCCGAGCGCATCAGTACTGATTCCGTACGACCCGTAGACCCAATTGACTGCCGGGTCGACCACCGATGCCAATTCCGCGGCATCGGCAGGCGCACCTGTCCCAGCCCCTCCATCAGGAGAGTGAGCTGGACCGTACGAGGTACGCTCAGCATTCCGTCCGGACTGGGGCCAGGGCTGGTCACCATCAGTCCAAGGATCTACCACACCTGTGAAGGCGCTATCTGCTTCGGAAGGGGTCAGAACATCTCGCGAATCAGTAGTGCTCCAGAACATCGGTGAGAGTGAGAGTAAGAGAAGCGAAGCCACGGCGAGCACTGTCATTTGCTTCTGCGAAGCGCCGAAACCTGCCGACCGCATGCTCATCAGAGCCGAAGTTCGGCTTTCCGAGCCACTTGAACGTTCGGGCCATACTCTCAATCAGACCTACGGTCTGAGCAGACTTTCCCTAACGCCGACCATCAATGCGCTACTGATTTGACTGGTGGTAAACAGCGCCCGAGAGCAAAATGGGAGGCGTAGCCTCATCCGTTGCGCTTATAGGAGGGGCGCAGGTCGGCGAATCGCACGGACCTCTCCTCTGGAGGCACAGCCGATGAGGGACGGGAGGGTTGACCTGCCTTTCCTCCGACTGACCTCGGAGCGGTCCGGCGACTGGAGGAGAAAGAAATGTACAGTCTTGTCACCATGGAGGACACCATCCGCATTCCAGCGGAGTACATCCGCAAGGATCGAAAGCTCGAGGAACACATCGATGAGTTGGCTCACGCCGCTTTTGAGGGTCGATTTGACGAGGATGAGAACTACACCCTGCTAACCTTCGGTCACGAGACCGTCGGACGCGGCAAGATTATCCATGGAGATGGAGCGATTTACCAGCGCGTCCGCTTCAAGGCACTCCACTTCACCATGGAGGCGAACGAAGTCGTCGATGGCGCCGTCTCCGAAGTCTCCGAGTACGGCGCCTTCGTCCGCATCGGCCCGATCGAGGCTCTGCTCCACAAGTCGCAGATCCTCGACGAGCCGGTCCAAGTCAACATGGGAATCCGACGCATCGAAGGATCCCAGACTGGCAAGCACATCGAAGAGGGCTCCTTCGTCCGCTCTCGCATCGTCTCGAAGGCGATCAACCAGAACGATCCTCGTTCGAGCAAGATCGGACTTAACTGCAAGATGTCGGGCCTAGGCGCCCACGATTGGCTGACCCGAGGTGACTGAAGATGGCAAAGAAGCCCTTCGCTTGCGGCGAGTGCAACCGCATTCTGCCCGACCCACCGAGCAAGAACGACCCAGTCCAGTGTAAGAACTGCCCATCCGCGCCAGTCACAACCGACTGGTCCGGATACGTGGTAATCATGCACCCTAACCGATCCGAGGTGGCGCAGCGACTGAACGTCAACGAGCCAGGGTCCTACGCACTGAAGGTGAATATCCGCTGAAGGAGGAATCTGTATGGAGATAATCGAGAGGAAAGAGAATCCACTGCTAAACCGAGTCGAACTCCGCTTCCGCTGGGAGCACTCTACCGGTTCCACACCCACACTCGCAGAGATGGTAGCCGCCGCTGCCAAGGCGGAACCCGGTTCGAAGAAGGAGCTTACCTTCGTCAAGAATGTCAACACCCGTTACGGCCGTCCGCAGACGACCGGCCTCGCGCTCATCTACGGTGATTCCGAGGCCGCAACCGTCGAGCCAGAGTATGTGCACAAGAGGCACGAGAAGCTCAACCCAGCACCTGAGGGAGGCGATGAATGATGGCAGATCCAAACGCGAACGCAAAGTGGTCGAAGTACCAGATTGAAGGCGATACGTTGGTCCGCGCTGAGACCTGCCCAACCTGCGGCCCCGGGGTTTTCCTCGGTGTCCATGCTGACCGCAAGTCCTGCGGAAAGTGCGGTCACACCGTCAAGAACGAGTGATTCCGAAGGCGGCCAGCGTGCCGTCATTGGACAGGACTCGCTGGCCGACGAATCCCACACCAATCTCCGGTCGTTCAGCAAGGCTCAGTCCCTTCTCGTCGAGTCGTCCATCGTGACGCCAGCCGGTGAATTCCCAAGTCTCCCCAATTCGACGAGCGGCGAAGACAGGACCTGGAGTCGCATGGGATTCGAGAACCCCATTCTCGTCTTGGATTGAGATACCGCCGCCGGCGAGCGCGATGAAGTGCTGCGAATCACTGTGGAATACCGCTTCGATGCGCTCAGATGCGTTCAGGTTGCGACGGTCGATTTCCGACCCATCATCCATTGATAATTGAACGACAAGGCCGTTATCGTACCAGACACTAAGTTTGTCTTTTGAGGCGTGCATGGAGATTGCAGTCTCAAGGCCTCGGCGGCGACCGTCGAGAACCGAGGGGAGTTTCGCCCGCCAGATTTCATTGGCTTGCGAGTCGAGATGGTAGATTCCACGCCCTCTCAGAGCGAAGCAAAAACCGGTTTCAGTGCGGCTGACCGCTGTGGGCTCTGCGTCCATTGAACGAGTCCACTCAGCGCTCGCGGGTTGCATATTCCGCACTAGGGAAGTCCGTAATTCCCCGCGCGAGCTACCGTCCTGCCATTCGGCGTCTAAATTCAGGCGAGCCATCCTCGCGAGTCGATGCTCCGGCTCAATCCAGATTCCCAGCCAGCCGCCCTCTATTTGCGTCGAGCAGGGGATGGCGGCAGGAAATGGGGTGACAGAATCGCCTAGTGCATTGCCGTCCTCGTCGATACGAGCCAATTCTCCGAGGGTTCCGACGATGACGTGCCGAGTCTCACCCGAGTCCACTCGAGTCGGGGTGAAGGTGACGATTCGGCTCACGGGTCCAGCATTCTGCACTGGCGTTTGAATCTGTGGTCGGCTCGCTGAGCGGTGAGTTTGCCGCTTCGGATGAATTGAAGTCATCTCGCGAGCAGCGTTGGGCATGGTCTGCCTGCTGCTCGCCTCTCGAGCCGACAGCGCGTCGGTGAATCTGCTCGAAGCGGTTCTTCGACTCGGTGGTTGGGGTAAGAGTGAGGAATTCGACCATGGCGTCCTTCATCGGCACTCAGTCCAACCAGTCCATCTTCTAACAATAGAAGAGCTGCATATTCATGCCGACGGCATCGATCAGACTCATTCCAGCGCCGTCGGCGAATCGGTCGATGAGGTTCTAGTTCTCTCACGACACGTTGCCAAGAGCGGCCGCCCATCGCTGACGCTGCATGCAATCGGAGTGCCAGGCGAAGTGCCCCACGGTGAACCGGGATTCGCTGGCGGGCGCAAGGGAGTGGCTGTCCCCCCAAGTCCGCGATTCGCGACCATATTCCGGGAACTACGATCCGAGGCCACCAACTGTGGTCTGGCCGAAGAATTCGACCTCACCCTCGAAACCACTCATCATGGTCCGGTGTTGACCGCACCCACACTCTACCTAGAAATCGGCTCGAAGGACTCCGAGTGGCTGCGCGAGGACGCAGCTGATTGTTGGGCCCGAGTAATCTCCCGTGTTCTCGGCCTTGCAGATGGCAGTCCGATGGGCGAATGGAAAGGCGAGGGTGAGGTGATGATTGGATTTGGCGGAGGACATTATGCTCCACGCCACACCGATGTAATCATCCGCAGCGGACATGATTTCGGCCATCTATTAGCTAATTACGCGCTTGTCTTCGACGAGCCTGACGATAATCCACCGAGCGGTCCATGGAAACACAGCCTGAGCGAAGTGGTCCAGAAGACTCGCGAAGCGTATCCAGGAGGGACTGTCTTCGCCCACCTCGACCGTAAATCGTTCAAGGGTTGGCAACGCTCAGCCATCATCGAGGAATTGGCACAGATGGGCGTCGAAGTACGGCGTGGCCGAGACTTCCTGCCTTGAGCAATCGTGAAAGTGCTCCCGCCACACGAAGGCCGCCATGGGCATCATGGGCAGGCTGATCATGATGGCCATGCCAATCACGCCACGCTTCATCATCCGCTGGGTCGCTAACCGTTACGTCGCAGGTCCAGACCTCGCGGGCGCGATGGAAGTTATGCGCGAATTGAGCGCACAAGAAGCCTGCTTCACCATCGATGTTCTCGGCGAAGAGATTACCACACTGGCCGAGGCCGACTTCTTCGTCGAGGAGTATGCAAGGGTCCTCGATGCAATTATCGCCGAGGAATTCGATGCAAATATCTCCCTCAAGCCGACCGCCTTCGGATTGCTGATTGACGAGTCGAGTGCCATCGCCAATATCGAGAGAATCACTAGCAAGGCAGCCGAACACGAGATCTTCGTTCGCTTGGACATGGAAGACCACAGAGTGACCCAATCTACCATCGACCTGGTCACCAAGATGCACGAATTAGGCCTCACAAATATCGGCACGGTACTCCAGGGTAGACTGTTCCGCACCGAATCAGATATCGCTGAACTCGCCGGCGCCCTCGCGGGCGCCTCGGATGTGCGCATCTGCAAGGGAATCTACCTCGAATCCGAGCAGATCGCGCACACCGGCTACCATGATATTGTCAAAGCCACGAACCGAGCAATCGACCAATTGCTCGATGCTGGTTCGTACACAGCGATCGCATCCCATGATATGCCTATCATCAATCATTCACTAGCAGCGCTGAGCCAGAGAGGGATGGGACCAGGGGTGTCTGACCCGAGATCCGGAGCAGGTGGTCGTCGGAAAGGGAAGGGTCCGGGTTACGAGTTCCAGATGTTGCTGGGGGTCAGGGGCAACATACGCCGAAAATTGGCCTCGCAGGGCCATCTCACAAGGGTCTACATCCCATACGGAAGCCGATGGTATGAGTATAGCATGCGCCGATTGCGGGAAAACCCAGACGTAGCCTGGCACATCGCCAAGAGCATCATCATGCCGTGGACGAATCGGCGCTGATTGTTGGATATTCAGCGGCGGCGGTCGCCTCGTTGCGAATCACTTCTTGGAGCACGCGAGCCTCGTCGGTCATCGCCGCCGTAGCGCGATCTCGGCGGATGAAGATAGATTCGCCTAATGTCCATCGCCACGCGCTTACCACGCAGAGTTCTGCCCCGACCGGTGTGTAGGGCTCGGATGCGCCATCTCACACCGTCGACCTCCATTATTGAGCCGCAGGAGAATACCTCATCAGGAGTGCATTCGATAGTCTTGGAAGAGCTCTCTTCCCCATCGGTCATAGTAAGTCTGACAATCGCCTTATCACACCTCACAGCCCACATCGTAGAGATGTCGGCCGCCACCATCGATTTCTTTGGTCGCGAATTCGAATCATCAAGTCGAGTGATTCGGTATAGTATCTCAGAGTGTTCGAAGACCTCGCCTACGGAGATAATCTCATCCTCATCCGCCTCGACCTTTTCGGTTCGGCTCTCAGCACCATCGGATAAGATGGTCGTGATGCCTACTTCCTTCTCTGGGCGCAGATGCAGAGTCTGAACCTCTCCACAGTCACGGCACTGAACCAGAAGGTCCTCGCCAGCGCCCTTTGCGTGGCGGCGTAGCACCTCATGTTCGGTAAAATCAGCACAGCTGCCGCACTCGGCGACATCAACCGGCTGCTCATGGTCCTGACTATCAGTCACGACCCGGCGGCAGGACTGCTCCTCTTGAAGCCATCCGCACGTGGGATGGTTCAAGAGAGGGCCACCCGAGGCCGTTCTATGAGCGATCTCGGAGGTGGCTTGGGTCTACCTCAGATGTCTCAACGCGAGATGTTCGAGAGGCTGGTCAGCGCTGATGAATCGCGCGGAGATTCGGAACCGGAAATCGCTGCGGCAATCGGTGAGCAGATGCTCCACATGGATCTGCGTCCACTAACGCGTTCGGTTCGCGCGCGGATACGTGACATCACCGGCCGTATACCTGCGCGTAATGTTGTAATCGTCGGCGGAGGAATCGGCCACCTCACCGCTTGGATGATGGATTTGTGGTGTGGAGATCCGAACTCGGATGAGACGGTGAGCACACACCGCCCAGAGACCCTTCGAATCATTGAGGAGGGTGGTAAATTCGGCGTGATTATCGATAGATTGCTACGTCGATACGATGCTTCCTCTTGGGCTCAGGTGCTGACTCGCCCATGGAACGAGGTCGCGGCGGAAACAGCATCTTGGAATGCGGCCGGCGCGGCGCTTCCCGACGCTGCCCGCACTGCGCCGCTTCCTCAGCCCATCGATTTGGTAATCATCGACCTACCCGAATTAGATAGGGCTGAGGCCGCATCTAGAGCCTTCGACCTGCTTGCACCGGGAGGTGTGGTGATGGTTCTCGAACCCCAAGTCCCAACCGGTGATGTCGGAGAGCCGCAAGAGGGGCAGGAATTGACTCAGGCCCAGCAGGTCGTCGCTTCCTTCAATCGGTGGATGGAGTTCGTGCGACGGGCTGATTCTGAGCACTCAGCAGCCTTCGTCGAGCTCACAGGCGGAACCCTCGGTGTCTTCCTCCGTTCCGCCTGATTCTCAAATTCAAGTTGAATTTCCATAGAGTCTACTACCGCAGTGGTTTCTTCAGCAGAGGCTGAAGTATTCCCGAGAGCATCGAGCATCAGATCGATGCGGAAGATACCGTATCCGAAGTGGTCATCATGGTCCTCTTGACCATCGTCCATCTGCGAGTTCTCACTGATTTCCTCTTTGATGAGAGCGATTGCGCTCGGCCCCCCAGAACTCCCCTCGCGCTGCATTTCAGGATGAGCCTCCAATATCAAGGCCAATCCACCCGATACCCATGCGGTAGCCGCCGAAGTCCCACTGGCCCAACCCCACCAAGAGCCATCCCCAGACCCTCCGGCCATCAATACGGGAACCTCGGCCCCCGGAGCAAGAACCTCTGGTTTCTTGTCCGGGTCCGAGCGAGGCAACATCGGCGGCCATAATCGACCATTGTTATCACCCTCTGAACTACCTCTCCAGAGATTGCCTAAACGGGTTACTCCACCCACACAGATCACATCTTCGACAGAGCCGGGAGAGGATACATCACCGTCGTCATCCTCACCGTCATTTCCCGCGGCCGCAACCACGAAAACACCCTCATCGAGCGCATCCTGCACCGCTTGCTCAAGTTGATCGGTGGTGATTCCCGCAAAGCCGATACCCCCCTCTCCTCCGAGGCTCAGAGAGATGATGTCAGCCTGTTGGTCAGCACACCAATCGACCGCCTCGGCAATCCCCTCATCACTTCCACTACCTTGGTCATCGATCGCCTTGGCAACTAGAAGTTCAACGCCCGGAGCAATTCCAGTAAGTCCATCCTGTGCGACGATGATACCCGCCATCGCCGTGCCGTGCCCCTCATCGTCGTACGGGGCATCCCGACCGTCCACCACATCTAGCCATCCGGAAAGGGTGAGGTGCTGGAGGTCGGGATGAGCCAATTCAATTCCCGAGTCAACGATACAAACACGGACTCCGCTACCATCCAAACCAGTTACTTCGTCGAAACCGGTGAGATCACGATACGATTCCTGCCAACCAGTGAGTGTTGGTGGAGGGCCGCCGAGAATGATGTCATTAGCACCAGCCCAGAGCCAAAGGAAAAGAACGAGAATCGCCAGTACCGAGATTAAGGCAGAGATGATGCCGAGTAACCAAGTGAAAGCATCGCCGAAGTGTGATTCATCAGATTCGTGAACGGGGTCTACCCTGACGCTCGCTCCTTCGGACGGTTCGGCATCAGTGGCTCCGGCACCCTCATCGAAAGGATCGGGAACTTCATCGTCGAGCACGACTCAAGCACCTCGCTGAAGACTATCTCGGAGGTTCAACCCCGGTGCTCTCACCACGCCTCCGATCGCGAGAAGTGACTGATCACCGTCGTGCTCGACCCGCAGTCGTGGCAGGAGATTCGAGCTGGGAGTGTTGTTCCGCAATCGCCGCAGGTAGTCCCGGGTGCCCCTCCCCCCTCGCATTCACCGCATGGGACTTCGAGGGAACCGTCCTCGTGGCGGATGGCGGCAGTCTCAACGCCACAGATTGGGCATGATCCTTGGCGCCGATCGCGGCTTACCGGTACGGCTTCACCCGCGACCTCACGAGCGCGAACGGACTGGATACGATCCCCCGCCGCGCCCAACATGAATTGAGGATACCACAGGACATGGGTCCAGACGCCAATCGCGAGGATTCCGAAGAAGACATGCATGACGATGAATCCCGTCATATCAGACTCGATTGGAGGCCTTGGAGCAACCGCGTGGGAACCAGCCCAGGCTGAGAGGTTGAGGAAGATCATCCACGCCCCTAGACTCATGCTCCAAGCATTCAGGCTATGGTCACGCCATGCCTTCTGAACCACGCGAGGATCAGGGTGGGCATGTCGTTCCTGCACGTGGATGTCTCGGGTCTCGATGACGGATCGATGGACGACGATCATCGAGAGAAATAACAGCACCAAATTGCCGATACCTACTCCGCTCCAATCACCACCGGTAGCACCGAAGGGGAAGTTCGTTGCAGAGGCATGTGAGAAGACATAACCGAGTTGAACGGCGAGAGTTGCGATTAACATGTAGACGAGGTTTTCTCGCATCAGTGGGAACCGCGTCCAGAGGGCTGCGAAGAGGCCAATCCAAGCAATCATCGCAAGCAGGGCGAGCATCAGAGAGAAGTCTGATACGTGGAGGAATCCACCATCTTCTCCAAAGAGTCCGACCCGATTGTAATCTCCTCCACTCGCAATCTCTCCGATTCCGAGGTCCCAAGCTCCTAGAATCAAAGAAAGGGTTCCTAGTCCCAGAATCAGCGCCTCGTTAGGGCCCCACCTTTCGCGTATCATGCGTGAATGGAAGACATATTCCTCGAGAAGAGAATCCAACCTCGACAATAGATGATGACGTTCAGCAAGGGAGAAGGGAAGGTCGATGTCGCTCAATCTGACCGTCACTGGAACCGCATGCTCGTCTGGAGCAGCTCGGTCTTCTCCCTCTTCCACGGGATGAGCGCGTCGAATCAGGCATAAGAAATCCACTTGACAATGCATGGCTCAATTTGTGAATGAGGGCTGTTTTTGCGCCGAGTGAGATGATTTCAATTGTTACAGCGAATCATAAGAACGACTCAATTTCTGCCTAACCTTCACCAATTTTTGGCGCCGAGAGGGAGATTTGAACTCCCGAGGGTAAAACCCACATGATTTCCAGTCATGCGCAATACCAGGCTATGCGACCTCGGCTCGTGGTCGGTCGAACCACGGTCCCACCTTGAGTCTGACGCATGACTCTCTTCGGTGCATCGAGCACCGCGCTCGCTCGGCAACCACTCCGCAGTCGTTAAATCGCCGCCGCAGGTGGCGCGCTCGCTGCCACTGTGGCTTAGGGGTATAGCGTCGCCTTGGTAAGGCGAAGGTCGGGGGTTCAATTCCCCCCAGTGGCTCCATAATTTTCCACCTCAGGAGTGCTTGTGCAAGCCTCGTAGCAGGATTGAATTACACAACTAGGAAAGAACACTGTCTGAATACGGTCTTGAACCTCTGTTCGTAGAACAGGAACCGCGAATTCTATATTCTCTCCAATGTACCGCTAAGGTCATGAGCGCCAGCCGCCGCCGTCTTGCAACCACCCTTGTCATGCTGATGATTCTAGCCCCATTCGCTAGCGCAGGGATGGCTTCATGGAATACGACGAACACCATCAATCCCAGTGGAGATGAGGTTACAATCACCGGTTTCCGGGTTCCCGGGAATGGAACAATCCTCGACGGATGGGTGCATGTCACGAATTCCGATTTGATTACTGCGCTGGACACGACAGTCTCATGGGAGGGAGCGGATCTTCTCAATGGGACTTTCTCTGACTTGGTGTATAGTGAGGAGTTGGATGCGGTCTTGATGATGGATGACGAATCCAAGACCAACATCAGTGACTTCACGGCGGGTGATGTCGCTGTTTACTTCAACAACGATTACCGAAGCGGACCAGGATATACTAGAGTCTATGCTTCGTCCTCTACTACGAGCACGTCGGGTTGCGACAATAGCAGCGGCTACGTACTCAACCATGGATTGGACAATAATTACAACAATGCTCTGAACAATAACGAGATTCTAGATACTCTCTACTACTGCGACGTCCACACGACCAATAATGGCTCTAACGTTACCTATATCGCACTGCTCTCGGTCTCTGTCGAATCCTCTGGCTCGAACTGCGAACACGGCGGTTACAATATCACAGACGGAATCGATTGGGATGACGACCGCTCCCTCGACACGAATGAGTATGAGAATCACACTTTCATTTGCCACGGGCTAGCTGTGTGGACTCCGGCCTTCCCTACTCTGATGAATGGAACCTTAGCCGGTGCATCGAGAATTTTGAATCACGGGACAATTCCCTCGATGGCATCTGATGGGAGTGTCGTGGCTGGAACATTACCAGGTGAACCTTTGCCCGCTGGCACTGATGCTTGGCTGACGATGCCCGCTCTGAATGTCCCGAATTCACTCAATTTCAACAATTACAGGCTCAGCTTCGACCACTGGTACCATATCGACAGTACAGCCACTGGTGACGGGGATGGAACGTGGATTGAGTACCGAATGAAGAATGACTCGACAAATACATGGTCCGACTGGTCGTGGGTCGCTCCAGAAGGCGGCTATCCCAGCACACTTTCCGAAGATGGCCCATCCGTTGAGGGCGCGCCTTCTGGAAACCTGCCAGTCTTCGCCTCACCGACACACTCGGGATGGGTGACTTCCGAGGTCAATATCTCGGTACTCGAGGATATCGACTTCGCTGAGAGCATTCAATTCCGCTTCCGAATTTGGACTCACCCAGAAGCGGTTGAGCGACCTGGTTGGTTCATCGATAATGTCGAATATCTCAACGATGGACACAACGATGGTATCTGGCATCATGGTTGCATTTCCGCTACTTCTGCGACCTGCTATTACTCGGCAAATGCCTACGGTGGACTGCAGAGGAATTTCGATTTTTCTGGAACAAATGCGAATTCATACATCGAGGTTGATTTGGAATGGGATCTCGAAGGTTCATCGTGGGACAACGCTTGTTTTGAGCTATCGTTGAACAATAACACGTGGAGCGACATCTCATCCACGTACACTTCAACCACTTCAGATTGTGCTAGTCGGGCGGGCTCGATTCCCAAAAATGGGTACTCTGACTCCTCTGGGACAAGCTATGGCGACGAAAGCGGCGGAATCGTAACAATCGAATTGGATATTCCATCGACTTTCCGCAACCAGAATTCGGTCGAATTGCGTGCGGTCGTCGATACTGACAGTTCCGTAAATTACGGAGGAACTCTCGACTCGAAGGAGGGTTTGACGATCTCTTCGATTCGAATCTACAAGAACTCGACGACTCTTTTGACTCAGGATACACTGAGTAACCAGAATACATTCACCGATTACTCGGTAAATACCGGTGCAGCGAATGATTGGATGTACACGACGATGGTGAAAGGCGTCATTGATGAGGTGATGAGTTTCGAGGATTCAACCGCTAATGCACCAACCGTCTCAGATGCAGACGGTTGGAGCCGCAATCCATCAACGGGCTCCAATGGTGAGAAGTGGACTCTTGGCCAACTAGGTTCAGGAGCAGGACCATCAGATGAGCCCTCTTTCCCGTACTTGTACGGTACGAACCTCAACGGTGCGTACAGCCAAGGTGCGGAAGCTTATCTGATCAGTCCATCTTATGACTTACCTGCTAACAGCACTCCAACCCTAACCTTTGAGAAGTGGGTTTGCACCTACTACTACTATGGCGCCGTCGGACTTTACATCAAGGTTGATGGCGGCTCTTGGCAGTATTTCGACCCGAATATCCCAGGCTGGTACGATGGCGGCGTTTGGTCAACGACAAACTCGTTGTACGGCTACGATGTATGGACCAACGGTGATTGCAGCAATGACTTGCTTGAGAATCGAAAGGCACCCTTGGCCGCATATGCAGGACACACCGTGAAGTTCCGATTCCTTTTGGATGGTGGATACTACAATTGGGGGAACCAAGGTGGGTACGTCGACGACTTCGGAATCCTGATTCCGAATTACTCGTTCCCAGGTGCTTGGACCAGTCCAGAACTCGACTTGACAGACGTCGACGTATTCAATCATGGATGGGTGGATGTCGATGCTGTCATTCATGAGGATAACACAATGGTTGGTTCCCTGATTGATGCAGATACTGGCGAGATAGTGAATGGCATTGAGGAAGTGGAATTCCCAATTTCGCTAGCAGCGGTTGACCCAGAGATGCACCCAAGCGTCAAGATTGTGGTGCATCTCGACTCCGATAATCCTGAGACATCCCCGCGAATCAACAAGGTGAGTGTGGGGGGCAAGCGCTTCCTTTCCGGAGCTGCTTTCGATGGAAACGGTTGGGATATGAGCACAAGTATCGAGGTGATTGATGGTCTGCTGAACGCGACCAGCATCGCTGGAACCATCACCTCGGATTACATCCATTCTTCAAGACCAATACAAGGAGTGAGTGTCTCTGGTAACACCTCGAGTGGAATCGTTGTCTCGGCCTATGATGAGTACGGCAACCCACTCGGAACTGGTGGTGCAGGAGGTGTCTCTTTCACCTACCCTGTGACTGGATTCTCACTTTCCATCAGCCTACCGACCAATGGTTGGATTGATCGAATGGTGCTGAGTGCGAATTTCGCTGAGCACGCGAAGAATCCCTCCGTAGATATTCTCGATGACGATGCGATAGAATGGTCATTCCCAATGGGTGATGAGTACGGACATTACGGTTGGCAATCACTCATCAGTGGTGACTCGGATGTAATGAGTGAAACTTTCTCACTCGATGGCACCAACCCCTCCTCCGTCATCGTCAGAATCCCCACAGATGCTTCTCTCTATGGTGGCATAATCAGCGTTGCATCTCAATCATCTGATGGGTTCGCTGGCCCTGTTACCGTGTCGGTTGCGGGAGCTTCGCAGAGCAGCGGAAGTGCAGACTATGTCTTCTACAACACACTGAATGTAGCCCAGTTGGGATCTATTGCAGCCCTCGGCACGAGCCATACGGATTCTGATACAGGCAGGGAGTGGCGAGACGTCACGATTTCCGTCGATTCCAATACTGCCCAGACCGTCAGTTTGTCCCGCCTCGGAATCGGCTATCTGATTTTCGAGAACGTCTCCGGTCTTGGACCATCCGTAGCTGCCTACCACGATTCTATGACCACGGATGACCCTCCACCTGAACAAGTGAACATCCCAGTGACCATCGCAGCAGATGCGGGTGTAATCACCATCGATGGAGATCTTGATTTCGATTACATCATCACCAATCGAGACTTCAACATCCCGAATACCTTCTACCCGCGTGGATTGCCATACACGGTCACCACGAAACATCATCATCTCTATGACAATACTCAACTCAATGAGATTATGCTTCGTGGACAATCCTCGGATGGTGAGGTTATCCAGTTCAGAGCGACGAATGGTGCCGACGGACTATGGGGTGCTGGCAGCGATTCAGTCTCGATTACGCAAGAGCGAGGTGACAGTGTACTGACATTGAACACCTCTGCATCTCGGGTCTACGAGACTACTCATAACGATGGCTTCATCGACATCACTGTCGACTGGGTTTTCGACATCTCGTGGAATTGGGATGATGTCGACAGCATCCGCTGGGTCGCCAAGGCTCTTGACAGCGAAGGCGAGACTGTCTGGCCGGCTGTTGAGAATAGTGGTCAATCCGGCCGAAAGGCGGTCGAGAATGACCTGCAGTTGGACACCTTTGAGGTTAGAGATCAATTCGGCCGCCTGCTCTCAAATCAGTATTCCACGTTCTACCCTTACCCAATCATCGAGGGCAGCATCCTCAATATCACTGGAAATGTGAGATTCCAGGATTCGTCAGAGAACCGTCCACTAGGAGATGATTTCCAAGTGCGTCTGAACCTCTCAGGTAGCATGATTCTGTTGGATTCAGCCGACGATGGTGCATTCAGCGGCATCGTCTCTGCACCATCTGGAATCGGCGATGTCACAGCATCACCGGACCTATTCCGTGTCGGTCCCCTGGCCGGAGCGATTGGAGCAGAAGACGTCTCCGGAGCCGGAACGATTGTGACCATTCGTCAGGATTCGAACCCACCGGTTGCAGGCCCGATTCAAGTAAACACACCGACTGGCCTCACCCCAGCACATGGCAAGGTATGGGATCCAACCGTTCCGCTGAATATGTTTGTCACAATCGAAGAGGGCGAGGCCAGAGGCGAGACTCTGACCCTCAAATACTGGCGTGCTGATGTCGATGATTTGAACGGAGACGGTATCGCAGACGAGGAGGAATATCTCTCACAGACTCAACCACTGAGTTCAGGAATGACCGGCGAACAACAGGTCAATTTCGCCGGAATCGATGTCTCGGGTCAGACCTTCAACAGCCCCGTCCACGTCTATCTCGATGGGACGGACTGGGCCGGTTTGACATACCAAGATGGTGGTACTGGAGGTAGCGCCGGTGCAGCGAATGCATGGGCTACAATCGTTATCGCGACCGATGAACCTACGAGCATCGTAGGAAGCGGATTCCACCTCGATCACGACACAGGATACCTGCTTGCAGGTGTGCCACACACCTTTAGGATGCAGATCAATGAGCCTAATGGGCTCCACACATTGGACAACATCAGTCTGATGCTGTGTGGAGACCGCACCGACAATCTTGGCAAGTTCACCTACAATCCGTCGAATGGTGATATTTGGACCGCCGACGATTCGATGATTTCACCACTTTCGGTGCAGACTAGCCAAGTAACCTCGGCGGTGGTAGAGGTCGCAATGATGTTCCAAATCTCATGGGAATTCCCTTGGGAAGATGGCCAATATGGCTGCAAGCCAAGCGTCAGTATCGTCGATGACATCACGGAAGTGGCTTACCAGAATAACATCGGTGAGTTGACTTGGGAACTCGATAACAAATTAGTTGCAGTTCCTTCTAGCATGGCAGATCTTACACCACCAATCGTCGAGACCGAAGAGATACACCTCTACCTAAGGCAGGGCGATGAATTCAAGATGAGCGGTGAAATCTACTACGCCGGTTCAGGAGCCTTGCTGACAGAGATTCCAGATGACTTGGAGATGGAGATGCAAATCATCTACGGCACACAAGAAATCGACTCGGTGGTCGGTGTTGGAGACGATGGTACTTGGGAAGCCTCGATGACGCTGCCAATGCGAGTTCCGTTGTATGCGACCATGGGTCTGACAACATCCGTTCTCAACGTACCAGGTCAAGGTTCCTCAGGAACCAATGAAGACGCACAAGTAACCGTCGACAGCAAGTCTCCAACCGTCTTGTTCGACCAGACCAATTACCCCGATTCTTCGCTGACAGTCCTTGAGTCTGATTTGCTAGAAGAGGTCTTGGTCACTGTAACAATCGTTGACGAGATAGGGCTACCCGACGAGGATCTGCAGGTGGCTTGGATATTCTTGAGGAATAACCTTCAGGTGGCAGGAACTGAGGATACAGGCGGCCTTCCATTGCTCATTGATGATGATGGCCGCGACATCTTCCAAGGAAAGTTGGACTTTACACCTGCTCTCACTGGATTCGAAATAGAGAATGGGGATCGTATCCTATTCTGGGTAACTTCGACCGACCGTGCTGGCAATGAGATACAGGGATTGGGTAGCGACGAATCGCCACGCCCGGTCGCCTTGAGGATCATGCAATTCACTCCAAGTCTCGACAATGTGGTCGTTACACCAAAGGACCCCTTCCCTGACACCACCGTGACCATCGAGACATTCTGGAGCAATAGCGGAAAGAGGGAAGGCACCATCGAAATCAATCTCTACGAGTTGACAGGCGACGATAAGTGGCGCTCAGAATCGAGCACTCTTGAATTGGATCTTCCCGCTGAATCATCCTCGGTCTTTGCTCGTTTCGAGTGGGTAGCTGGAGATCCAGGCCTCCCGATTCTGTACATAATCGTCGACGATGATTTCGATAACCCAGCGCACCCAATCACCGGAATTCAGGTTAAGCAGCCTATCAATACGAACGAAGATGGTGACGCCACCTTGACTTACGTGATAATCGGCGGAGTTTTCATCGTCGCAATCGCGATGGTTGGATTCTTCGTCAGTCGCTCGCGATCCGACGATGACGAGTATTACTACGATGACGACGACGACGCGTATTACGAAGAGTCTTGGGAGTACGAGGGCGAGGAGTCTGAAGAGTACGATTACGACTACGAAGATGACGATGAATCGGAAGAGTACGAGGATGAAGAAGAGGTGGAGGAGTCTGAAGAGGACTACTCTGACGATTCCGAGTAAGAGTGAGATTTCGCACTTACAAACCCGAACGGCGATTCCTCAGGACTCGCTGAAACCTTCTCTGGCCGAGAGGCTGACCTAGTGAATTTATAGACTCTAGAAATTGGAACCTTTCTCCGAGGAACAGTTGTTTTCTCACATGGGGATGGGACTATGGAAGAAGCTCACGAAGTTGTAACAATGGAGGAATTGAAGGGTGAAGTGGAGGACTTGCGCTCGCTTGTTCATACCCTTCTAACGATTATCATGGAGGAGGCCGATGGTGTTCAATCCGGCGCCACTCCGCAGATTCCAAATCAGCCCAAACGCGGCTATGTGATGTGAAATTAGCCGACTAGGCTGCTGTTAATATTCGACTGGTTCAGGGTCGATTGCACGCCACATATACCACGACCCGAGGGTCCGGTAGGGCTTCCATACTTCTGCGATTTCCTTCAATTCCGCTTTGCTTAGAGGCTCTCCTGAATTGTACACTTTCTCCATACCACGCACTACGCCCAGATCATCGATGGGAAATACGTCCGGGCGCAGCAGTGAGAATATCAGAATCATCTCCGCAGTCCAGCGCCCGACGCCACGAAGCGCGATGAGCGACTCGACGACTTCCTCATCGCTCATCGAGTCCCAATCCTTTGTCTGCAATCCGTCCCTCCAAGCCTGTGCTATTCCGGTGACATACTCTGCCTTTCGGTTGGAGAGGCCAACCGAGCGTAATTCTTCGTGAGTTCGGGCAAGAACTGACTCGTCGGTCACTGAGCCTAGTAGGTCGTAGAGGCGACCCCAGACGGTGGCGGCTGCCTTGGTGGAGATCTGTTGACCGACGATGGATTTGATCAGTGTGGCAAATAGGTCTCCTCGAGAAGAGAGCGAGGGCTCCTCTCGGTCCTCGATGACTTTGGCGATTGTATGGTCGACGATGGAGATTCTTTGTTTGGCGGTTTTCCACCAGTCGGGACTCACGCCGGCTTCAACCATGATTGGACCGGGGCATCATTGATTATCGCTTGACCGGTACGGTGGTCGATGGACGAAGTGCAGGCGCTGCTCGGGGTCGGTCTAGTTCTGACGATTGGATTCGCAGGATACATCTTACTGGAGCCCGATTCCACTGATGGTGTTGCGGACTGGGAGATTCTCGATGTTTGTTTGGCTGATCACGGAGGGGGAATCTCTCACATCCATTCATCGCTCTCGATAATTATCGATGGAAATGAAATTGCAATCCCCGGTGATATTGGAATTCAAGACAGCGATTGTCCCGACGGTATGCGCGGTGTTCACACTCACCATAATGATGGTACTTTGCACATTGAGACGCCAGGTGCGATGGACGCCCCAATAGGTGCTTTCTTCGAAATTTGGGGCGAGAATTTCGATGAGACTCACATCTTGAATAAGGTGGCGAACGATGCGAATGAGGTCGTAATGTTCGTCAACGGCGTTCAGAATGATGATTACGAGAACTACGTCATGCAGGACGGCGATGTAATCGAGATTCAATATCGCGAAAGGTGAGTTCGGCAGGCCGGTAGCGCCGATTCTGATTTCGATTCAGCCTTTGATTACCGCGAATGGGCGTAGGCGCGCCACTGGCCTTGCGAGGTTAGCTGAGGCGGTCAGTGCGATGACCTCGTCGACATCCTTGTAGGCGTCTGGTGCTTCTTCTGCGAGGACGTTGGGTGTTTTTGCTCGGACGTGGACGCCTGATTCCTCTAGACGCTGTTTGAGTTCGGCCGAGTCGATTTGTTTGCGCGCGGCCGTACGGGAGAGGCGGCGTCCTGCGCCGTGGCATGAGGATGAGAAGGCGTCGTTGTAGCCAGACTTTGGTCCGGCTAGGACCCATGAAGCAGTCCCCATATCGCCAGGGACTAGAACGGGCTGGCCGACTCCTGAGAATCGGCTGGCCAGTTCAGAGTGGTCACCGCCGAGGGCGCGTGTAGCGCCCTTGCGGTGAACACAACATTTGCAGGATTTTCCGTGGACGATGTGATCCTCGACCTTGGCGATATTATGGCTTACATCGTACACGACCTCGAGGCCACCGTCGGTACCTAGGTGGCCTCGCAGCACATTTCGCAGTCGCTGTGTGAGAGCGGAGCGGTTGGCGAATGCGTAATTGCCAGCCGCTCGCATCGCATCAAGATATGCTGCTCCTTCGCGACTGAACAGAGGAGCGGCTGCTAATTGTCGGTCGCGCAGACGATAATCCCACTCAGGCGCGACCCAATGGTCACCGTCGCGGTGGTACTTGCCCTCAATCGCCGCGACGTGCTCGCTGCAGACCTGATGTCCCAAGCCGCGTGAACCGGTGTGAATCATCGCGGTGACCTGCCCTTCACGCAAGCCGTAAGCAGCTGCTGCAGATCCATCCTCAACTCGGTCAACCACTTGCAATTCGAGGAAATGGTTGCCAGACCCGAGCGTGCCGAGTGCCTTCATGCCTCGCTTTTGGGCACGCTCGCCGACCTCGCGCTCCTCACTCTCGAGCATTCCATGCGATTCGATAGCGGCGAGGTCGCGACTCTCACCCCAACCCATCTCGATGGCCGCACTCGCACCTTCAGAGAGCACAGCGGCCATACTCGTCTCATCGAGAAGGACTCCACCTTTGCTCGAAGCGCCGGCCGGAATCTCACGCGCCAAGGCACCGGCAAGCGCCTTCGCATCGATATCACCAACCTCGACATCAAGCGCACAAAGCCGCACTCCACAATTGATGTCGAATCCAACTCCTCCAGGCGATATCGCTCCACCGAGCTCACCAGCATTCACATCGGTGGCAACCACACCACCAATCGGGAAACCGTAACCAAAGTGCCAATCGGCCATAGCCCAAGCCTCACCCACAATCCCCGGCATTCCAGCAGTATTGCACAGTTGCTCGGGCGACCGGTCATCGCTATGCCCAGCCATATGATCAGCATCAGCGATTAGCAGTGCATCGGTCAGCATCGAACCATGCTTCCCGATGCGCATCCGCCCCGGTCCGTCCGGGCTCAGATGCTTTCGCCACTCAGCGCTCATGGGTTGACGCTGGAGAGTCGCTGATTTCAACGCGCCGCAGCCGAGCGGACAATCGCTTTCAAGACGGTTCGGCCGATGGCGCGGACGTAGGAGGCATGCCAGTGGCATCTGGAGAGTCCAAGATTCCGTTCGGCCAGACCAATATTCCGTTCTGGGAAGAATCGGGTCACGATGTCCGAATCTGCTCCGTTACAGGCCTTCGTTTCTGGTCACGAGACCCTGAGCGAACGACCTCCGGGGACACCGTTGAGGATTCCTATACTTTCATCGGGAATCCGATAATCGATGGCTTCCCGATGCGAGGAAAGGCACTCAAGGACGCAATGCGCGAGGCTTTCCTCGGGTTTTTCGAGCAGCGGGGTCACCAGCGTATCGCACCTTACCCCGTGCTCGCACGATGGCGCGATGATATCCACCTGACCATCGCATCAATTGCCGATTTCCAACCACATGTGACGAATGGGACGGTGCCACCACCAGCGAACCCCTTGGGGATTAGCCAACCTTGTATTCGTTTGACCGATGTGGCCGCAGTGGGCCGTTCCGGGCGGCACTTGACGACTTTCGAAATGATGGCTCACCACGCCTTCAACCGCCCCGAAGACGGCGAGGTCATCTACTGGATCGACCAATGCGTACGCTACTGCGACGATATGCTGGTCAACACCTTCGGCATCACCCCCGAGGAGATCACCTACATCGAAAATCCGTGGTCTGGCGGGGGTAATGCCGGGCCCGCGCTTGAGGTCATCGTCGGCGGGCTCGAATTGGCTACTCTGGTTTTCATGAATCTCGAGGAGCACGAGGACGGGGATATCGAAATCAAGGGTCTGCGATATCGCGAGATGCCCTTGCAAATCATCGATACGGGCTACGGTCTTGAGCGATTCTGCTGGGCGGCAGCAGGTACGCCGACGATTTACGAGGCGATTTATCCTGAGTCGGTCGATTGGCTGAAGGAGCTGGCTGGATTTGATAGAATGGTTGCTGGGCTTGGGCTCGGCGTCGATACGGATGCTTTGTTAACCGAGCTCAGCCAATTGGCTGGAATTCTCAATATCGATGTCGGGACAGATGTTGGTTCATTGTATCAGCGGCTCGTGGAGCGGCTGGCAGATGGAGGGGTTGAGATTTCCGTCGTAGACCTCAAACGCGTTACTGAGCCGCTGTCCTCTATCTATGCGATACCAGATCACATGCATGCTGTGTGCAATATGCTTGGTGATGGGCTTGTCCCGTCGAATGCCAAGGCGGGCTATCTTGCCCGTATGATGGCACGCCGAGTCTGCCGAATGAAGGACGAGTTGGGCTTGACCGTCAGCCTCGCCGAACTGGGTGCGCACCACGTAGACACCCATCTCGACATCGATGGCTTCGTACAGACGCGCGAGGGAATCCTGACCATCCTCGCGCTGGAAGAAGCCCGCTACCACGAGATGCTACGCAAGGGCGAGGCGGCTGTGCAAACAGCACTCCGCGAAGTCGCGAAGGACGCCGCCGAAGCTCCCGACGAGACCCTATTCCGCCTAGCCGAAGAGCGAGGACTCAACCCGGACATGGTGGTCTCGATCGCTCACCGACTCGGATGGAGCAACATGAGTGTCCGAGTCGGATTCGCCGCAGATATGGCCGCCCGCAACGCGGAGCGAACCAAGGCTGCCGCCAAGGGAAAAGCCGCGGGCACTCTTTTCGCAACCACTGGCCATCCCGCGACCGCCCGCGACTACTACGCAGACACGAGCAAGACCACATTCCAAGCCAATGTGCTCGACTGCAGCGCGCTTACACCTGACACAATCAGCGCGCTCAACCTCTCCTCCGAAGTAACCGCCCAACCAACCCACGCGGTAATCCTCGATCGCACGCTATTCTACCCAGAAGGCGGAGGTCAACTCGGCGACCAAGGAACCATCGGTAACGCAACCGTAGCCGATACGCGAGTCGAAAACGGCGTCATCGTCCACCTGACAACGGGCGAACTCCCAACCGGCCCAACCAGCGGCGCAATCGACTGGGACCGCCGTCGCCAACTGATGGACCACCACACTGCAGTCCACCTCGTAGGAGGCAGCGCAAGGGCTCTGCTCGGCCCCCACGTCTGGCAAGCAGGATCCAACAAGGGCGAACGCTACGCCCGCATCGACCTCACCCACTACGCACGCCTCACACGCGAGGACCTCGAACGAATCGAAGACCACGCCAACGAGATAGTAGCAGCCGACCCCGCAGTCGAGAAATTAGTACTCGAGAGAGCCGAAGCCGACGCACGCTTCGGCTTCGAGTTGTACCAGGGCGGACCCCCCAAGCACAGCGAAATCCGCGTAATAAAAATCGGTGAGCACGACGTCCAAGCATGTGGTGGAACACACCATGACCGTGCAGGAGCGGTGGGCGAATTACGCATCATCCGGTCGAGTCAAGTCCAAGACGGGGTCGAGCGTCTGCAGATCGTGGCAGGTGAGACAGCACGCGAGCATGCTCGGGCGCAGGAGCGTCTTTTGAGCGAATCCAGCGAGGTGCTCGGGGTCGCTCCCGAGGACCTTCCAGCCTCGGTCGCTCGCTTCTTTGAAGAGTGGAAATCCCAGCAGAAGAGAATCGAAGCTCTGGAGGCTGAAATCGTGCGACTGCGCACCAGTGGTGGTGGCGACGGCGCAGTCGAGAAGGATGGAATCCGCTACGCTGTGATGGAGGTTGGAGGCGATATGAAAGCGCTGATGACGATGCTCAATCAATTGACGCGCGACCCTGCGAAACCCACTCTCGCTGTTCTGGGTACGCGCGATGGCGGCGGCAAACTGATCGTCGCCAGCACCGAAGGCACAGTTGCCGCCGAGAAACACGATGCGACAGAAATTCTCCGAGCCATCGCCGGCCACATTAATGGTGGCGGCGGAGGCCGACCGACGATGGCTCAAGGCGGTGGTACTAACCCTGATGGAATCTCAGACGCCCTCGATGCAGCTCGCGAACTCTTGGGCTTGTGAACGTCTCTCGCAGAGCAACTTAGGCGTTATCGAAGTACACTCAGCGCCAATGCCGGAGTCAAGTTAATACCGAATGTTGAGGATGTAAGTTCGTGGAACTCATCTGCCCTGATTGTGGTTCTGAGCAGAAGATAGAACATCTCGGCCCGTGGATGACTGGATACGCTCCAAATCCACGTTGGACAGAAGATGT
>CAYFHB010000005.1:0-27620 GCA_964342705.1 uncultured Candidatus Poseidoniales archaeon
CTCCGGCTGAGACTTCTCCAGCATCAGCCTGCGGCAGCCGCACACTCATTGAACGCGAGGAGTGGACATCCGCCGTTAATCGTTCGCCTCGCCCTCGCAGATGAGGTCCTTTGGGACGAGGTGCAAAATAAGAGATGGGCCTGCGAAGAGCGAATGGCTCGCAGTGCAGCGCTCGTGACCGGAGGTGCGAGGAGAATAGGTGCTGCGATTTGCCTTCACCTAGCAGAAAAAGGACACTCGGTGGCAGTTCACCACAATTCATCAGAGGATGCCGCCGAGGCTCTAGCCGAGCGTATCCGCGGAATGGGTGTCGGAGCCTGCACGGTGAAAGGGAACTTGTCGAATCCTGATGAGGTGGCTTCACTCGTGGCGAGAGCTGGTGCTGAAATCGGACCGATTTCCCATCTCGTGAACAATGCTTCTCGCTTCGAATTCGACGATATCGAGAGTGTCGATTCTGAGTCGTGGGGCTCACACTTGGATGTCAACGCACGAGCGCCGATGCTGCTCACACGTGCACTCCTTGAACAATTGCCAGAGGATTCGACAGGATCGGTTGTGAACATCCTCGACCAGAAGATTGCTGACCCAAGCCCAGACCACCTCTCGTACACGGCATCTCGCTACGCCTTGCTCGGTCTCACCGATGCCCTTGCTCGTGGCCTCGCCCCACGCGTTCGAATAAACGCCGTCGCCCCTGGGCACACACTGCCTAGCCCAGACCAGACTGCTGAAGGGTTTGAGCGGGCTCAACAGGAGAGCCCGCTCGGTTTCGGGCCTTCGCCGGCCGATATTGCTGAAGCCGTTGGTTATCTCATAGACGCGAGGGCGGTGACCGGCCAGGTTCTTTTCGTTGATTCGGGGGAGAGGTTCCTCGCCCGAAGTCGTGATGTGCTATTCGAGACGGAGGGTGGGTTGTGAGCGGCCATTCCGAAGCGCTGATGCAATTGATGTCGCAGACCCAAGGGGTGACCACGCTCTTCCTCGAAAACGTGGTGCGCGAGGTCGATATCGGAGTTCACGCGCACGAAATAGGGGCGCCGCAGCGACTGCGATTCGATGTCTATGTGATGCTCGCTGGTGCGGCGGAGCCGAGCGCGGATGAAATTGATGAGGTGCTGGATTACGAATATTTGATCGGGGCGCTCGACCAAACTTTGGAATTGGAAAGGGCTGCATTGCTCGAGACGCTCGCGAATCGTTTGCTCGACCAGATTCTTTCGCCTGTTGCGGTTGAAGGGGCGAGCGTCATCATCACCAAATTGGATGTGCTCGAAGGAGATGGGCAACTCGGCTGCTCTATGACCCGACTGAAGTGAGGGTGTAGGTGCAGGTGCTTGAAAACCGGCGCTTCCCACCTCCGACGGTCCAGCGACGACCCGCAGTCGAATCCTACCCAGCACTGCTTGAATCCGATCTTTGGTGCAGGGGGCAGGATTCGAACCTGCGAAGCGCTAAGCACCGGAGCTTAAGTCCGGCCCCTTTGACCGACTCGGGAACCCCTGCAAGACCTCTGACAGACCCATCCGACTTGAACCGAGCGGCCCCCCACGCCCCCTTTTGGGGGCGTTCAAAAACGACTCATCAGTGGCTCGGACCTCACGAACGCTTTAACACCCCTCTGAGAGCCGAAGAGCGATGATTGCGAGCAGCAAGGCGTTTCACAGTGACGGAATCGCCCGAATCGCGCTGGTTCTTACGGCCCTAATGTTGACCGTTCCTTTCGTCTCGATGGTCAGTTATTCCGACGAGCTCCCCTCACAGACCAAGTCACACGCCTCGGGTGACATCGAATTCAAACTCTACACGCTCTATTTCGCCGAAGCCAACTCCTCGTCTGGAGGCGATGGACACATCACTACTCAAGTGCCCGAGTCAGGGGGTCAATCTTCAGAAAGCGCCCTCGACTCGACAATCGAATTCAGCACCGGCGACCTGATGAGCTCCCTCATGGTAAACGGTCGCCCCAAGCATGGTTCTTCTTCCGGCCAATTCTACATCCCAGTGCAACTCTTCCTGCGAGCCCAAGGGCCGAGCAATTCGCAAGTGACGTGGGACATCGTCGTGAAAGCGAACGGCAATACTGTTGGTTCGGAGGAGTGGCAGACCGATGCCTGCAACCCCGGAATCACCAATTCCTGCAATTATGACCACGAACTCTTCGAAGTCATTCTCGATGATAACAAGGAGAGTTTCGTTATCCTCGACGGAAGGGAGTTGACGGTTGAGATTTCCGCGGAGATGACCGGTTGTGAGGGAGGTGGCGGCCCTTTCGGAAGTAGTTGTGAGGCAGAGGTCGCGTGGAATGAGATAGACGGTGAGACTAACCGCTATTCTCAGATGGAGGTCGAGTCAAATGCGATTGCTGACAGCGAGGTTGTGTTGCAGCGAGATGGCGCTGAACTGTCTGACGGTGTCGAACTCGAATGGTATCCAAATGATGTCCTCGCTGACCGAACGATGCAGTTTTCCTTCGATGTCAAGAGTGCATTCGGCCGCGACGACATGGACTCGGTCAGACTTCTGATGCGCGATCCTAATGGAAATTACAGAATCGATCATGAGATTTCATCTGACGACGATGGCATCCGCGATACCAGTCAGGGTATCTTTGGTACCTATACTTGGACCTATCCGAGCGGATTGCCTTCAGGCGAATATGTCGTTGAACTCGAGATTACCGATGTGCAAGCAAATGCCTTCCTCATCGAGCATGAAGCAGTCGAGATGAAGCAATGGGGAGTGGCGATCAATCATCGCGAGGATCGAACTGTCGAATATGTAGCTCCCAGCGAGACGACTCCAATTCCTCTACAACTCGTTCATCGTGGTGACTCCACAAAGTCGATGTCCGTCGAACTCGAATTGCTGACGAACCTTGGTAGTGCTTGGCTGGTAGAGTTCGATTCGCCTGGTGGATATACTCTCAACTCGGGTGGAGACATCCTCAATCCGATCCTTACCATCACCGCCCCTGATGACCTCACCGGCACCCCTGACCGAATCGAGATCAGGGCGGTAGCGGAGGCAACCATCGAGGGAGTGCAGACTGTTGTTCACCAAGATCTGCTGTCCCTTGACCTAGAGAAGCTGGAGGTCTACCAACCACCGGACGTCTCGGTATGGAACGAGGACCACGATGTCCCAATCGCTAACTCCTCTCGTCCGGGGGACATCGACCCAACCATTCCTCGATATGTCGAGGATAACCAATTCACGACTTTCTTGCTGGAGATTTTCAACACAGGATTCGACACCGATAATTTCCGTGTTGACGTGCTCAAGCGCTCGAAGGCCATCATCCAGATCTACGATAACGATACAGGAGAGAGGATACTCGAGGATGACGGAGACGGCACCTTCCACATCCCACCACTTGAGCGACATTCAACACAAGTCCTCCGCTTCAATGTCAAGCCATCAACCGACCGAGAGGACCCGGACATAGGAATGATTGAACTCGAGGTCATTAGCACAGGAAACGCATCATTGAGGACCACAGTGGAATTCACTATTCAACGAACATTCGGAATCCGAGCGGAGGTCTCACAGGATTGTGATGGTACTCCGCTGGGCCACATCACAGTCTCACTCTGCTCCTCACAAAGTGAGCCCGAAGTCAACCTTCGCGCACGCATAACCAATAGCATGACTTCTGGAGAGTCGGCGACACAATGGCAGATCATCAATCCAGCAAGCCTGCCTGAAAATACCGATCGAAACCAGGCCTACGGTCAGTGGACATACAGAGTCCTTGACGAGAATGGTTCTGCTGTGCCTATGGTATCGCTGGGTCCGGGTGATTTCACTGAGATATTCGTCGTGGTTACACTGACCAATCAGGTGGTTGTTGGAAATCACACGATCTATCTGCGAATTCTAGAGGAGACAGATGATTCAGACCCTCGATACTTCGATCTGCCGATGATATTCGAGGTCGATGCAGATGAACCTGATTTGGAAATCGTACAAGTGACCTCGAATCGGAAATTAGCACCTGGCGAGGTCTACGACTTCCAGCTGAAGGTACGAAACAAAGGCAACAGCCCGATGATCGTCCTCCTCGACGCTGAGGCGAGCAGCGCCTCGGGATGGAATGTCGATATCGGTGGGCCTACAGGCTCGCGACTCATAGAATTAGACGCCTTTGAGGAGGTCACCTTCATCCTCGAGGTCTCCGTACCATCCTCTGCCAATAACGGAGACCAAGTCATCGTCACCGTGACAGCCGAACCTCATCATACCGAGCAGAGTTGGCCAGACGAATTCACCGCCGAGGAGAAGGTGACGATGGTTGTTGGCATCGATGGGATATTCGATAGATTACTGAACGAAATCACCAACCCAAGAGCATCTACTCTTATCGTGATAGTTGTAGCCATTCTGCTCGTATTCGGAGGAATCCAGAGCAGGATGAACCGAAGAAAATGGGCAGCCCATATGGCGCTTTTGGAAGCGATGAACGGTGAGGACGAGGATGATGAGGACGAGGGCGAAGATTACCATGCCCCTGCTCCAGTCGTCGAAGAAGATGAGCCGGACGAGATGATTTACGATGACGACGACATCGAACTTGTCTGATGTCCCTACGATAACTCACTGAGCATCGTCCGAACGGCGCTCCATTCCGCTTAAGACCCGTATGAACCGCCGTAGGCGGTAGAGGGTGTGCATCTTGTACGTGGACTCGAGCAGTAAACTGGCTGGAATCGCTCGCCGAAAGGAGCGTTCTGCAATTCTGTTCAGCCTCTTGATGCTCCTCACATCATACTCCGCCATCGAATTTGCGTCTTGGGAGGCGATGGGTTCGACAGATACCGATGGTGATGGATTGGTTTACGGTTTGGAGTACTACATCGGCACACAACCACAGGATTGGGATTCCGACAATGACGGACTACCTGACGGCTGGGAATGGCAATACGGTCTCGATCCTCTATCTGCAACCGGCGAAAACGGCTCGACGGGTGACCCCGATGGAGATTCTCTGACTAACCTAAATGAATATCAATACTCGATTCCAAGCAATTGGGATTCCGCTTCGACCCCAAACGAGTTGGATAACGGAGTCTGGTGGAATGGTACCGTTCCAGTCAGCGATTGGGATGAAGAGAGTGCAATGCAACTCATCCAGGGTCTGAACTCAGATGGTGCGGATGAGGATCCTGTTGGAAATATCTGCTTCAACACATTTGATGATGACCACGATGGAATGGTCGATAGTTGGGACGGCGACTTCGATGGTGATGCCGATTGCGCTACCGATGATGATGATGGCGACAATATGACCGATGAGGATCCCGATGGATGGGATACCGATGGCGACGGGATGCCCGATGGCTGGGAGGTCGCCAACAATCTTGACCCAACCTCCAATGCGAATGATGACGGAGCAGCGGGCGATCCCGACAATGACGGTTTGGTCAATCTCTACGAATACGTGAATCCTGCTTGGAGCACGAGAAATGGTTCGGTACAACCGCCGCGGCAATATTGGCGGCCTGGGCCGGATAACCGCACGAGTACAGAATCACCGTGCAATCCAGTACAGAACCTAGGTCCAGGAGGGTGCCAGATTTTCACAGCTGAGGTGGATGGAGTTACCTACACCGATCCGAATAACAACGATACAGATGGTGATGGCCTCAACGACTCCTACGAGGCTCTGGTGCTTCTGACCGATCCTACTGCCGTCGATACCGATGGAGATGGCATATCTGATGGTGTCGAGGTCAACGGTTCGTACGGTAATCCACCACAAGCCTCAGACCCTAGAAACAACAATACCGATGGGGATCAATTCGACGACGGCGAGGAGGATACCAACTTCAATGGCGTCGTCGACCTGAATGAGACCGATCCGACGAGAATTGAGGATGCGGGTGATTTTGACGGAGATGGGATACAGAATTGGGAGGAGAATGCTACCTGTACCCAATGGAACAACTCGGACACCGACGGAGGCGGAATAGATGATGGTGTTGAGTTGACTCCAGCTCACGGAACCGACCCGTGTACGAATACATACGAATTGTATCTCGATATCGTCGCTTGGGTTCCTGCGGACAATACACTAACTGTGAACAATACTTCGAAACTCGACCCAACACCTGTTGATTGGAGACAGAATGGCGAGCCGATGGCTTGGTTTGAATCAGCAACTGGAAACCGCACGCCATTCGAATACTCAACCATCAACGGCAATTCTCTGCGTTCGGTCTCGATAACGATGCCTTCTGATGCGATGTTCGTCGTGGTCGTGAATGGTTCTTGGTGCTGGGATGAGTCTCTAGGCTCCCTCAACGAACCTCATTGTGATGATGATTACGTAGATAGCGATGGAGATGGGCTAGCAGATTGGGAAGAGACTCTTGGTTCGTGGGGTTTCATCTCGATGCCGAACATGACCGATTCCGATGGAGATAGCGTAAACGATCTCGATGAAGTGATAAACGGCACAGATCCTATGAATCCGTGCCATAATCTCGCAGATTTCGATGGTGATGGTCTGAATAATTGGTTTGAGAACAATACCGGTTGCCCATTGATTTACGGTATTGATGGGGGAAATATGTCCCTCGACAATTACACCACTCTCTGGAATAATACCGACACCGATAATGGTGGGGTGACCGATTACCAGGAATATCTCGATGGAACCAATCCTCAGAACAATCCCAACGATGATATGAACCCGCTCGATACTGACGGAGACGGCATTCCGGATACCATCGAACAGGAGATTGGTACAGATTGGAGAGATCCGGATACCGATGGTGGTGGCATACCGGATGGAGATGAATGCCCTCCAGCCTTCTGGGACAATGGCTGTGCGGATGCTACACTGGATCCGTGGGACCCAAGCGACGACATTCAACCGAATATGCTCTACTTCTTCGCTCAGAACACTTCGACTGGAATCGACTTCAACCAGACTCATTACTGGCGCTGGCACACTTACGATTACTACACAGGAGTATCCTGGGGTGTCAACACAAGCTTAGTAGGATACACACCGATGTTTCCGAGCTGGTCAACCCTCCAAGGAGTTGCCCACCAAGACTTCTGGGACGATTCTGCGCTCTACGGTTGGGAGATCTCATTCCGAAACAATGGGATTCTCTATCCGGGCGACGAACTTATCGCTCCTTACAATGCTGTGAATTACACGGATTGGATAGATGTTGATGCTGGATTGAATTTCTCCAATTACACTCGAGATGTACTCATCGATACTTCGATTGTCGACACTTTGTATGTAACCGCTACTCAGGTAACATTGACGGACGCGATTCGCGAGAATACCACGGCCTTCCAGAATAGTTCGTACGCGAAGGATATCGGTAAGATCGAGTCTGCTGAAAACATCTCTAGAATCGCCTGGGCGGTGGTCAATGAATCTGGTTGGTCATCTGCATGGGATCAAGTGATCGCGTTACAGCAATTCCTAATCAATGGCAATAATACGACGACTTTCTTACGCAATCATGCCGGTTCGAATCGTAGTGATTCTGCCCCGACAAGCCTGCTTACAGATACCTCTCTGTGGATTCTCGAGGAGGCCTTTGAGGGAGATTGTGATGAATATGCAACGGTCTTCGCAGCCCTGCTTCGTTCACTTGAATTACCTACACGCAAGGTGACAGGGTTCTCAGGAGGAACCTGGGTAGACAATGGATTCCAAGTCTACGGGCACGATTTCAGTTGGTGGGTTGAGGTTCATCTGCAAACCAATGCCAACCAAGGAGAACTCGACCTTGGATGGATTCCATTCCAAGCCTGCCCAGAGATGTCGGTGGTCGAGGTCGTTAACGAGACGTGGTCTCCCGATTCATTGGAGAGAGACTACTCCTCCGGCAATATCACTCTCAATGGAACACTGCAATTCGCCAGCAATTCAAGTGCGATTGAGGGAATCAGTCTCGATTTGTATCTAGTTCCATCAAATGATACAGGGAACGTTCCCGGAAGCGCTGCAACTGCGAATCATCTCATAGGTAGCGCAACCACCAATGAGACTGGATTCTTCGCTTTCGATGGATCTCCATCTGAGATGATTCAACCTGGTTATGGTTCTCTGGTGTTGCTGACGCATAGAGAGGGCTACGTGGGTGTTCAGGGAATCTCATTCCCTTGGACGATTAATGTCACCGACGATGTCGACATTTCGATTTCCAGCCCAGCGCCAACCGACGAACCGATGCTCGGCGCTGGGGTGAATACAACCGTAACAGGTACCTTGGCTTGGGCTAATCAACCGCAGACCGATCCAGCCCAACTCGACACACTTCAGGTTCTACTCAATTACACCACAGTGGAAGACGGCCCAGTGAATTTGATCGCAGATGTGGGTTCAAGTGGTTATTACGAATTCAATGTGCCAATTTCAGAGAGCGAGCCTCTAGGTATCATTAACGCCAGTCTGGCTTTCCTAGGGTGGCATCAGAATGATCTGAACAATCTGACGAATCCCGAGTATCACTTGCGGCCGAGTTCGATGTCGTTCAATTTCAATATCACTCCATCTCCTAACCTAACAGTCTCCCTAGAGGGAATCGATGCCAATGCCAGTATCCTCGACATCAATCAACTCATCTTCATCAATGGAACAGCGGTCAGCCGTGGCCCCTCACCAGAGGCGCTCAATGGGACATTGACATTCGCCATGCGTCGGGCAGGGACCAATGGACCATACACGACACTGGAGACTTGGACTCTAAACGCGAGTAATTGGACCTCCTCTCCAGGACAATTCTCTCTTACTTGGGACTTCAACGAATCTGTGGTAGATATTCCGGCGGGTGAAGTAGACGTCAAATTCACCTATTCTGCGGATGGATTATTTGCAGCTGATGAGGAGACTTTCCCATCAATTTACGGAATCCGTTCCTATGTGGAATTCAGCTACACTCTGAATCCTACGACTAGGGGACACTCAGCAGCGGTAGATGTGCAATTATCTGACCATACTGGAACTTCTGTTGTAGACTTCCCTGGTAGTTACACCGTCGATTTCAACGGCACTCAGGTGTGGAATACTACCAACCCTCCATCCGGCCGTTACACTGTAACTTGGACGCCTGAGTGGAACATGCTCGCGGGCGATTACACTTGGGAGATGAATTACTCCGGTTCGACCTGGCTGGCGGCTGCTACTACCAGTGGCATGATTCGTATTCAAGGTCGAGCAAATGTGACGTTAAACCTCGGTTCGGAATGGACTCCAAGAGGCTCGACAAATTGGGTTGCGGGTGTCGCTCAGGATATTGTCCATCTTACCGCGATTACAGGAAATAACTCTTCGATTCAGATTCAATTGGAAGAACCCTCAGATCTACCACCCGGTCCTGATGGAAGTCCGGCCCCGCCGATAATTCACCGCTTGGCGGATGGTTGGATTAACGAGACGACTGGTGAGTACAATTTTTCCTTCACGATTCCAAGTGACATTCCTTCTGGCGTCTACATGATGCGAGTCCTCCTCGACTTCGCTACTACTGCGCAGGCACCCGGACCCTACTTCACGATTAGTGACCCTGTGCGAGTTGCGATTGGTGTGCAGAGTGAATTTGTTGTTGAAGCGGCCCCCGTCTCTCTAATCGTGGTCGCCGGAACCACTCTGATTCTCAATGCGACGGTAACCGACCTCGCGGATGGATCGGTGGTGCCCGACGCGAGCGTCGACCTCTACTTCGATTGGGGTGGAGCAAATCAGACCATCATCGATACCACCACCACAGATGTCGATGGAATTGCTCGGTTCAATCCGACACTACTGGCTAATACAATTCCTGGATTCTACGACCTGCGTGTGCACGCACCCGACGATTTGACCGACAATCTGACCGTTGCCAATGCTGGGCGGTGGATTGGGAACGAATCATTCGCCAATCTGACCGTGCAGGTCGATAGCGCGATTACCATCGATTCAATTCCTCCTGAGGTGACCGCGGGACAGGCCTTCACCATCAGCGGCAGGGTGCTCGACGGATTCGACAATAATCGCAGTGTCGACGGCCCGATGGCTATCGAGGTCTTCTTCCTCAACGATACCAGCGAGAAGCTGGTATCGAGTTTCACCACCACGAATAACGGTTCGTTCACCGTCTCTGTCCCGACCGATCCGAGAGGTGATGGCGTTTCCAGCGGTACAAAGACCGTCGTTGTCAGTGTAATCGAAGGTACCAGCCCATTCTACCTGACCGGAACTGGAAATGCGTCTATTCTGGTTCGTGGTGTGACTCGGTTCATGGATCGAACTCCGATTATCCAGACGATTGTTGACCGAGGCTCCTCGGTCACTTTCGGTGCGAGATTGACCGAATACAGCGATAATGACCTTCGGCTGTCAGGAATGACTGTCGCGGCGAAATTCCACAATACCTGGATTCCAGAAGTGGTCACAAATAACGAGGGTCTGGCCAATTTCACCTTCGATGTCCCTCACGATCATCCACTCGGGCAAATCGGTGTCACGCTGATGTTCAACGGCTCCTCGTCGCTCCATTCCACAACCACGGTGATGAACCAGATTACAGTACGTTCACCGACCGTGCTGAATGTCTCCGAAGTGACTGACAATCCTGTCGCTGGAGAATCATTCAATGTGAGCGGCACCTTACTATCGAGTAATGGAACTGGCATCATGGACCGCTCCGGTGCCGCTCTGGCAGCATTCCTGACCTTCCAAATCGATGGTGACGATAGCGGCTTCCAAATTTCTGGTGGAGCGGTCAATCCGAATGGAACTTGGAATGCTGTGATTACCCTCGGCCTCTCCTTCCCAAGAGGCTCTCACAGCATCACTGCTACCTACACCCCATCAGTGAATTACTACAGCTCGAGTAGCGGAACCGGTTCATTCGATAGCCGTGGATATTCGCTGATTACCATCGTCGATCCGGCGGATCTAGACCCCGATCGAAGGGTTGTGAGAGGTAATGATGTGAGCATCAACATCTCTCTCATTGATAATGCCGGCCAATTGGTTGGAAACGAGGAGGTTGACATCCTCGTCGATGGTAATGTCATTCAGACGATTCCCACAGATTTCGACGGGCGCGCGACACTGGTCATACCCGTCGACTCCACCCGAGAACAAGGACCGATGTTGATTACCGCCGAATTCGCGGGCATCAACGGAACCACAGGACTCAACGGCGATTCATCCTGGACGAGAGTGATCGTTCTCGCTCCGTCAATCCTTGAAATTACTGAGATGAGCGGTTCGATGATCGCTGGTGAGAGCATAACATTCAACGGAACCCTGCTCGATGAACATGGACAGGCACTGACGAATGGCGGATTACTATCGGGTGGTATCATCCATATCTGGATTGACGGAGTCGATGTCGGCAGCGCTTACACCACTCGCTCCACCGCCTCCAATGGCGAGTGGTCGGTTACCTACAATCTACCTCTAGACACGGATTACGGAGCCCATTTGGTCACCGCTAGATTCCTCGGTGGATTCACCTGGGTAGACCCAATGGGTCAAGGAGACTCCCTGAATCCTGAATATTATCTGCCATCGAGCACGACTGAGATGTTCAATGTAACACAAACCTCGCAAGTCGTACTCACCACACCTCCTGGAGAGGTCGACCGCAACGAATTACTGCTCATCGAGGGAATGCTGACCGACGGTGCAGGTCGAGCTCTAGGCGATCGACATCTCACAGTAACAATGAATGATCAATTCCTAACCGGCTTGACGGTCGCCAGTAATGGAACTTTCAGTATCTATGTCCCGATTCCTCCAGACATGCCCCTTGGTCCTCGCCTGGTAAAGATCACCTTTGCAGGCGAGGAATTCATCCTTGCGTCGAACTCCACCACCGTCTTCACCGTCTTCGGACCAGCCATCGTGCACGTGGATCCACCTGCAGCCCACGCGGTGGGTGATACTCTGCGCCTGACGGGGACCGTGCGCGATAACCTGCCCGATGGCTGGCTCGCCAATCACTCAATCGAGATATTCATCGATGGAACGTTGATTGGAATCACCTCCACAGATGATAATGGGGATTGGTCATACAATTGGGTCATCTCGGACTTCCTCGATGTTGGATTCCACACTTTGACAGTCTCGGCTCCTGCCCAAGGATACCACCGACCGGGAAGCGTCGATACCAACCTGACTATTGCCTACCACACTGGAATGAACCTGCAAGTGGATGATGTCTCGGTGACTCGAGGCGAAAAGTGGAATTTCACTGGGCGCCTATTCGATGCAGATTCTGCCGGCGCCCCAGGTTTGGTCGGACGTGAAATCATTGTCACGCTGAATGGTGAGGAGATCCACAGAACCACCACTGGAAGTGATGGCAATTTCAAGTTCGATCATACTATTGGCTATCTCATTGCACGAGGCGGTCACGACATCAAATTCACCTTCGAGGGGCAGACATTCTATCTCCCTGTCGAATACAACATGACCGTCTATGCGAGAGCGGATGTGGTGATTGAACTACTCTGGCAAACAGATATCATCATCCGCTCGAATGACGCCTACGACATCAAATTGGTCGGAAGAATCGTCGAGGTCGGAGGCCAAGGAGATGTCATTGAAGAGATGGAAGTGGTTCTACTCTGGGATGGCGTTGCGGAGCGTTCGACCGTGACTTGGGACGAGGCCACAGGACATTTCGACCTGAGTTCCCCAGCACGTTCAACGATGCCTGCAGGAGAGCTCACTTTGCAATTAGCAGCACTTTCGGATGCGGACCGCTATCTCAACTCAGCCTCAATTGAACACATCGTAAACATCCGAGTTCCTGTCACCTTTACGTTCAACCCTGATTCTCACCATATCAATGAGAACCAACGGGTCATCAAGGGTAATGTGACGATTACAGCCCAAGATACCGGTTTGCCGGTTGAAGGAATCTCAATCGTTGCCAGATTGGTGAACACCACCATGATTCACTTCCAGAATGTCAAATTGACCGACTCGGATGGAGTTATGGATTACCGCTTCGAAATCGAGAATCAGCCCTCATTCCACGATAAATCACGCTGGGGTGATCTCACTCTCTTATTCCAGACTGATTCACAGTTGATCGCTCCGGCAGACAGATTCTGGCTCGCCAATGAACACGGTGGAATACAGATGACCTACGAGGACCCGGCTCCTCCGTTCACATTCTGGCAGATCGTCGCTCTGATTGGAATTCTGCTGATTCTAGGTACAGTTGCTGGATTAGCAATTTCACTTCGCCGTCGGCGTCAGGCCGCACTGGATGAGATGGCGGGTATATTCAGCTATACGGCTGAATTGCTGGCGGCAGGAGATGAAATCCGTGAAGCCATCTTCAATTGTTATGAGAGCCTTTGCAACATCCTGATGCGAAACGGATTCCTTCGCCGTGACTTTGAGACGGTCCGTGAATTCGAGATGGCGATTCGCAAGGCTCTACCGATAAGCGAACAGGCTCTCGTAGCCTTAGATCGAATCTTCGAAGAGGCGAGATATTCCTCGCACCGACTCGGCGATGGACACCGACAGAACGCACAGCACGCTCTCTCGATGGTCTTGCAGGAAATCGATGAACTGCAGGAAGTTCCCGAGCGTGACGCCTACGAATTAACCGAAGTTGCGGCGTGATTCTCTCTGGGGTCTAGCCGAATCAACGGAATCTCAGACTCAGCCTTCCGTCATTCAATGTCGCTGATTCGACATCGACTGAGGGCGGCAATGACAGCGTGTGAATCAAGCCGCCGAATCTTTCGGGAGCGATTATTCTCACCTTCCGATTCTCATTAGAAACGATAGTGCTAACGGATAGGTCGGTCAGTGAGTTGATGTTCAGTTCAAGGTCGAATCCGGTTTCAACCACCGAGCCATCCAATTGGTCGAAAGATAGGCTCGGTGAATCAAAACCCCGCGCAGAGGTGAGAGAGGCATTGACGCCTCCAGAAACCTCGGCCACGACTCTCTCGTGAGATAGTCGAACAGCGTCGAGATGTTCCATATCGGCTAGAAATCTCTCATGCATCGACTTGGCGGTCAGATCTAGGCCCATTTCAGTATCCGAATCATCGCCGCCGATGATACCAGCGCCTTCAATCACGATGTCCTGCCACATCTCTCTCACCTCTCGTAGACATCCGTCTCCCATGAATGCAACGACTCTTCCTCACTCTATTGCAGGGTCTGGAAACCTCTCGAAGAAGCGCTGAGCAACTCTGGCTGTGCGCTTCGAATCTTGAGATTTCATCACCTGTAAGCTGGAAGGGAGACAGAACTTGTACGGCCTCTCCCGGACCCTCTTCTCTAAGATGACGACCAATGCTCTATCCTCGGCTTTGCGAATAGGTCGCCCGATTGCCTGCAACACGCTATTGACGGCTGGTTGGTGGCTTGAGTAACGACGAGCAGCGTGAGCGCCGAAGCGGTCTTCACAGTATTCTGTCAGGGCTTTCTGGCGAGCGCTGGGAGGGGGTACGGGCAAGCCGATGCAGATTACAGCGTCGAGGATGTTCTCAGGATAATCGACGCCTTCAGCCAGCTTGCCCGATAGCACGCCGCACAGCAGGACTCGGTCTCCAGTGCGGCGCTTCCGATACAGATTCTCGACCAAATCTCCGACTTGACGCTTAGACATGCGAGGGCGTTCTTTCTCGACTCTAACCCCCCAAGGAATCCATCGATAATCATCCAGTACAGTGTCGAGCATTGCATAACTCTGAGCAAATAAGGCTACGTGGCCAGGGGTGTTTCGGACCACTTCGATAACATGGTCACGGATATTGCTGGTATTGGTCTCGCCGCGTTCGGTGTAGCGGGAAGTCGTATTCTGTGCGATAAGCACGGGCCTGCGTTCTCCTAGGAAGGGCGAATCATACTCTTTTGCAATGACTCCGCGCTCCTGCGGTAAACGAAGCAAATCTCGGTACATTTCCGGCGGGAATAAGGTTCCAGACATCAGCAGAGACCCGCGCGAAGCTTGGAAGAGGGCTCCTGAGACTACTCCTGGATCCAATAGGAATGAGCGAACGCGTGGATCGTCGTCGGTCAATTTGTCGAATACGAGGACGAGAGCGGGGGAATTCTCGTATTGTCCGCAAGTCGATATGAAGGCCCCTAACCTCTCACAGCTAGTCTCCTTCTCGTCCTCTTCCTCCTCGTCTAGTTCTACTCGGACTGCGTATAACTGAGTGACGAGTCGTTTCAGATTGGCATACTTTCCACTCGGTGCTTCGTCGAGGGATTCGGAGATGATTGCATCCATCTCGGAGAGTAATTCTGTAGTCTCCACCCGCATGTCATCTTCCTTTGAGCGCGAGAGCTCCTTCTCTCGCGCCGAGAACCATCTCGGCATCTCTGATTGTAGTTTCTTGAGTGACCTCTCTGCCCATTCCATTTCATCGATGTCCGGTTCCTCTCCGTTATGTGAGGCCTTCTCAATTTCCTTCTCGAGGTGCTCTTGCACTTCGTATCGAGCGTCGCGAAAGGTCTTGGAGATGATGCGACGCTCCATTCCGTTGCGAATTCTATCCGGTAGATTGTGGGCTTCGTCGATAATCAGGATGGTATCCTCCAATTCGATTCCCATCGCCGGAAGAGAAGCCTCTCGAACTCCTTCGACGAAGACATGGTTGTAATCACAAACGAGGATGTCGGTGCTCTTTGCTGCTTCACGTGCGGTCGCCCAAGGGCACAGATGCGTGCGACGGCAGGTTCTGATCAAGTCATCAACGTGCATTGGTGCGCGCCACATCTGTGAACGGACATCTGCCCGCAACTCATCTCGCATCGAGCCATCGAGTTGTTCCTCGCAATCGCACCGCCCACTCAACCTATCGACACTTTCACACATTCCCTCACGACCGATTAGGTCGACCAGTCTCAGCAGAGGTTCTGCACTGTTCATCCTCTGATTGATTCGCCGGACTGTGTCGACAACAATCCGATGTTGGGATTGCCGCCCGGTGAGAAAAAGTATCCTTAGATTGCCGGCAGAAGCCCTCTGGGCGGCTACAGCACTTGCTAGCGCCGCCGCGGTTTTGCCGATTCCAGTTGGCGCTGAAGCCATCAGGAATCCCTCTGCCATCAAGGCGGTGAGACCATCCTCGACCATCTCTACTTGGGAGTCGCGAACCTCGTCGTGAGCGAAGTATCTCAGTGAAGATTCGACAGGCACGTCGCTCATGGATTCCGTCCTGCCGATAGACCGCCCAAGAAGATTGGCCCTTTCGGCGGTCCTAGGTCGAATTCGTCTACCCTATCCGACACGACTCGGTTATCATCGCAGGATGATAGCCTCTGAGTCGCGACTATCGAGTACGACTTTCAGTGGCTTGTCGAGGCCGATGTGGCGTAGTGGACCGATTTCGGCCTCCGGCTCATTACTGTCCAACCAGTCGAAATCTAGCATATCATCGGCAGTTATGGTCAGATAACCGATGTGGAAGGTGACGATATTCTGGAAGAAGTGAGTCCCCTGACTGGGCTCGACATGAATATCTGACATCGGCACTTCCACAATCGCCTTCGCCCCTCTGATCTGGTCCCAAGAAACTGGGATTCCCAGAGAAGGGTCGGACGATCCCCATCTTCCAGGTCCAATCAGCAGATACGGCCTGCCTTCGGCCCTGAGTTGCGCATCGATTGCCTCGATATGGTCCGTTAGATTGCTTGTCCGCATGCGGTCGAGTCGTTCTGGGTGTATGTAGACCACATCTTGGATATCATCGACCACACCATTGCCGAGCGAACGACTCGAAATGCAAATCGCTCGACTGCGGTCGACCTCACTCATATCGATATCGATGTCGACTGACTCTTCCAGCATCGGACGCACCTGAAGCAGTGCGAAGATCTGCTGCCCCGTTTCATCATCGGTGATGAAGGCGAATTCAATCTCAATCGGTGAATTCAGGTACGCTTCACAACGCGTAAGGACATGATGGAGAATCCCTGCAAGGGGGACGCGATTGTGTTTGAGGACAGGAGCGAATGTCACAACTCGCGGCCCTCCATCCACTTTCACCGAATCCACCATTCTGTCGTCGGCGGTAACGTAGGTCGAGCCGACCAAGCCGAGTCTTCCATCCGTCTCCGCCTCACCCAAACCAAGATTGATTAGATTCTCAGCTTCATCAGGTGAAACCGGATTCTCTGAAGCACCCATAGGAATCGCCCAGAAACTGGTCTGCGAAGTATCGAGCATTGAAGCGGTGCTGTGGAATTGATGAATCCGCTTAGGTTGCCCCGGGCTGAATCTCAAACACTTCTCACCCGACGCTACCTGCCGCCCCAAACCGATGCACACAGCGGCGATTCCATCCTCAGCACGAAGCGGCGCCACGGGGTAGTGATTGCGAGACCGCGCCGCTCCAGATATATGCGGATAATAGCGACCATTCACCTCTCGCCCAACCAATTCCTGTATCACAACCGCCATCCGCTCATCCTCGATATTGGATGGCGTCGCAGACACGTATGCCTTGGAACTCTTGTGATACGTTGAGGCATAAACCAGTTTGATCGCCTCCTCCAATCTAGCCAAGCGAACCTCGACTTCTTCGTGGTCATTAGCTAGCATATGAGTCGCATATACGCCAGCGAATGGCTGGTGACTGGCATCCTCAAGCAAGCTCGACGAGCGAATCGCCAATGGCCGCCTCATTTGCGAAACCATCGCAGTCAATTCATCTCGAATCGGGCCACTCAATTCCCCAGCCAAGAATGCCGCATCAACCTCGGAATCCTCGTGTACTTCGTAGGCGAACCTCGCCAATCCATTCGTCTCGACAAACTCCTCAAAAACATCCGTCGAAAGCACGACAGACCTCGGAACAATGAATTGAACCTCGGGGAATTTATCCTCCAATCCCAAATCTGGCATGCGGGTGAAGAAGAAGGCGAGACCACGACCTTTGCCACCTAGACTCCCTCGACCGATTCTATGGAATCCTATCTCCAGGCTCTCAGCATCGTGGTCTCGAATCGTCCTGCTGTGTATCTGAGCAATATGTGCCTCAATCGTCTCAAGAATGAATCGACGAATATCCTCGGTCGTCTCGAAATCAGCCAGCGTCATAGGACGTAGCGAAGCAGCCAGCGTGAACTCTGTGCGGGTACGAAGCCAGTGTGAGAAGTGGTTGCGTTGAGCGTGATATTCGACCGACTCTGTCGGCACCTCCTTCAGCCTCTCAGTCAACTCACGTAATGTCGAAGCCCGTGCAACTTCACTGCCATCTGGCAACTTGAAAACAAAGTCGCCAAAGCTCATTTCCTCGAGCATGAATTCAGCGATCCGTGAGTACAATTGTGAGTCTTCCTTGTGCAGAAACCTCACACCAAGTGCCTCTGCGTCCGCCTTCAGTTCAGCGTTTTTCGACTGGAATAAAATCGGTAGATTGGAGTCGCGCGCCCGAGCATAGCTCACCAATTTTAGGCCAGCAGTATCCCTTCCGTCAATCGGGTCGGGGAATTTTCCATCGGTAAAGACCCCGATTATATTGTGATGATATTTGTCGAATAATTCCTGCGCGGTCTGGTAATCGCTTGCGAGTAGAATCTTTGCTCGCGCGCGCAGGCGAAGCAATCTCTCGTGCAGATTTCCACCCTCCCCCATCAGCCTCATGGTCTGATGAACGAGTTGGGTGTAGAGTAGGGGTAGATAGGCTGAGTAGAATCGGCGACTATCCTCGACCAGCAGAATAACTTGGACATCTGCATTCTCGACATCATTAGCGACGTTTTTCTCGTCTTCGATGAGCTTGCAGATGGAGAGCAGGATTCGACTATCACCGGTCCAGACAAAGATGCGGTCGATGCCGTCGTCCGCGTGCAGAGTAGCGAGTTCGCGGGTATTGTGGCTGAGCATGACCACGGGAAGCTCGGGTTTGATGCGCTTTGCTTCCCGGCCGAAGGCGTATGCATCCATGGCGCCGACCCTCGCCATCGTGATGACTAGGTCGAAACTTCTGGTTCGGAGTAAATCTAGAGCGTCTTTGGCTTGTGGGCTGTGGATCATCCTCGGCGCTTGGGAGAGGTTGAGATCCTTGTATTCCTGACGCATTATCTCGGCGAGGTACCCCGATTCCTCGAGCAGATAATGGTCGAAGGGACTGGCGACGAGGAGTACGTCACGCACGCGAAACGGTGTGAGCCGCTCGAAGCGTGCGAGGTCGGAGATGCCAACCACCATGACTCCTGATTCGGCTTCTCACCCATCAAGGTTCAGCCTGCACATTCAGTCAGCTTTGCTGGTGAAGGGTGATTTGACTCACGTTCTGAATCCTGTTAGGTTGTCCCGCCCGAGACGGGCGGGACGGTGTGTGTGATGATTCTCAATTCTCTCGCTTCTCGAGATCGTGATGGCGACTGCGTGCCGAGAGGTCGGGTCTCTTGTGACGAGGTGCCTCAATCGAGTTGTAGCCTACCGCGTTCGACAGTCGCGCACGGCGGCGCAGTCCGCTCAATCCAACGGTCAATACAGCCCTATTGTGGTGTGGTGCGGAGGGGCGACGTGGTCGCCCCCCCGCGGAGTTAGAGTGCATCCCATTCTCACCCAAAGTCTCTCACCTCATTGTCCGGTCGATTCGTCGAAGCGAGCCCGCAACTCATCGAGCCGCTTTCGCAGCGCCGCATCGACCGTTGCGTCGTCAGCCGATGCGCGCGCGATGTGCTCGCGCGCCGCATATCTCAGAACGACATCCGGCAGCTCGCCGTGGATTCTACAGAAGTCCTCCAGACGAGCGCTCAGATCCGGTCCAAGGTCAACCTCGACGCGGGTACCGGAGGAAATCGCTGGTGTTGCCAAGTAACGCCTGACGGCTTCTCGAATCACATCGGACCTGTTTCGCATCCCATCGAACCCGACCCTGCGCTCGAGTTCGAGCAAGTGGTCTTCCGGTATCCTGAGCGATACCATCGGGCTGTGACCTGTCACTCCGGCTTTCCTCCTGAGCCCCCAAGCAGGCGGGGGGGTAATAAGTGTATTGCAATTGAAAGACAATTGAATTATTTGCAGGCAAGAAATTCCTAGTTTATTCTCGAATTCTCAGATTCGCTGGACCCTGCGGCGCGTAGTTCAGTTGAAGTCGGATGAGCGAGTCGGAACCGCGCAGGGTCGGTCATGAAGGTCATCAACGACGCAATTCATGGGCAATTTCAGCTCGAGGGTGTTCGCGCAGATTTGCTCGATACTCCTGAGATGAACAAACTCAGTCACATCAAGCAATTGGGCCTCGCTCACCTCGTCTTCCCCGGCGCTCACCACACCCGCTTTGAACACTCTCTAGGAGTATCACACGTCGGCGGGATGATGTCTGACTCGATCGGTTTGGAAGACGAAGAGAAGACTCTAGTTCAGGTCGCTGGAATGCTACACGACGTTGGGCACGGCCCTTACTCGCACACACTTGAGCACATTCTCCACGAGCGCGGTGGGCTGGACCACATGTCGATCACTGAGGGGATAATCCTCGGGGATTACGATGTATTGCGCGAGGGTGAGGAGTCTTCAGTCACCGAGCGCAAGCGGATTCCCGACATCCTCGAGGCGCATGGGATTGAGCCAAAGGATGTCGCTTCCTTGATTCGCGGTCCAGACGCTCGTGGAACCGAGAGAACACTTCTTTCTTGGACCGATGGAAAGGAGGATTTGGTTTCTGACGACCGGACGCTTGGGAATCTGGTTCACGGTCCGGTCGATTGCGATCAGTTGGATTATCTTCTCCGCGATTCCCATTTCACTGGGGTCAAGCACGGAATAGTCGATCATCGCCGGCTGATTAGCTGCCTGCGTCGCCATGGTGGCGATGTTGCGGTTGAAGAGGGCGGTCTGGCCGCGCTTGAAGGCATGTTGATGGCGCGCGGCTTGATGTACAGCGCGGTCTACTTCCACCGAGTCACTCGTGTTACAGAGGTCATGCTCAGCCGCGCTGTTGAGCGCAGTGCCGACCAATTGCCAGAGCCAACAGACATGCAGCGGCGTGTCGATGCCGAAATCTGGCAAGCCCTCTACGAAGCCGGCGATTACGCTCGAGATATGATGCGCCGGCTCAAGTATCGTCAGATGCTGAAAGTCGCGGCGAGCCGGCGGCAAGATGAATTGACTCCCGATCAGATCCAGCGGCTCGTCGAAATCGCCACCGATTCGGAAAAGCGCCGCCAGGTCGAGGATGACCTAGCCCACCGCGCAGGCTTGCAACCAGGTTACGTCGCCGTGGATGTTCCAAGCGTCAAACTTCTACTCTCAGAACCCCGCATGGCCGCAGTCGACATCCGCATCGTCGGCGACGACGGCAGAACCCGCTGGTTCCGCGAACACACACCGATAGCCGAGGCGTTGCGCAAGAGGCAGGTAAGTCAGGCGGCGGTTTACGTCATGACCCTCCCAGGTCACCAGAAGAAGGTTGCAAGTTTGGCTGATAGTCACCTATTCAACTAAGAAATTCGACTAATTGGTTGATATTCCAGCCCCTTTGGGGCTGTAGTTCGCAAGTGTTTGAAGGGATACCTTTCAAAAAGGGGTCTCCGGTCGCCCAAGCGCCCGGTGCTCGTAGTGAGAATCGGTTCAACACGTCGGTGAACCCAATGGACAAGACGATGAAGGAAGTATACGACAGCGTAATTGCAAGGGATCCTAACCAGCCTGAGTTCCATCAGGCTGTGGAAGAGGTCCTCGACAGCCTCGGACCCGTTATCGAGGCGCACCCGGAATATCTACCGGTGGTGCGCTCGATTGTTGAGGCTGAGAGAATAATCCAATTCCGCGTACCGTGGTACGATGACGAAGGCCAACTGCAAGTCAACCGCGGATTCCGCATTCAGATGAACAGTGCCATTGGACCTTACAAGGGCGGACTCCGCTTCCACCCATCGGTTAACCAATCGATTCTCAAGTTCCTCGCCTTCGAGCAGGTCTTCAAGAACTCATTGACCCAACTGCCGATGGGCGGCGGAAAGGGTGGTTCCGACTTCGACCCTAAGGGCAAGTCTGATCAGGAAGTCATGCGCTTCTGCCAGTCTTTCATGATGGAACTCTGGCGCCACATTGGCGCTGATTGTGATGTTCCGGCCGGCGACATTGGTGTCGGCGGCAGAGAAATCGGCTACTTGTTTGGAATGTACAAGAAGCTACAAAACGAGTTCACAGGAGTTTTCACTGGAAAGGGACTTGCCTACGGAGGATCGCTAATCCGCCCAGAGGCGACCGGATACGGTCTGGTTTACTTCGCTCGCGAGATGCTCGCAACCAAGGGCAAGTCCTTCGAGGGTGCCACCGTATCCATCAGCGGAAGCGGCAATGTCGCCCAGTTCGCTTGCGAGAAGGTGCTCGATCTGGGCGGTATCCCAGTAACAATGTCCGATTCGTCCGGATGGATCCACGACCCAGCCGGCATCGACCGCGAGAAGCTTGCTTGGATTATGGATTTGAAGAATAATCGTCGCGGTCGCATCTCAGAATACGCAGACCACCACGACGGTGTCACCTTCACCAAGTCCGAGCCAGAACCTGCGCTCAACGGACTTTGGAACGTCAATGTCGACGTCGCACTACCTTGTGCCACTCAGAACGAGATTAACGGCGAAGAGGCTCAGATGCTCGTCGACAACGAAGTCATCGCAGTAGGTGAAGGAGCAAACATGCCTTGCACACCTGAAGCCGTCGAAGTTTTCCACGCCAATGGGATTCTATTCGCTCCTGGAAAGGCTAGCAACGCCGGAGGCGTCGCCACATCGGGACTTGAGATGAGCCAGAACTCCCTACGTTTGTCCTGGACTCGCGAGGAAGTTGACAGCCGTCTTGAGGCGATAATGGTGAATATCCACAAACAAGCATCCGAGACAGCCGCAAAATACGGAATGGAAGGAAACTATGTTGCGGGTGCAAATATCGCAGGCTTCCTAAAGGTTGCAGAGGCAATGAATGCACAAGGAATGGTCTAGAAATCAGACACTTTCTTCGTGAATGGATGAAAGAAATTTCTGAAGTCTTTCGGTCTTTGGCTCGTTGATAATCGAGGAAGGTCCTTCTTCCGCCACCTGTCCTTTATCTAAGTAGACAATTCTGTCGGCTACATCCCTGGCGAAATTAATCTCGTGTGTGACAATGACCATCGTCATCCCCTCATCAGCCAGCCCACGAATAGTCTGCAAGACAGAACCGATCAGCTCTGGGTCGAGGGCGCTCGTCGGCTCATCAAACAGAATCACCTCAGGCTTCATCGCCAGCGCCCTCGCAATCGCCACGCGCTGCTTTTGCCCACCAGACAAATTGCCTGGATAGGCATGCACGCGCTCGAGCATATCGACTCGTTCAAGCACCTCGAGCGCGACCTTCTCAGCCTCCGCCTTACCCATCCCACGAACGTGGCGCAAACCCAACGTGACATTGTCCAGCACCTTCAGATGGGCGAATAATTCGAAGGATTGGAAGACCATTCCTATCCTACTTCGAACCTCGTTGACATTCGCTCTCGGGGTGTTAATCTGCTCTCCGCGTAAAGCAATCACCCCCTCTGTCGGCTCGATCAGGCGATTGATACAGCGCAATACTGTCGACTTCCCCGAACCCGAAGAGCCGATTATCGCAACCGACTCACCCTCATTCACATCAAAGGACACCCCGCGAACAGCGTGTACCCCACCAGGGTAGACCTTGTGCAGGTCGGTAATTGAGAGAACTGGTTGAGCCATTCAGCCACCTCCAGAAATGCCCAGTCCGGGTATGCGCGACCAATCTTCCAAGCGCCGTAATAGCAGAGCCAGAGTCCAAGTCACAACGAAGTAGGAAATCATAACCAACCCCCACGCATAGAAGATCTGGAAGGTGGTTGCAATCATCAATCGACCCTGTCGAGATAGCTCGGAATAGCCGATGACCATCGCCAGCGACGAGTTGAGAACCAGATTGACCATTTCGTTGCCAATCGGTGGAATACAGATTCGAATTGCTTGAGGCATGATAACCAATTTCATCGTCCCTAGATATGTCAGGCCGATACTGCGTCCAGCTTCCATCTGTCCGCTTGGAATCGCAGAGATGGCACCTCGGATGGTCTCACACTGGTACGCGCCGGAATTCAGTCCAAGAGCGAATATCGCACTGAGGAAGGTTCTCTCGCCGTAGATGAAGTAATCCAGTCCATCGATGCCAGCATCTCCGAAAGTTCCCTCCATTAATCGCTGGATTCGCATTCCGAGGCTCAATCCAAAGTGGATGAACATGAATTGGACGATTAGAGGAGTATTGCGGAAGAAATCGGTATAGACAGTAGCGAGTGTGTTCAGCGGCTTTACTTTGAAGAGAGGGCCGCTGAGTTTGATATCCGCTCGGACGAATTGCACACCGAGCGCAAACAATCCCAATCCAAGAGCGAACATAGCAAACCCGCTCGGGTCTCCAACTGGTGTGAAGATGTACTGGATACCCGAGAGTCCGAGCTCGCCGAACCGGCTCGCGCCACTATAGATCAGCCAAATACCGAGAATAATCAGCGCGCCTCCAATGCCCTTTACTGCGTTCAGTGGTGCGCGCTCGAAGATATTCTTGAATGAGGTCGGCGCTGTTTTCATCATCGCCAAGATTACTCCGATGACGAAACCGAAGAGGATTCCGAAGAGGACGATTTTCACAGTGGCGATGAATCCACCGAGCAGCATCTCATCGGCATATTCAACAAATTCTCCGAAGTTATTGTAATCGGGAATTTCGAATCCGACTAACTCATTCTCTCCGGAGGATGTGGTGTAGAGAATTACTCCACTATCACCGACGACCACTCCTATCAGATGGTCGATCATTGCGTGGTCGTTGAATGAAGTGCTAACCCCCTCAGGAAGCAAGTTTTCCTCGACATTGAGACCTTGGTCGGTACTGAGTCCAAGGAATCCGTTAGGGCCTGTGAAGAGAATTTTCGATGCTGAGACAACTTCGATGGAACTGAGTTCTCTATCGAGCGTAGTGTTGTAACCCTCGGATTCAATTTCTCTCAGGTTCCATTCGTGTCCTCCTGAAGAGGTGGAGTACAGAATCTGACCGGAGTCACTTATCGCGAACATTCTGTAGGGGTTGAAGAATTCCACAGATACAATCGAGGCATCCTGAGCCCCAGCCGGCGCCTCGCGGTAATCCCACGTAGACCCTCCATCTGTTGTGGCAAGAATCGTACCTGAATCTCCAACCGCGAATCCATCATCACCGCCGTAAAACGCAACATCGTTGAGATCTTCGGTGAAAGCTGAAGTCCTGTCATTCCACATCCCGTTTGAGAATTCCATTACCACTCCACCATCACCGACGAGAACCAACGATTCATCCCCGGTGAGTGCTATTCCAGCCATGCCGAGAGTCATCGAATCGAGTTGCTGCCACTCTCCATCGAGCCCTACCCTGAGGTGAACGATACCGTCCGCGGCGAGAACCGCAATCGAGTCCTCAAGAGAATCAGCAGCGATGAGGTCGGATTCGCCCAACGAAGCATGAGTCGACCATGTCAATCCACCATCCGTGCTGAAAATTGCGACCCCCGAGTCGCCGAAAGCCCACACTTCATTTCCGCTCACGACCGCAGCGTTGAGGTCGACCTCTGTTCCGCTCTCAACACTGACCCAACCGGTCTCGACACTCTGTCCGACAGTGGGTGCAATCGAGACCGCCAAGACGAAGGTTACAATCAACGCAACCCGCGATCTCTCATCGAGAGCCGACCATGAGAATATCCTCTCGATACCGGGTTGCGCAGCCTTCACGGGCGAGCGAAAAGAACGCAGAATATAGTGTCGACCCCTTTTGCATCAGTTCCACTCATCGGGGTCGAAAACTCACCACCAAACCGAGGATTTCCATCAGCAATGTTCATCGGCGTTTTGCGCAGGCAGGGGCGATATGGGCGAGATGATCTACCATGGAAAGGTGAAGCAGGTTTGGAGCACGGAGGACCCCAATGTCATCGAATTTCGTTATACGGACCAGATCAGTGTCTTCGACCAAATCATCCCAAGCCTCATCCCTCGCAAAGGTGAGTCGCTAAACCGCACCTCCTGCCACTGGTTCAAGCTGGTTGAGGAAGCGGGCATCTGTGATACGCATGTCATCGAGATGAACGCGCCCGATCGGGTCCGCGCACGCCGCTTCGATGTTGTACGCGAGCCGGGCGCGATTTCGAGGGATATGGAGAATGTCTTCGTCCCCCTCGAGGTCATTTGTCGGCACTATTTGGCTGGTAGCGGATGGCGTCGTTACGAGCGCGGGGATGCGCCGGCCGAGGAGTTTGGATTTGAGCCAGGAACTGTGCTCGAAGAGGGTGTCAAGTTGCCCGCGCCTTATGTTGAGGTCAGCACGAAGTTTGAGAAGTTCGACCGATTGTTGGACCGTGAAGAGGCTCTTGAAATCTCGAATCTGACCGGAGAGGAATTCGATGCTATTTGCAGGATTGCAGTTGAGGTCGATGAGATCATCGAGCGCGAGGCAGCTGCCCGCGGCTTGATTCACGTCGATGGCAAGAAGGAATTCGCGCTCGGCGTCGGTCGCAAGCCTGTATTGGTCGACTCGTTCGGTACGTTGGACGAGGACCGCTGGTGGGATGCTGAGTCGTACGCAAATGGAGAGATTGTGCAGCTTTCGAAGGAATTCGTTCGCGGGCACTATCTTGGTACTGGTCATCACACCGAGTTGTACGAAGCTCGTCAAAACGGTACCGAGGAGCCGCCGATTCCTGCTCTACCGCAGGAGATTATTGATCAGACTGCTACGCTCTACGCGGAAATGTACGAGCGGCTGACCGGTCAGTCATTCTGAAATGTGGTTAGGGTCGAGGGTCGGCCGTGGGTACTCACGAGTATGTCGACGACCCTCGCAACGCCAACGTGTGGATTTCGATAGATGGCGAGTTGGTTCGGCGTCCTGAGGCCAAAGTCTCGGTAATGGACGCCGGATTCCTGCTGGGAGACGGTGTCTGGGAGGCTTTCCGGCTTCACGAGGGAGTTCTCGTCTTCATTGATGACCACCTAGACAGGCTTTGGCACGGATCAGAGGTCATCGGTCTAGAAATTCCAATATCGCGCGAACAGATCTTGGGTAGAATCAATGAGGTCGTCGCAGCCAACGAGATGTACGACCAAGTTCACATCCGCCTAATCATCACGCGCGGGCTCAAGCCAACACCTTACCAAGCGCCTTGGGTAGTTGCGGGCCCACCTACAATCGTCATCATTCCTGAGCATAAGAAGGCGAATCCACAGCGTGCCGTCGACGGGATTAGCCTAGTCACCGTCGATATCATTCGCGGGCCGCAGAATGCACAAGACCCGCGAATCAACAGCTTGTCCAAGCACAATTGCATCGCAGGCTGTTTAGACGCTGGCCGCAAGGGCGGCGACGAAGGCCTCATGCTCGACCCTAAGGGCAATGTTGCCACTTGCAATTCGACGCACTTCTTCATCGTCAGAAATGGAGAGGTTTGGACCTCGACGGGAGAATATTGTCTCGATGGAATCACCCGTCGAAAAATCCTCGACCTTTGCAAGGAGAATGGAATCCCATCCTTCGAGCGCGACTTTACCACAGAGCATGTACGCACTGCAGACGAGGCATTCGTGACAGGGACATTCGCTGGGCTGACCCCGGTTGTCGAGTACGATGGCAAGCCGATGAGCG
>CAYFHB010000006.1:0-26144 GCA_964342705.1 uncultured Candidatus Poseidoniales archaeon
ATGACTGGAGGTTCCGACCCTTGGTACATGAAGCGTGTTGTGGATTACATCGTCGCTGAGCGTTCTCACTTCATCTTCGATGCTGACAGGGCATACCCGAACGGCGGAATCAACCCCCGTCCTCCACTCTTCTCTTGGTGCTTGGCCTTGGGTGGCTTGGCATTGGAGTGGCTCACCGGAACTCCCGCCGACGAGGTCGTCTGGTGGTCTGTCGCTGGATTCCCTGCGATTTTTGGCGCACTCATCGTTCTGCCAGTCGCCGGAATCGCGACTCGCCTACACAGTGCTCAGGCTGGTGTTATCGCCGCTTGGCTGATGGCTCTCATGCCTGGTCATATCAGCCACTCCACATTTGGGTTGGCTGACCACGACTCCTTCGCTTTGCTGTTCTTGACGATGGCGTTCTACTTCTGGATACGTGCTTTGAATGGTATCGGTAGCGAGCGTATGTTCCGCGATCCAAATGCGAATCCACTCTACATGGTCGCGGGTATTCGCGAGATGTGGAAGAGGAATCCCGTTGTCATGGCTTACGCTACACTTGCGGGAATCAGTTTCTCGACAGTGGCTTTGGGATGGAAGGGATTCGTCTACGGACCTGGAATCCTCTTCCTTGCCTTCGCGGCACAGATTGTTCTGAACATGTTCCGCCGTCGAGACAGTCTGCCTTTGACTTCGGCGGCTATGCAGATGATGTTGACTACATTCATCATTCCACTGCCTTTCTACATCTGGCCGGGACTAAATCTGCTTTGGGCCCCTAGTGGATTCCAGCCGATGTTCTATATCGTCGGATTCACCTTTGCTCTCGGTTGGGTTGCTTCGAGTTTCCGTGACAAGCCTTGGTTGCTGGTTCTCGGTAGCGGCGGTGTGCTCTTTGGTGGCATCTTGGCCCTACTTTGGATTCTGCAAACCGCCGAGATTTACGATGGTTGGGACATCCTATTCACGGGTGGATTCTACTTCTCCAAGAACAAGATCTTCGGTACGATTGGTGAAGCTCAGGCGCCGAGCCGAGGTGTTCTATTCGCCTCGTATGGGCCTGTTGTTACGCTGATTGCGCTAGGTTATGCTTTCATCGCATTATGGCAAGGCGCTCGCAGCGAGAAGCAGGGATTGTCTCTAGTTGGCATCTGGGCTCTGATTGCTGCGTACATGGCTTGGTCAGCTGGACGTTTCATCTTCAACGCGACACCGGCGATGGCTGTTGTCGGTGCAATCGGCATCGCCGCATTATGGAAGATGGCTGATTTCTCTGGCTTTGTCAAGGAATGGCGTCGTGCCGGAATCGGTACGCCACGCGCTCGATGGAAGTCGATTAGACCCGCGAGCGCAAAGAAACCAATGATACCCGCATTGGTGCTCGTCTTGATGCTTGTAACCTCACAGCACGTAACCTATGGAATCGACGCCGGTATCCCTCGAGGTGAGACCGCTGCTGGTGATGTAGATCAAACGATTTACGATATAACACCCGATATCCTTCGTTACGACATCGCTGGACTCTCTGTGATGGATAGCAGCTCCTACAACCCATCGCAGACATGCGGAAGCGGTTGCTGGTACATCGGAACCTTCGGTCCCGGATTCAATGGTGGAGGATGGAATATGGCCTATGAATGGCTCTCCGAACAGGATTCGGACGAGTCATTTGGAAATCGCCCTGCATTCGTCTCATGGTGGGATTACGGATTCCAAGCTTTGGACTCCGGTGAGCACCCAACTGTTGCGGACAACTTCCAGTCGGGTATCCCGAACAGCGGAGCTATGCTACTTTCTTCAGGCCAAGTCGATACTCTGGCGATGTTCATCGCCACCCTCGCTCAAGGTGATAAGAAATACGCTGGTGGCGATGGCTTCACCGATGGATTCTCAGCAGTTCTGAACGATCACTTGACTCCCGAGCAGGTCGATGAATTCAATGCAATCATGTCCTTTGGCCCGGGTGACAAGTCCTTCGTCGAGTCACGCGCAATGGCTGTCGTGGTTCAGGATGTGAATGAGCGAACGGTCGGAATGGAAGTTATCTCGACTGTCACCGAGTTGCTCCACGGTTCAGGACTGGACGAAAATGGTCTGCCTGCCGGTGAGCCGATGTGGTTCGTCTACAAGGATGGCGAACAGGTTGGAAACGCAACCTCCGACGCTTCAGCAGCGAGCGCTCTGTTCAACCAGACTCGTGGCACTCACGCGGAATACAATGAGGACATCAGCCACTATCAAATCGGAGGCTACAGGTACACAGCCGACCTCATTGAGGACTTCGATGACGTCTCGACGAACCTGCACCGAGTCAACGCCAAATTGGGTCTGATTCGTGCTTTCCTCGTCGCAGGATTCAATCTCGATGAACTCGTTGATATCTATCACGACTTGACTACCACGATTGAATACGAGGTCCAAGATTACGAGGGTAGCCTCGGACAGACTATCACGCGCAATAATGAGATTCGATACTTCGCGATTGACGACAGGCTCTATCCACTGGGTGGAATGTACAATGCAGACTCAAGTTACCACCGTGGTCAGACCACTGGTATCTTCTACGCTCCAACCACCCTCTCTGGACTCGACCCTGACGATTACATCGCATCTCTCTACCACGCAGCGCGCGGTGAGCAGAATCTGCTTCCTATGAGTGCTGAGAGGTACGAAGATGAGTACATGAACGACGTCGTCCGCCAGCAGTCGGGCGCACTTGAAGATGCGACTCAGATGATTCGACTAGTCGATATCGAGTACCAACAGACTGAGGCTTTCTTCGAGACTATGGTTGCTCGCATCTACGTTGGATATGGCACCTCAAGTCTAGGCCTCAATGAGGACCCAGCCCAGCCCGGTCCAACATGGGCAATCAGCGGAACTCCGGACTCCTCACTGGAGAACGCCTTCCCACTGCCGGGTGCAATGATGAATCACTTCGTAATCGCAAATTGGTACAATGATGGATCGGATTCACCCGATGAGAATAACAACAGCGTACCTGACATCTTTGATGGTGGCTACGCAGCGATTGGTCGCGCCAACACGAATGTGAAGGTAGTGAAGTACTACAGCGGCGCGACCATCGAGGGAACTGTAGAGTTGGACGGAATCGGACCGGTTCCAAATGCTCGAATCCTCATAGAGCGCGATGGATTCAGTGGAGAAGAAGTCGCCGATGAGAATGGCACCGTCACCGACATGGACCAGCGAACCTATTGGATTCCAATCGGTACGACGGATGCTGATGAGAACGGAGATTTCTCTTTCACCGTGCCCGCAGGACGCATCCGTGTCAGCGCCTTCTTCGGCGAACCGAATCTAGATGCAGCGCGAGCCCAACTCCAATCAGGCGCAGGTGGTATGCTCCAAGACGTTGCAACCGAGTTTTCTGAGGGAGTGCGCAACGTCAACCTAATCACAGGAATCCTCGGTAATGTCTCAGGCGCGCAATGGCTCGCCGAGACCATCGTCAACGTCTCAGGGGAGGCCGGTCACTCGAATGGAGAAATCCACGTCGAAGCGAACATCCTGGTAGAGCCATCATTCTCGACTGGACGTCTTCTCTGGAACGGTGACGATTCATTCGACCGCGAGGCAATTACCGATGCTGTCGTCGAACTGCGTCCAGCGTGGGATGAGATTGAGATGGACCCGATTACTCTGGAGACTTCGACCGGCTCGGTTAGTGGACCTGACCTAGCCTTCCAAGGCATTGGAGAGGTCACCTTCACCGGAGAGGGTTCGGTCACCAGCAATGGCATGCTGACCGTGACCGACTTCGTCGGAACCCACATGCAGACGATACTGCACGGACACAGTCTAGCCGGCAACGGCGAGTTCACCGGCCGCGGAACACTCTCTGGAGTAATCGACGGGGCCGATGTGGTCGATGGAGACTGCAACGAGAACGGAACGATGCCTGAGAACTTCTCTGTGTGCACCCTCGCAGATGGCGATTTCCTCATCGATGGTGCAGTCAACGCGACCGGACGATTCACATCGAATGGAACATCCTCTTTCTCTCAGGTCCACAATGGTTCATCGTTGACTGGAGCTGGTGTCTTCACTGTCGATTCATCGAATGAGGATCTCGAATCCTACGGAACCTTCAATGGAACTGGAACATATACTGGTGAAGGACACTTCAGCGGACCGATGGTCCAGGAAGGTACCTTCCACTTAGTTGACGCTATACCTGGCGATTACGATATCACAGTCGTCTTCGCGGATGGTACCCGAGTTGAAATCGACGATGGATTCAATGTTCCATTTGAGGGTCTGCCATCCTTGCACGAGGTCGACGTCGCTGGTGGACTCGTCAACGGAAAGTTACTCGACAGCGACGAGAATCCGATTACCGATGCAGTGCTATTGCGTATGACTGACGGCAATGCAACCTCTCTGGGAGAGTGCAGCGAAGTCGGCTACGCGCCATGCATGATGACGCCTGACGAGAATGGATCATTCTCCTTCGGTCCAGTTGTTCCGGGCGAATACACATTGGAACTCGATAGGGATGGAGACGGATTCACCGAAGCCGAGTTTGAGCACATATTCGATGCGAATAGTGACTCCACAGTCGAGTTCCCAAGCCCGATTCCGACCGTCTACGATCTGAGTTTCACACTCACGCGCATAGCGAATGGTAGCGAAACCCCTGTCTCCGACCTCAACCTGACGATGTTGAGCACTGACACCTCTTTCGCCCCGGTCGAAGTAGTCTACGACAATATCACAGGCGAGTACAATGTTGAACTTCGTGAAGGCGAGTGGATTCTGAGCCACACACTCTCGGAGACCGAGCAGTTGTGGGAGCAGATCGATTTGGAGAGTGATTTGTCGCTCTCATTTGCCTTCCGTGAATCTACGACTGTTACGGGAACCGTACTCTACGACACCCGTCAAGAAGCCCCAGGATCAATCGATGAAGCTGAGCCGATTGAGCACGTTCCAGTCGTCTTCCACTGGGATGGTTTCTCGACCACCAGCCATACTGATGGACAAGGTGTCTTCAGCGTCATCCTGCCGATTGGAGCGGTGGTCGACGCGACGGTTCAGGCAGGTGTGATGAACGTCGTCAATGGAACTCGCTTCACAGTCGCTGAGGACATGGAGAACATCACGATGATAGCACGGCCCGGCAGCGAGGTTACCGGTGCCCTGAACATCAACCGCCTAGGTAACCACTACACCTCAGGAATCAATGGCTGGGAGCCTGTCAAGGTCTACGCCACCCACGAGAGCATCGAGGCAGTTTGGACTATTGCTGTCAACGAAATCGGTGCATTCAACACGGTTCTACCGCAAGGCAACTGGACTTTCACCACCGATCTCGACTGGCTCAACGCAACGCCAGCCACGCTCGATGTCGATGGCAAGAACGACTCTGTGAACATCTACCTCTACCCGGAGGCATCCTATGTCGAGATTGATTTCTTCCTCGATTACAATAATGATAACGACGCGGCAAATGGCACTCCTGTCGAATATCGATTCTCTATCGTTCCTGAAGGAAATATGGCAGGACTGAGCGTCGATGTCGAAGCCGATGGGAGCGAGTGGATCGATGATGGCCTCGCGCGCGTACCAATTGAAGCGGGCTCATACCGCATAGATGTTGAAGTCTCCAACGCCCGCGCAGGAGACCTGTTTGGTACACGAATCATGACTGGCAACACATACTTCGACATCGGCTTCGGTGGCGAGGTTGTCAGCCGAAGCATCGGCTTCGATCCCGAGTGGCGAGTCGATCTGACCTTCACCAATGAGAGCGGCGGTCCACTCGCCGACCAAACGGTCAAGTTCATGGATACTGGGAATCGCAATGATATTCTCAGCCGTAAGACGGACATGAATGGAACACTCATCGATCATCTACCAGCGAGCACATGGATTGTGCTCGTCGATTCAGTGACTACCTCCGAAGGGGTCGACGAGGGTGTTCGCACCCTCCTTACAGTCTCAGAAGAAAATGCAGAGGATGCTCACACCATCTCCACCAGCGAAAAGGCGACATTCACTGTACGAGTTAGTGATGAATCTGGAACGGCCCTAGAAGGCATGGACTTGATTCTAACATCGAATGACGATCTCGGCCGCGTCCACCTCGATTTCACAAATAATGCAGGCGAGGCACAAGGCTCCTTAACATCTGGTTCTTGGAATATCCAGTTGAATCAAACTGAGGACCGCACGCGATACGTAATCGAATCGGTCGAACTCCTAGATGGTGGTTTGACATCTGGAGATAATGGATTGATTGAGATAGTCGCTCGCACCGATGTCGATATGTCTGGAACAATCTTTTGGGACCACGATGACGATGATGATGCCGATGTCGGAGAGGGAGTACCCGATGTCGAGATCCACATGACTAGTGATGGTGAAGAGAACATCACCCTCACCACTGATTCGACCGGAGATTGGTCCGTATTCGTACCAAAGGATTCCACATGGCATGTCACTACGATGCGAGAAGGATTCTCGGAAGAGAACAGGTCAATCGCAATGAATGCCCCGAACTCGGTCGAGATTGAACTGACCGCTGGTGTAGTTCCAGTTTGGGGTAATGTCAGTCATGCTGACCTCGAGTCGATTGGTGCTGATGTTGAATTGATTCTTATTCCAACTTCCGGTTTGGTCCGCGAACGTGTGGTACCAGACAAGGTATTGGATAATGGTGTCTGGACTGGCGAGTGGAATGCCTCCGTAGAACCCGGAAATTGGGTTCTGCGTGCTACACTCGAGGAATCCAACCTAATCGGAATGGCAGTTGTCAACGCCGACATTACCGATGGTGGGGATGTAGACGTCAACCTCGTTCCGGGTGGTTGGCTGCATCTCGCTACAGAGTGGTTGGACTTTGAGGGAGATCTACACAACCTCTCGGAAACCGATTTAGAAAGTGCAGATATCGTAGATGAGCCAGAGTTCATCATCTCCTCAGGAGCTGGAGTTCGCTGGGATGCGATTCTAGGCGATGATGGTGGAATTTCGATTCTGATGCCAGGCGGTATGATGGAGGTCGAAGGATCATTCTCCGTCGACCAGATGGATCGCAGAATGGAATACACAGCTGGCAAGTCGATTAACGTCCCAGCATCGGGAACCGACCTAACAGCCTCGGTTTCTCAGGATTTGATGTTCATACGCATCGCTAATCACACGATTAATGCCACAATAAACTCGGTTAGCGGTGGCGAGTTGAGCGAGGAAGGAGAATTCGACGACGTAGTGGTCTCACTTGCCGACGAGAATAATTACACAGCTGTGGAATTCTCACTTGCATTGAATTACCTAGGCCATGAGTCGGTCTCAACTTACACTGTTGTAGGAAATGTCGCGGGTACAGATGGAAACTACTGGATGGTCGAGGCTTGGGATGCGGAGGATCAGAACTGGACCGCACAATTCTCCTTTGAATTCGGCCTCGACAGCAATAACACCACTACCTACGAGGACCTACGCCTTCGCGTCTCTCCAGCGAATAAGTCAACTGCTCACTCCCTAGAGGAGGGGCACACCGTGAACTTCATGTTCGCCTCTTCTGATGGCTACCACTTTGAGCAGGAGGTCATCGTGAGAGTTCCTCAGCATCACGGATTCGAACTCACAGAGCCTCTGCTAGAGGTCTACGGAATCCGACCGGGTGAAGAATTGCAGATTCCGATTTTGTTCACCAATACAGGAAATGGTGACGAGCGCTTCGAATTCGAATTCGATGTTTCGCAGTTGCCGATGTATTGGGACCGATCCGGTGCGACCACTCACACACTAGGTGGATTCATCGAAACAACTCACACTGTTACCATCCGGGCACCAGCCAATGCTACTGGTGACGAGGAATTCACAGTTACAGTGTCGGTTAGGGATAAGGCAAACAACACCTACCCAGACCTCGCAATTCGAGTTAAGACCTCGCTGCCAGTCTTGGAAATCGTTAATGTGATTTCAGGTACCGAACCCACCTATGGTTCAAGCCACATGTTCAGCGTCATTGTACAGAATACAGGTTTGGTCGACGCGAGCGCAGTCACACTCAATGGAAGCGTCCGTGGGAGCAATGTTTCCAGCAGCGTGACCAATGATGTTGCTGCTGGACAGGAAGTCACGTTCTACGTCGAGATTGATCTCAGTGATTTCGGACCGGGTCAGAAGTGGTTCGACTTTGAGATATCATCAGAGGGGCAGGAATTCGGAGAAGATCCGGAGATCGCAAGCAAGAGATTCACGCTCAAGGCACCAGCAGTTGAGAGCGATACTCCAACCACGGTCATCGGTGTCATCCTCGCAGGATTACTGATTCTAGTGGCGTGGTACTTCACACGATCAGGATCGCGTCGACCCGGCGCTCCGTTCTGAAACGAAACATACTCTCCGCAACACCCCCAAGGCCACGCAGTAATCATAGGCGGGATGAGTTGAGGGCGACGTAGAGGTTGGAACATGGCCTTGGAGAATCTTGAGTTGATGCCCGAGCCCGAGGATTCACGTATTCTCACGGCTGTTGACCCGGAGGCCCCTGGATATCCTGGCTCGGATTATGGACTTACAGATGAAGAAGCCAGAGAGCTTCGCTGGCCACTAGGGCCTATGAAGGAGTTCCTCTGGCCTTGGGGCGCGGTGAGCTTCGCCATCGGCACCGTCCTGCTACTAATCAGCTGGCCGTTCATTCAGGCATATCTCTGGCCATACCTACCAGATTCCGAGTGGGCATTCGAATCCACCGGAATCCGCGAATTGCAATCGGATGGTTACTTCGGAGGCGGAGTTCATGTCTGTATCGTCGATACTGGAATCGACATCAATCACCCCGATTTCGACCATGTCAAACTGGTTGGATTCAGAGATTTCTACGACGGGGACCACGAAGATATCAGAGACATAGGTGAGGATTACCATGGTACTCTGATGGCAGGACTTCTTGTTGCCAACGGAACCTATGTTGGCGCTGCCCCAGAAGTCGAACTCTCGGTGGCTCTAGCACTCGGGCCCGAGGGTCGGTCCGGCCAAGCCGACCGGGTTGCCCAAGCTATTCGCTGGTGTCGAATCACGCAGGAAGCAGATATCATCAGCCTAAGTCTAGGAGGTGATCCAGGTGGTGGAATGAGCAGTCTTAATTCAGAGACCGTCGAATCGGTGTTGGAGGCGCTGGATGCAGGAATATTCGTCATCGCAGCCGCCGGAAACAACGGGCTCAAAGCAAACGTGAACGATGTATCAGTCCCTGCCAATATTCCGGGTGTCATCGCGGTTGGAGCTTCGACATCCAATGGTGGAGTATGGCTCAATAGCTCAGTCGGCTCAAGCATAGATCCATACTCTGGAGACGAGCGAACATTCCCAAATCAAAAGCCTGAGGTCACAGCTCCCGGTGTGAAGATGTTCTCAACTGCCTCCACCAAATTGAATCCGCCATACGCATATTCAACCGGTACATCTGATTCGACTGTAATCGTGGTCGGGGCACTAGCCTTGATTCTGGAAATTCACGGAGACGAAATGCGAGGTAGTGATGGAACGTTCAACGCCACAGAAATGGACATTGTGAAGCGTGCATTGGCAGTTTCTTGCCTCGTGAATCAGGAAGACCAAGTAAGTCATCACAGCAAGAATGGGTATGGGATTTTGGACGCAGTGGCTTGGTTAGAGTTAGTTGAATTAGAATTTGGAATTGCCTGATTTCGACCTCAGGCTGTATCGTTAAGCACTAATTCAGACCAAACGAGCCTACGGCTCGATACAACCCTATGATTAAATCAGTTTGATGAACCCCGCGAATTATGAAGAGCGAGCGAGCAAGAAGCCACTTCCTGGTATTGCTGATGGTGATGAGTACCACGGTGGCGCTCGTCGGTCCTGCGATGACCGCAACTGCCAGCAATGAAACCACTAGTGGAACCATCACCGGAACCGAGACTTGGAGCGGCTCCCATCATCTGACAGGTGACGTCACTGTCGCCGCTGGAGCCAAGCTGATTATCAATCCCGGAACGGACATAAACTTCCCGAATGGGACATCACTAGACGTTCGAGGAAACCTCTGCGCTGGCGTTGCATCTTGCGGGGCGAGCAGCAATGCCGGCCCGAATAGTCCAATCACATTGACTTGGATGGATCCTACAATCTCCAACGCCACAGGTGAGTGCTACGGCATCGGTACGGGAAACAACCGAATTTGGATTCGCGACTCATCCTGCGGCGAGGGAGTGATTCTTCGCGATTCAATGGATCTATCACAATCTGGAATGCGCTATATGAACTTCAATGGAGCCTGGGGAATTCCATTCTATGTCCAACTTGAGTATGAGTACCGATACGGTGCTCTAATCCTTGACGGAGCCAGCCCCACCTTGCGAGGTATTTCATTCCAGGACATAAACACGACCAGCGTTCTCGCGACCAATCTCGCCCAACCGACATTCATCGGGGGAGAATATGTCGCAGGAAACGACGACGAGAGTGGAGTCACGGGGCAAGCCGTCCAGGTCTATGGTGGTGGTACGCCGATTTCACCGATGGTCTTTGAGGGTGCATCTTTCGAAGCGACCAACAAGGGATGTGGCAACCGAGATGGTGGTCGCTCTGCAATCTGGGCATCTCAGACCTTTATCCGAATCGATAACTCAGCGGTCACCGGCGGTGATTTCGGATTCAGTATCAGAAATTCTGCCGGAATGGTGACCAACTCAACCATCAATGTGAATTGTAATGGAATCGATATCAATAGCCTGAAGGCAATCGGAAGTACGGAATACAACGTCGAGATTGCGAATAATATCATCAATACTGGCGAGAAGACTCCTATCACCGTATACGCTGGAGCGGATGCCTACATCCACGATAATGACCTAGAGGGTGCTGCAGACGGCTCAGGAATCGCAGTGTACTCCGCTAAGGCTCAGATTCACAATAATGAAATCGGGCCAATCGGCGGATGGAATGGGCTGTGGCTACTCGGGTCGTACGATGTCGTGGCTGAGAACAATACCATCATAGACACAGCTAGGGAACCGGTCTTAGCAGGAGAATACGGAACTCAAGCACCCGCTCCAACAACCGCTCGACTCTACCTTGCCAACAACACGATTGGTACAACTGGTCAAGGTGCATGTTCCTCAACAAGGTGGTGGGATGGTCCATTCACTTGTCCGGCAATCATGGTTCATCGGACAGGAGCAACCATCGTTGACAATACGATAAACGCCGGAGGTACAGCAGACGGTATTCGTTCCACGGGTGGTCTGCTCGACGTTCGTCGAAACACATTCAATGTGCAAGGTACAGGAGCCATTCTGCAGAATTACGATTCTGGATTCGCAGGAACTCAGCAATACGGGACACTTGCTTTCTTCACTAATAACGCTTGGAATGGCGTCGGGGTTACCTACAATGTCTCCAAATCCTCAGTCACTGTTCAGTCCGAGTATATCCCCAGCCCTCCACCAGGAGAATACCCTGTTATACTGAGTTGGTCAGATCAGGAGGCATGGTACCAGAATGGGTGGCAAAACGGCGTCGTTCCACACGAGGTCCGAGCCTGTCCATCATGTGATGACTACACCCCTTTCAATTTCCCACTGGCTCTGAATATGGACAATAACTCAACTGTGTTTACATTCTCGAACCTATCGAATCTCGATCTTTCGAAGGTGAATATCCTGACTCAGCCCACCCACTATGCGGTTCAGGTACAGCGGGCTGAACTGGTTCGCTTCCAGACTCTGGTCAATGGGCAGCGAGTAGTGAATGCCAACGTCTTGATTGAGGATGCCCACGGCAATGACCTCTACAGCCTCGAGACCGATTCCGAAGGATACACACCATGGTTCTCATTGGCATCTAATTTCCATTTGGATTTCAGAGGCCTCGCCGGAGGAGACAATCCCGATGGCTTCGCTGATGATGAATACGAGGATTCGTGCAGTGATGGTGAGGATAACGATGGGGACCTATTGATGGATACAGATGACCCTGATTGTGACCACGCCTCTGGAACTCGAGAACTCTCGCTCTACCGCTACACCGCCTATCGCTTCGGATATGGATTAGATAGTGGAGAGTTCACACTGACCGATACTACATATCAGGACACACTATTCCTCGAAAATGCGCCCCCCTCGGTCTCGGTGATTCAACAGGACGGCCATTCCTATCGTCGTATTGTGAATCTGACAGGTGCAGCACACGATGGGACTTGGGCGGGAATCTACGAGACCGACGAGTTGGCTCAGTGGGATCAGAGGGGCTATGTCCATGCTGTTGAGATTAAGGATCCCTTCACCAGCGATTGGGCCGCAGCAGGTGTCGCTACAGATGCAAGCGGTGCAGCACCTGGATACGTCTCTCGAAATAACCACCCGTACAGCAATTGGTACTACAATTATGACATGAGTGGCCGACAAGAGGGAGATTACACATTTGAGTTCCGTGCCTTCGATGGATTGGAGTATTCGCCAATCATCACTCGCTTGATTAAGGTCAATACCGAGGCTCCATCGGTCTCGGTTTCCTCTCCAAGCTCTCTTTCAACCCACGCAGATGGCTCGGTAACCTTCGAAGGAACCGCCCACGACCCGTATGGTTGTCCATTCGATTGTGGAACAGATATCGACCAGATCTACTTCCAAATCGAGGGGCCGAATTACCAAGTCGTGACTTCGACAGAGGGTGGAACCGACTGGTCATGGACTTGGGATTTCAGTGGTCTACCTCGCGAACTCGCAACCTACACATTCACCATCTGGGCATCAGACTCTGACTTCTGCAAGGGAGAGGTTGACGAGTGTGAGCCAGTGGTCCTCGAGCTTGAGATTGACAACCAGAATTCCCGTCCTTTCGTTCAATTGACGAGTCCACAGAGCGGACAAATCTACGAGGTCGGTGAGAACACAATCATCAGTGGTGTAGCCCGCGATAATGACGGGGACGTCACGAGGGTCGACGTCGAGATTCTCGACGTCGCAAATGGTTACATCAACATCTATACTGGCGTTGTTACTGATATTGCCTCGAATGGATATTGGGAACTCGAATGGAATTCCAAAGTTATGGATCACAACAGCCAGTATGTGATCAAGGCCCGTTCATACGATGGATACGAATTCAGCGATTGGATGGAAGTTCAAGTCGTAGCCGACAATCCTCCGGACGCGGACAATCACAGGCCGACCTTCGATTCGACAGGTTGGGCAGGAGAGGTCGACCTCTACTGTGAGACCGAAACAACATCCCAGAACCCATGCACAAAGTCAGTAATCGATCTCCTGCAATTCTTCGATGACGAGGATGGAACCAATGGCTTGATTCTTTCAGTTTACGATGACCCCGCCCGTTCCTCTGATGACGAATTCGGTTTAGTGATTACAATCGGTGCAGACGGTGTAGCGGAGTACGATCCAAAGTCGATGGGATTCTACGATGAAGACATTGATACATGGTCTCTCAGCAATGTGATATTCGTCGCGACCGACCCCCATGGTTCCAAGGAAATCTCAACTCCCGTATCATTCAACGTGATTCCAATTGAGTTCTATGTTGGAGAACCAGATCAGACAACTGCTGGAAAGAACGAGATCATCCTGTTCAGTGGAATTGGCCTACCAGGCAAGACTGTACGAGTCACCTTGGGTGGCACGCAAATTAACTCAACCGTGGTATCAGATGATTCGACTTGGACACTCGGGATCCCCGGTTCAATGCTTACCAATACAATCTCGCCAGTGTTCATGATTAGCGGCTCCGATCCGATAGAGGGCGCTGCAATCTCACCGCCCTCCGAAGAGGGTGGTATTGGAGCGATGACTGTGATAATCATCGTCGTAGTTCTTCTAGCCGGAATTGGAGCAGTTCTGTTCTACAGTGGTGTAATCTCCTTTGAAATGGATGACGACGATGAATCATCAACTGAACAGGCTGAGTCTGAAACCCAAAGCTCTGGTGGATTGGTCCGCAGTGACGATCACCCTGGATGGCTTTGGGACCCCGTGAAGGAAGAATGGGTACCCGATCCAGACCACATCGGTTGATGAAGCATCGCGGTACGCTCCGCCCGAACTTTCTTGAGTGGTTCGAATCGCTCGCCGCCTCATGGCGACCATGGCTGTGCCCCGGCCGGGTGTGCAGGAGCGCATCCTGCTGCACCTGAGAGACTACGTGGACTACGCCGACAAGGTCGAAGTCCCATTCGCAATCTCCCAGATGGGAATTGCCAATGCGGTCGCCATCGCTCGATCTAACGTCCCGAGGGCTATTTCGGGCATGAAGGAGTCAGGGCATCTGATAGAGCGTCAGGCGCACGTGACAGGTGTTTCCCGCAAGCGCAAGGCGTATTTCTTGACCTCCGCCGGAGTCAATCTTGCCGATGACATCTGGGAAAAGGTCAGCGAACAACCTGTCCGTTTGATACACCCAGATGGTCGTGCTCAGAATATCGATCTTCGTGCCGCGCTCGAGGAAACTGAACTCCCTCTTCGACACGTCGATATCCTTCGATATCTCGATGATAGTGGTACTGTGGACTTGTCGACTCTTTCTCCGGACCTAATCGAGCGTGATCTTTCAAAGCACATCGAGAAGCAATTGGTGAATTCTTTGAATGATCTTCCTCGGATGCGGCGCTTCTTCGGTCGCAGTAGTGAGATATCACGCATGGCAGATATTCTAGAGGGTGAATCGACCAGTATACTCGTCCCGGGAATCGCAGGCATTGGCAAGACGGCCTTGGCTGCTAAATTGCTGGAGAGATTCACCCACAGAAGGAATCTCTTGTACCATCGGTGTCAAGACTGGGAAGGGTCGAGAGCATTTCTCGAAGCCTGTGCAGAATGGCTCTCAATGATTGGCGATAACGATCTAAGCGATTACATCGCGTCTACACCTGTACCCCAAGTGACCATGGCGGTAAATCTCATCATCGAAGGATTGGAGAACTCTCCGGCACTGATTGTGATAGACGATCTTCACAAGGTCGCCGACGAGAATTTTATCGCGATTCTTCGCGGATTGACTCTTAGAGTCCCCGAGGTCGATGAGTTCGGCCTCGTGATGTTCTCTCGCTCCTTCAGGATGGTTGTACCAGATAATGATTCGAGTGGCCAAACCTTGACACACTTCCTGCCACTCGAGGGTTTGGATCAGGATTCAAGTCGTCAGATTCTGACTGCAATGCCCGATATTGAGTTGCAACAATTCTTGCACATCTACACCCTATCGAGGGGTCATCCGCTGGTTCTGGAACTGATTAACAGAGGAAGTGTCGGTGAAACTTTCCACGCCACCCTTGAGGCATTCGTCGAGAAGGAGATTTTCAGCAAGCTCTCCGGCCCCCAAAAGCGCTTGCTTGGTGCCATCGCAGTTTTCCGCGAACCAATGCCATTGGAGTCGCTTAGGTCACTTGATGCGGAGATAGATTTACTCGACGACCTCGTGGAGAAAGGTCTTGCTCGACGAGTAGATTCGGACTTTTACGATGTCCACGATCTGGTCCGAGAATTCCTTGTTCGTTCAATGGATGAGTCGTTGAAGGCGGAATTGCATTCGAACGCTGTAGAATGGTATCGTACTCGAACCGAGACCGCGGCTGAGAAGATCGAATTCATACATCACCTGAACGCCTCTGGAGACCTCGAGACCCTAGCGGATGTCTTGCAGAGAGACGGACGAGGATTGGTGAAATCGGGACATATTGAGTTGCTTGGAATTCTGCGCGGCCTCGAATCTGATGGATTCAATGCTGTGCATTGGGGCCTAATTCGTGAGCTACGAGGAGACATCCTCTCGATTCAAGGGCTTTGGGATGAGGCCGAGGAGGAATACGCAGCGGCGATACCAGTCGCCCGTAAGCACAAGCGCGCTGCTAGAATGGCTCGCTTGTTGACCGCCCGTGCGGATATCGCGGTCAAGCGCGGTGCGATGGATGATGCGCTTGAATTGCACCGTCAGGCTTTGGAGATTCAAGTTGGAATCAGAGATGCAATCGGTGCATCTCGTTCCTACATCAACATGGGTTACATCTTCCGCCGTCGCCGAGACACCCGTCACGCGCTCGAGGTCTACGGAAATGTCGAGGAACTCCTAGAGGCTGAGGACGATCCACAATTGATGGATTCTAGAGTCCTCTTGGCAGCAGCCTTCCTTGAGATGGGCGAACTCGACAGGGCGCGAGATCACGCTTTGGCCGCTCACGATGGAACGAAGGATAATGACATGGATGCGTTACATGCTCGCAGTAGAGCAGTATTGGGTCGATATTACGCCCGAATCAAAGATAATGACCTCGCCCTTCTTCATTACTCGGCCGCACTTGAAATTCTCTCCGAAGCCACCGACCCGCACAGCGCGGTCGAGGTCGAGATGCTTCTCGGTCAAGTTCTCAGTGACGCTGGCCGTAAGTCGGAGGCCGCAGAGCGATACTTGGACGGGCTCGCTGTCGCCGAAGCCAACGACTTCCGCCTTCTACAAGGCGAACTACTCGCCCGTCTCGGCGAGGTCGAATCCGACCGGTCGGCCCGAATGAACTACTTGCAGCGTTCTTTGACCGTATTCCGCGAGCTCGGAGCGGTCGACCGCATGCGCGATGTCCAAACAGCAGTGCACCGCACAATCATGGGTCACTGACCCAATCGCTTTCCTGACTCACGTGGCGGTAGTCACGGGTTCAGTCTCACTCTGACCAAGCCAATTGGAGAATTCAGGCCCCTCTTGGCCAGAAATGGAAAGCACGCCATCGAAGTCTTCTCCAATTTGGTGAAGAACCTCGGATTCAGCCAGATGCGGCGCGTTATTCTTGTCTGAGAGGTGGCAGAGGACGATGCTGCGCAAGTCAGGATGAAGAACCTCGGCCAATATGTCCGAAGTCTGCTCATTTGACAAGTGACCCCCGCGTCCGGAAATACGTCTTTTCAGCGCCGGCGGATATGGCCCCGAGATCAATCTCCCGAGGTCATAATTTGCCTCGATAGAGATATGCTGACACCCACCCAAGTGCTTCATCAATTCAACGGTCGGCTCGCCTAAATCGGTGACGATAGCAGCTCGCCGCCCATCTCCATTACTCGCTATGATCCCAACATTATCCGCATCATCATGAGGCACAGGTACGGGCAAGAGGCTCAGATCATCGGCGATGTGTAACCTCTCCAATCCCTCAAATGTCCTCACCTCTGAAATCGGTTCAAGACCCAAACGCATCGCCGTCTCCAAATTCGAATACAAACGCGCCCCCCATTTCTTAGAAGCGCGCGCAGCCGACTTCGAATGATCCGAGTGATGATGACTCACGATAATCGCGTCAATCGATTCCCCTGAAACACCTGCCATAGCCAATCGCGATTCCATTTGACGCAGAGAGAAACCACAGTCGATGACAACCCGAGTCTCGCCCGTCGACAATAGCGTGGCATTGCCACGGCTACCGCTCCCCAGATGTGTAATCTCAAGCCCCATCGAACCAATCTCCGTGGCGTCGCGGTCAGGACTTGAATGAAACCCCGTTAAAGCCCCAATCAATCTCAATTTCACCACACTAAACGACTGAATCAAACCCTCCTCACACACACGTGCGACGGCGTAGCCGTCGAACAAGCACCACCAATCGATGTCCGAACGACGCTCCATCATCGTCATAAGTCAAGCAAGAGCGCTCGCGAATGTCCAGACGAGGTCATATCATGCGACGCAAGCAGACCGCGTTCTTTGTCACGCTGCTCATCCTCAGCAGTCTAGTCTTCGTCTCTCAAACCAGACCACAAGCTCCGGTCTCCTCAATTACACCCCCAGACGTCCCCGGACAAGGCCCGATGGCGGTTGACCAAGATGAGGACCTCATTCCGGATATCCATGAGGTGATATTCGGCGAAACCCGCCATATTGAGACACCATTCGGGATAATCGCTGTCAACGGATTAGACCCAATGAACGGTTCAGACAATATCACCGATTTCGATCGGGATGGGGCGAGCGCCCTGATGGAGTATTGTTGGCCATGGACGCTCGACACCTGTTTCACCGAACGTCTCTCGCTAACCGGCAAAGCTCCCGACGAGACAGAATCAGGATTCAGAGAATATCTCGATCCGCGCGAATCCGACACAGATGGTGATGGACTGCCAGACGGATTCGAGATTTACATGTGCACCGAGGGCGGTGCAGGCTATCAGAATCAGGCCACGAGCGAGTGGACTTGTCTCTACTTTGACCCGCTCGACAACTCCGATCAATTCGAAGACGCTGACCTGTGCGTTGAACAGGCGAGTCAGTGGGGTTGCGGAGATGGTTTCGATGTTGACCGCGATGGTGAGATAGACCTTGGTGAGCGCTACACGAATACTGAGGAATACTGGTTCGGCGCACCCGAAGACTGGTTGACCGAGCGGGATGGACTATGGTGCGCAGGAAAAATTGCTAATCTCCACGCCGATGCTTGTCAAACCGAGTTTGAGCGACCGACTGGGGACGATGGTTGGCTGGGCAGCGATCCCCGCCGCATCGATTCCGACCATTACACATGGAGCGAATTGATTCCGACCAGTCTTGCGGTTCCAGGTGACGGGATTCCGGATGGCTGGGAGGCTTACCATGGCCTCGACCCGCGAAATGCCAGCGATGCGGTTCTGGACAGCGATTCCGACGGTTGGGATATAGACCGTGACGGATTCATCATCCCAGATTCATCCATTGCCACTGCTCGCTGGGGCGAGGCATTCAGCAATTACGAGGAATACCTCGTGCATCTCGACAGCGGAAATTGGGTCCAGCCCGGATTACGCGCTTCGATGCTTGCTATGAGCAATGGGTATAGCGGGACCGCTGGCGAAGTGATGTTATTCAACCAAGGCAGCGATCCTCAACTGGTCGATGGTCGCGTCCACACTGTGATTTCAGATCAAGGACGCGACCGCTTGATTATCGGTTCAGCTTATGGAATCACAACAATCGATCCCTTCGAGGGCACATCTACAACCTTTGAGTTACCCTCGGGATTGGAGATGTTCACGATGATGAGGTGGACGCCTTCCTCACATGATTACCTCATCATAGGTACGAATCACGGCCTTCACGCTCTAGAAATGGAGAACGGCCTGCCACAGATGGACACGCTCACCGACTCGGACCTCGGCATGGTGAAGGTACTCGAGCGCCTTCAGACAGGCAGTGGTGACCTAGACCTCATCGTGCTGGGACACGGCGCCAATGTCTGGACGGTAACACTCTCTGAACCCGCATCGGGACATGGCACACCAGATTTCACCGAGCCTATTGCAATCCAACCTCTCTCAGACCTCGTCGCTGAGGCCGATGCATCTCTCACCGAGGTCATCCACGTTCCAATGGCAGGCCGCGGTCCGATGATGATAATCGGAACCGACCGCGGCATGATCCGCTGGGATACTACCGATGGAACCCCTTCGATTGGTCAACCATTCTGGATTTACACCACCGAGACGGCGGAGGATTACGTTCAGTTCGCAGACCTGCTCAATTCATCAAAATCCGCGGTCGTGAACGTGATGGAACTCGCCGGCCCGGTAGCGGCTGACGGCACACTCGAAGAGGTTACTGGTGTTTGGCTTGGAACACCCGGTGGACTACACCTGATCGATCTAGACCTCTTCGTCGGCCTGCCAGAGCAGGCCTTCACAACAGACCGTATGTTCAACGTCGAGCGGTGGGAGGAAGGTGCTAACGATATCCGCTCGATCCTCGCCCTCGAAAACACCGTTCTTCTCGGATCACGAGACGGTACTTGGGCACTTGAGGGCGGCTCGCACGGCATCCTTGGAATAGTCGAAAATCAAACTAGGATGCCGGGCCTCGTAACATCACTTACTACTTTCGTCAACGACGGCGAGAAGTATCTCTTCGCCGGCGTCTCCCCCGGTCAATACATGAACATCATGCCAATCGATCCACAATCATCCGATTCCGACCTCGACGGCATGCCCGACGGCTGGGAATTCGCTTACGGACTCGACCCAACAGACCCCTACGATCGAGTCCGCGACGCCGACGCTGATGGAGTTCACTTCGACATCGGCGGCGTCGGATTCAGCCGCGATTGGTCCAACCTTGACGAATATCGCTTCGTCAACACTAGCATCGGCGGCTTCAACGGAACCGACCCACGAAACACCGACACAGATGGGGACGGCCTCACCGACGGCGAGGAATACTGGGGCTGGTTCGCCGACTCGACAGAATTCGCCTGCCACTACCTCAACGAGGAATACATCTGCGATGAGGAAGATGGAGAGGCAGCGCTGGACGTACACCTCTCAGGCTGGTTGAACTCCGGAGCCGGTGGAGGTACGGATGGACCAACCGATCCGACCAGCGCTGATAGCGACGGAGATGGCATGCCCGACGGCTGGGAAATCGAGCACCGTCGCTGGATAGGCGATGTCTACACAGGAGGCAATCTGTGGACTCTCGACCCACGTGACCCGAGCGATGCGACCATGGACGCCGATGGCGATGGCCTCGACAACCTCTGTGAGTACATGTGGGGCAACCTTCTCGAGACGGTCCTCATCGAAGGACTCCCTACTCACGGCGAAAACGCCAGCGCAGCCCAGAATTGGACCAAGACCGACCCGAATAACCCCGATTCTGACGGCGACTCACTTCCAGATGGTTGGGAGGCCCGCTACCAATGCACTTGGGGCCGGAATAACCAGGGAATCAATCCGCTGAATGGCTCGGACGCGCTCAACAATCCCGATGGCGACGGATTCGACGTCAACCACGACGGCGTCCTCGACCTCAATGAGAGTCTAGTCAATTGGCTGGAATACCACCTCAAGGACCAGATCATTCACTCCGATACGACCGATACTGGACTGGAATTCCCCGAGAATTTCACGACCCTGCTGGCTCACGAGTCATGGGTCGGATTTGCCGGTGCCTCCTTTGGTTTGCATACGAGTCTTGCTTACCGAAGTCTAGTCAATGGCTCGACCGCGGATGATGTCGGCGCCGCCAACCCGCTGGAAGCCGACTCCGACCTCGATGGAATTCCTGATGGATGGGAATTCTACCATGCTCGGTGGAGTCTGTATGATGAGGGTTGGACACTCAACCCCGTCGATGAACGAGATCAAGTCGGCGATCCCGATGGGGATGGGATGAATAATTGGGAGGAATACAATGTCATAAGCGGCAATATGAGTGAGATTGACGATCTCACCACAGTGCCGCAATTCTACCTACTGCAAGTCGGCGGCGAGTTGCTCGCAACACCTTGGCTCTCAGCCGAATCAACCCTCTCATTCGGTACTTTCCTGACCGATGAGCTGATCGCACTCCAAGGCTACACCGCCGACCCGAACGAGCCCGACACCGACGGTGACGGGCTGCTCGATGGAATCGAATTGATGTTTACCCGCTGGAACGCCAGCGACGAGGTCTGGACCCTCAATCCGCTGGTCCCGGGAGACGGAAATTACGACTCGGACCGCGATGGAATAACCGACCTCGTCGAACTCAATCTTACCAATAAGAACCCACAGAACGGTGGACTGTCACCGCCTGATGCCCCTCGTCTGTGGGAGGAAGCCGAATCGCTCGACCCCGACGAGGCGGTCAACCGCGTCTATCGCATCCTCTTCAACAAGGAAGGACGCGCTGAAATCGCCCTCGAGCAATTCGATGCTTGGCAGCTCGGAGAGCCCGCCAAGCCACTTCTGCAAGCCTTGCTCGGAATCACCGATCCGAATGCCGAGGATACCGATAGGGACGGCATGAGTGACGGATACGAGTATTGGTTCACCGAATGGGACCTTGAAGCCAATCTCTGGACGATGAATCCGCTGACCGACACGGACATCCATGCAGATAGCGATGAGGACTCATTCGACTGTGATGGAGACGGTTACATCTCGGACTCGGAGTCCTACGATAACCTAGCGGAATACGATGCCCGAGTCTACGGTAAGCGCTCGGCCATCGACACCATTCCAAATGGCACCGGTCTAGTCTCCTACGGTCTCGACACGGTGACCGCCTTCATGCAGGAGCGCAGCATGTCCGAGCAAACAGCTCAGGACCAACTCTGGTTGATGTTCTCGGGCAAGGATATTGTCTCGAGCGACCGAGCAGGCCTAATCAACGCCATCGATCCGGACAACTTCAATTTCAGTCTCGCCGGAGTCTCAGACCCAACCCACGCCGACTCCGATTCAGACGGCCTGCCAGACGGCTGGGAATTCTGCTACTCGATCTATGGCCAGTGGCTACCTGTCAACGAGTACCGCTGGTCACTCAACCCTCTCAATCCACTCGACATCGAGTACGACCCAGACGCCGACGGCTGGTACGACCGCACTATCTTCGACCAGCCAGCGACCCAGGGCGCTTGGGCCAACCGCGAATTCACCCCCGGACCAGCCGCCGACCAGATTATTCCGGGACCAACGGACCTCTACTTCACCAACCTGATGGAGTACAATAACGGGACTCACCCTCTAGACGGAGATAGCGACGACGACTCTCAGATAATGGAGGTCACTAGAAGCGGCGGAAACGTCGTAAGCTACGACCAGAACATGAATCTCTCAGACGGCCGTGAGGTGTTCAAGTACGGAACGAATCCGCTTGACAACGACACGGATGGCGATATGATGCCGGACTTCTATGAGTATTACAGAGGTTGGAACGAAACCAATGACAACTGGTCTTCCTACCTGCAGATCTCAGTCGTCTGGTATCAGGTTACGCCGAGCGTCCTCAAACCAGTCACCGTAAACGGTGGCACCATCGGACGCCCCCTACTCGATTGGACATGGTTCACCCATGACGCGACCGACCCCAGTGATGCAGGGCAGGATGCGGACAATGACGGAGGTTGGGACTGCACAGGAGGAAATTGCGTCTACATACCCTACAACAACTTCCAGGAATATTACGGCGTCGTCAATGCGACACTCGCTTCCCCCTCTCTGGTCAGACAGGCCAATCTCTACGATTGCTCAGGCAATATCGTGCAGGAATGGTGGCAATTGCGCGAGTCGCTGCTTGGTACATGTGGCGGGATAGCAGCGCTCGAGACCAATTACTTCCGGATGTACAAGGTGAATAACAACGACATGCTCTATGCTTACATCGTTGACGACCACGATACCGATTACCAATTGCTCGATGAGACTGATGACGAAGTACTGGTCAACGGTGCTTGGGCGGATATGTGGGGAAGATTCGCCGGAGACCGCTACCACTACCCGAATACCGGCTTGGGCGAGTATGTCTGGGGTTGGTGGATGATCGATATAGATGGGGATCAGATCGCCGACGGTACCGATCCGACCAATTGGGATACCGACGGCGATTGGTTGAACGATCACTTTGAGATCGAAGACGATATGCTGGACGGTGTGCGTGGCAACTCGGGTTCACCGATTCGCTATGATGATCGCACGACCGAATGAGCGGCCGCTGGCTCGCGTTCAATTCTTGAGTAAGAGGCGCGAGGGCTGCTCATGGATGAGGATGCCAAGATACCTGGGCCGGACGAACCGGTCGAGGAGCGCCTCCTCTTCCTGCAGGAAAATATGGTGAATTTTGTCAAGCAGTACAGTTTGCCAGTAGTCGAGGTGGCGCTCGTTGTATCGAAATACATTCGAGTGCTGTTGGAATCGCTTGAGAAGGCGGCTGCGGCGAGCGGAGAGACGGTTCCAGAGAATATCGCGCAGCCGTGGCCTGTCGAGGTTGCGGGCGCAGCTCCAACCATCGACTCCTTCCCGCTCGACAAATTGCTCGGTACCCTCGATGAGGACCGCATGGATATCCTCGACACGATGATTCGCGTCATCATCAATGGCGCGGAGATTCCATTCTCGTCGGCCTTGAGTCTGTTGCGTGATTGGGAGATGCGAATCCGCACGCAGATCGCAGAGGCGACAAGCCCCGGTCACCTGTTCAGTCCGATGGATTTGCCAGATGGCTTCTGAGCGAAGCGGAGCAGCATCTTCACTCGATGCAGTAAGGGCAGGACTTGGCGAGGACGTAGTGCTCGCTTTCCATCTCTTCCTCGGTCAGCGGCTCACGGCAAGCCCAGCAGACTTCAGCCATAGTCTCCTCTAAGGCTGGGTCGAGGGCCACACGGCGGTCAAAGACGAAGCAATCACCATTCCAATGCTCACCGCCGACCTCTTCGAAATATCCCAAGATTCCCCCCTCGAGTTGCCGCACATCGGTCCATCCTTGATTCATCATCACGGCACTGGCTTTCTCGCAGCGGATGCCACCAGTGCAGAACATGACGATGGTCTGGTCCTTGTCTATCCCCGATGTGCTGACAGCCTCAGGGAAGCCTCGGAAGGTCGAGAGATTCAGGTCGATGGCACCTTCGAACGTGCCTAATTTGACCTCGTAATCATTGCGCGTATCGAGGACGGTAATCTGACGACCCTCGTCTAACCAGCGCTTGAACTCAGCTGGCGAGATATTCTCGCCGGTGCGCTCGGCAGGTCGAACATCTTCCAAGCCAAGCGCGATGATCTCATTCTTCAATCGAACATTCATCCGACGGAATGACATTCTCTCGCTGAACGAGATTTTCACTGGAATGTCGACGAAACGAGAATCCTTCTCGAGAAATTCAACGAATTGGTCGATGCCGGCCTGAGCACCAGAGAGGAAGAAATTGATTCCCTCGTGGCTCAGCAAAACAGTCCCGAGAAGCCCGGCATCGTCGCACGCAGCCTTGAACGGAGCGCGCAGCGCATCGCGGTCATGTAAATCGACGAAGCGATATCCCGCGATATTGACGATTTCACCATCCATGCACTCACCCTATCCGGATTGAGCGCGCGCGACTATCCCGCTTGAAACCCACCATGCGTCGCCGATGGACCAGAGGTAGAGCAGAGGCCAGAGAATCACCGTCAAAATCAAGGGGAATTGCACAGCGAACCAGCCCGCAGCCTTGCGATGTTGGCGATTGAAGTGCTGACCGATGAAGAGGAAGGGGACAAGGGCTAGCGCGATGGCGATGAGCGGGCGAAGGGCACCCCACGGACCGATGCCGCCGCTGATCTCGTACCAGATGACTCGCACGACACCCAAGGAGCCTGCTCCATCCGCGTCTTCCTCGACGGGCTGCACCACGTACTCGGTGCTCATCGATGGTTCGTCGCGTCGCTGGTGAATGAATCTGACGACGCGGCGGGCCGCGCAAAGGCCAACTATTGCTGACTGCTGAGCGGCTCGTGGCGGGTACTGCAGGTGTGGGTTCGCCACGCGTTTTGTTGACCGGTTTTCCACCGTTTGGCGAGCATACGGTCAATGTTTCACATGAGGTTATGCGCGAGCTGCAGATTCGAGGCATTGACGGATTGGATGTCACGTCTATTCTGTTGAGCGTTGATGAGCGCGGCTCGCGGCGAATCGCAGAGATGATTCGTGATGGCGAGCGATTCGATGCCATCTTGCATCTTGGTTTGGCGGATTCGCGAGAGGTGATTTCGCTTGAGAGATTCGCACATAATGAGAATGCGTTCAGGATTGCCGACAACTCGGGGCGGGAAGCATTTGGGATGGTTGTCGAGAGTGGCGATGAACGACTTGAGACGACTGCGTCGAAGCATGTTTTGGATGAGGAATTTGAACATGAGGATGATGTAGTGTGGAGTGATTCGGCCGGCGCATTCGTCTGTAATGAGACGATATATCGTACTCTAAATGCGATTGTAGATACTGAGTCTAGTGCCAGTGACGGCCGACTGATGCCCGCGATTTTCATTCACTTGCCGTCCGAATCGCACATTGGACTGGAGCGTCAAATCGAGGTTGTCAGGCGAGCCGCGAAGGCTCTGGCTAGCAAGCCGAGGCTCGAAGTAGTCGGTGCACTTCTCTTCGATGTAGAGGGACGTATTCTCGCTTGTAGAAGACCTCCCGAGGACGTTTGGGGCGGATGGTGGGAATTCCCTGGTGGCAAAGTTGATTCAGGCGAACAACCGGCTGAAGCCCTTGCACGCGAGATTATGGAAGAATTGGGGATTGAGGTCGCCCCTCGCTCGGTCGTGGCCTCGATAGCCCACGATTATGCAGACCGCCACGTCGCTCTCGATATTTGGGATTGCGGCGTGGTCGATCCGAGAAATATCTCACCTACCGAGCACGATGAGATTCGCTGGCTCGACCGCGATTCACTCGGCTCGGTCAAA
>CAYFHB010000007.1:0-25964 GCA_964342705.1 uncultured Candidatus Poseidoniales archaeon
AGCCGACCAACGGCACCGGCCCTAAGCCGAGCCCGTGGTCGACAGGAGACCCCGAAGCGGTCGAGCGTGCGCTCGCCCGCTTCGAGCAGTCCCCTCCTCCGATGGGACTGCCAGCAACCATCGATCCCGCTCCCGAGGAGAAGCAGCTGCGGTGGCGAACTAACGCAGTGCCTAAGGACATCCAGAAGAAGGTGGGTGAAATCGTTTGCCGACCCGGTGAATACGGCTTCCTTCCAGAGGAGCGGGTCGACGAAATCAGAGCTGAAATCGACAAGTTCCCAATCACCACTGAACAGGCTCTATCGCTTCGCGGTGCGCTGAATCAGGAGAAATCGGTGCACTCTCACGGGCGGCTCATGCGCAATGCGAACCAACTCCGCCGACGCTATGATAATGGCGAGGGCGTGCTGACTTTGGCCAAGCGTTTCGATGCTCCTCCGGTGAACACTTTCCGGGCGATTTTGACCGGTCGCGGCTGGTCAAAAAACCGCATCAAAGAGACTCTGAAGAATCCCACTCGAATGAGCGAGCGAGACCGCGAGGAGTTTGCTAAGGCTGAGCAGGCGGACAAGGTGAGTTCGGTAAATCAGAGCGAGACTCAGACCGCTGCCGAGGTGTTTGAGAACATTCTTTGTGCGCATTTCGACTTCTTGGACATTCGATTCCGGCGCCAAGAGGACCTTCTTGCGGAACAGAAAGCGGCTGAGGGGCGTGCTGTTGTGACACCTGACTTGCTATTGCTGGATGACCTGCGAATCAATGGAGTACCCTGTGCGTGGATAGACGCGAAACACTTCTTCGGGGCTGATTTGAGGTTCCCTCGGAAGAAAACTCAGAAACAGGTCGATCGCTATGTCAACGAGTATGGGCAGGGAGCGATCGTCTATCGCCACGGATTCACCGAGACGCTGAAACTCCGGGGCGCGATTTTGTTGGATGCGAGTCCGCTCGATTTGACGCCTCTCAATGAATTCCATGAAAAGCGAGGCACCGGCTCGCACTCTTAGATCGAGCCGATTTGGGTGAGGGTCGCTTCGAGACCTTCCTTTTCGAGTTCTGCGATTAGGGAATCGAGTGGCTGCGAGCCTGCTTCATCGATTGGGACGATTGCTATGCTCTCTCCCAGCATGCATAGAAGGACTGCTGTTTGGGCTGCGAGGCCGGCGCGTTCTGTCGCATTCTGGCCGGCCTCGATGAGGGTTGCTCGCGCCGCATCATCGATGAGGCGCGAATCTGTTGCGAAGGCTTCGGCCGCCTCGAGCAATTCAGTCCATCGCGAGGCGTTCCAATCTCCTTCGGCGAGGTGATCCATCTGGGCCTGTCCCGCCTCGGTAATCAATCGCTTCCAATCGGGGTGGTCGATGTATTCAGAGGTATGACGACCTGGACTGGCTCTCCAAGCCAGAAGGACTTGAGTTTCCTTACTCCACCCCTCCGCTCTACCGGGACCCGCAGTCAGTTCGCTGCCCGAAAATGGAGCTCCGGGGGAGAGGCGGCGCTCGACACCACCGGCAGCGAGCGCGGTCACGTCTCCGAGTCCAGTCGAATTTGCGCGCTCGACCTTGTGGGCGATTGCGAAGGATCGTCGAAGGCTCTCTTCGTGAGGCAATCCGAGAGCGCGCTGGAAAGCGGCGGCAGCAGCCACAGCTCCCGCCGCCGACATTCCGAATCCTTGCGAAGATGGCAGGTGATTGCGAATAGCGATCTCCCAACTCATCTCGCCGAATTCGTCGTTTTCATCTTTCAGCAGGTCGAGGACCTGCTGAAACATCCGTGGGTCGCCGGTCCCATCGAGAAATCTCACGCGTAGAGAATACTCTCCCGGCTCACCACGCGCCACAGCCTCGGCGCCATCAGCCAAGCACAAACCAGCCCCAAGGCTGCCTTGTCTAATCGGATCATCATCTAAATCTTCGACAGTGAATAACAGCGTCACATGTCCGCCGCAGGTCCCGCGACCAAGCACGGCGGTCATGAAACCTCATCTCAAGGGTCAGACAAGAAGACTACGACGCTTTCAGAGCGCGGCGGCAAGGTCCTCTTCGAGCGAGACGAAATTCGTCGAAAGAGCAGCTGAAGCCATCTTCAGTGCTGTTTGAGGGTCCATCGAACCATCCGTCTCGAAGCTGAAGATGAACTCTCCAGGAACGTCCTCGACGGTGATTGCATCCTTGAATTCAGCCTTCACCTCGGTACCGTCGCCGACATGGTGTAACTCGCGAACCAGTTTTTCGACCTTGTCGATGTCTTCGAGGCGTCCATTCTTGTCGAAGTCCTTTGCGGTGATTTCGAGGTTGAGGTCCCACAGCATCTTGGCCCTTGTCTTGACATTCAGAATGCCGACTTGACGAGGCACGAAGGTGACTCCACAGACCGGGGACCACTTTGCGTGCTGGCTACCGCGTCCCATGACTGCGGTGGCGTAGAACTCAAGCATCTGCCCCTTGTACAACTTGGTAATCGGAATCGCCCAGTAGTGCTCTGGGATTTCCAGACTCTGGTCTCCTAGGTAGATCATGTCACCCGCGGTGACCGTGGTTCCTTCCTCGCTACCGAAGGCCTTGCAGGTGTAGATCATGTTGCAGGCCGGGCATCCGCGGTCCTCTGGCACGAGATCCTTGCAGTTCGGGCAGTTCTCCTCGTAGTGGAATTGCTCGTGGTTGGTTGGGATTGGCACCATTGCCAAGCGCTGAGCAATCATCTCGTCAGGAAGAGCACCGTTGGTCTCCCAGACGGTGTAGTCGACTCCTTCCTTCTCGAGCTTCTTGCCGCAGTTATCGCAGCCGCTTCCACCAGCCGAATCACGAGCGACAGCGGCTGGATTTAGGTGACTGCAAGACAGGCAGAGGTCAAACGAACCCATCTGGAATCGAACGGTTTCGATAGCCATTTTTGGGGTGTTGGACATGAGCGAACGGCGTAGTGCATTTGCGAAAGCGCGGTCGATATCCTTGAACAGGATCTTGATTTTCTCCGAACTTTCCTCGATGATTTCCATCTTCACCATCACAATCACCTCAGACCCTGCGGCCCCTTCTTCCACCTTTCTTCTTGGTCCCATCAGTTGGGATAGGAGTGACGTCCTCGATGCGAGTGATTTGAACCCCTGCACGAGTCAGCGCACGGATAGCCGCGGTTGCGCCAGGAGCGCTGTGCGAGCGGTTTCCACCTGCACCGCGGTACTTCACGATGACTTGGTCGAATTCCTTCTCTGCGAGCATCTCAGCGATGCGCTCGGCGGCGCGGGTCGCTGCGAACTGGCCGCCGGAATCGCTGCCCTTCTTGATGACCATTCCACCGGAGACCTTCGCCAGAGTCTCGGCTCCGGTGAGGTCGGTAGCAGTAATCAGTACGTTGTTGTAAGTGCTGAAAATGTGCAGAATCGCCTTGTGACCCATCACTCATCACCTCCTTCTGGAACGGTGTCCTCTACTGTAGGGGCTTGGGCCTCGTCAGCCTTGATTTGCTGGACGAACTCGTCGTTATCGGTCGTGGCGCGGACACCGCCGATTTCTTCGATCTCTTCTTCCTCAGCCTGTCGAGTGATACGGAGTTGTTCCATCTCAACGCGGAATGGGTGGTTATCATCTCGGTAAGGCGATGTCGCGCTGTACTGGAGGTTCTCTTCCTCATCGCGCAGGATCTTGTATCCAGGCACGGTCATGCGCTGGTCGCCGATCGAGATGTGACCGTGAACAATCATGTTTCGAGCGGCGCGCATAGAAGGTGCGAAGCCGCGGTAGTAGACAACCGACTGCAGGCGTCGTGCGAGCATATGCTCGACAGTAATCTGCAGAACATCGTCGATGCTGGAACCATCAGCGAGCAGGCCCTTGCGGACCATCGCGCTGACCAGGTCAGCCTTCTCGCGAGCGAAGTGACCCTCAGAGGAGTCGACTCGTCCGATGAGCTTCATCGCTTGGTTTCGGTGGCGGCGAAGAGCTGACTTCTCTCGCCAGATCTCGCGCATGCCACCGACGCGCTTCAGGCCGAACTGCTCCTTCAGAGCGTGTTCTTCCTCAATGCGAGCAGCCTTCCAAGGGTGAGTTGGTGTCTGGGTCTTAGGTCGTGCAAACTTTGGATGGCCCATTCAATCACCTCACTTCTTCCTCTGCACACCGAGTGTGCTGCCGCTGCGACCATTGCTGCGCAGGCGCTGTCCGCGGACTTTGTGGCCGCTGCGGTGGCGCATTCCGCGGTAGGTCTTGATTGCAGCCAAGCGTGCGACATCGTCGTTGCGGGTCAGCTTGACCTCGGTTCCGATGATGTGCGCGTCCTCGTTGGACTGTAAATCGCGCTGTCGGTTGACGAGCCACCAAGGCACGTTCAACGCATATTCATCTATTGTGCTTCGAATCCTGTCCTGCTCCTCGTCGGTCAGGTGACCGCCGAGCTTACTGCCCTCGATTCCTGCCATGCGGCAGATCTGTCCGGCCGATCGCTGACCGACTCCCGGGATGGAAGTCAGTCCCTGCGCGATCGGGCGCAGACCGTCGATGTCTGAGTCAGCGAGCCTCAGGATGTAGGAGAAATCCTCTCCTAATTCTGCTTCATTCACTTTTGCCATAGTACGGTTCCCCCGTGTTCATCAGTTGCCCGATGGCCCGGTTAGGGCATCCCGCCGACCTGCCCCCCATATTTGAAGGAGACGGCCGCCCCTACGGGGCGATTCAGAGGCCTGTTTTTGCGGTTGTACGAAAAATCGTGGTGCTGCAGGTGTCCGGCCGGCACTTTGAGGCACTTCAGGCCTCTTTGCAGACGATGTAGAGGCTGTGACTTCCACTGCCTCGCTCAAGTTCGAGGTCGACCATGAATCCGCGAGCCCCCTCGAATTCCTTCATCGCCTTGTCGAGGCGGCGCTGTAGGGTTGGGTGGAGTTCTGGGTCGAGGCTGCAGCGCAAGGTGATTTTGCCTACTCCATTGCGCGCTGCAGCTGCTGCTGTTTGTTCGATGGTGTGGAGTTCTGGCGGCGTCAGTCGGTGCTGGACGATTTCGCCGCTGGCGATGATGAACGCGTCGGACTCATCATCGCTGACGAGAGGCTCGGTGCTGATGAGGAGCGGTCTGCGTCCTTCAAGTCGCAGCCAGGAGTGGCCTGCGCCTTCTGGAAGAGCCTTGTCGAGCCATGCCTCCTGCAGTCCAGACTGGATGAGGGCTGGGTCGAGGATGCTGAGATAAGCTCCGAACGGTGGCGGTTTACTCATTGAGACGAGTTCTGATTCGACTACCGCGCCCTCGATCGTCGCCATGATGTTCTTGCGACCCATGCGCACGCAGCGCGATGGTGATTTGGATGATAGAGAACCTATCCATACCGAGAGACGGTCGATTCTTCCCCCACCTTGACTGAGGTACTCCCAAGTCCTCGCGATTCCGGGGAAAGTAGTCTCAATTACCGCATCAACGAGAGCCCGTTGGTCATCGTTGAGTCTGGGTGATAGGTCGAGCAGCACCGCGGGTCCACGTGGTCCTGTCTCGAGGTGCTTGGACCAAGCTTTGAGCAGTGGTTGAATCGCAGGTTGCATTTCATCGATTTCGTGACGCTGCGCGTCTCGAGGCCGAGCTGGGTCTAGGTGTAGCATGCCGATTGGAGGGTGCGCCCTAGTCCCCGCTTCTCGGAGACTATTCCAATAGGCGACGATGGCATTCTCGGCATCGGTTCCATCTCCAACGAGAACGCGGTCCATCGAGCGTTGTAGGTCATCAGCTTCACCAGCAGCGTGCATATTCGCCGCACAGAGCAGGCCGATATTCGGGTCAAGCTCAATCGCAAGACCGGGGCGCTTCAGTTCACTGGTCAGCGCAATCAACTGAACACCACTGCCCGCAGCCGCATCGAGAATCACACCTGCGGGCAAATCTGCGGCCTCAATCTGCGTCGCGCGCGCCTGTGAGACGGTCCAGGGAGTTGAGAGCCGGCGCATGTCATCCGTCATGTGGAAGGCTGGCTCGCCCTTGCGCGCTGAATCGGCTTTGGTGACCTTGGAAGCGCGCTTGGCAACCTCCGCCGAGGGTCGAATCGCGAAGTGCGTCGGCTCCTCGTTCATGCCCGCCGCTCCCGAGTCGAGGTCAAGTCCTTTTCGCGCGTAAATGGTCTCATATGGTCGCTCTGTCGACCTTCAATTCAAAGCGCAGCCACGACTCTTTGAGTTCGTGCTCATCGTTATTCCCGTACGCGATTGGGGGAGGCAGAAGAGTCGTGTGCGTAGTTCCAGTATCGATCCCAGGAATCAAACCGCGGTCCTCATCAATATCCAATCCAATCGCAGACCATCCGAATCCTTTGATGTAAGCCGAATCATCACCGGCGGTAACTACCAAGTCGCCCTCATCGAGTAAATCTCCGGTGTCTGCATCCCACACCTTGTAATGGACCTCGAGTCGATCTCCATTGCTCGCGTGTAAATCGCGAGACGCCGAGCCTTCGAAGATGTGCACATCGAGAAGAACCTCAGCCTCGGGAACCCTCAGGTGAGAAGCCTCGATGGTGATATCGTGTTCAGTCACATCGCCTTCCAACTCAAGTTCCACAATCGCAGTGCCATTCGGCTCAATCGGATCGAGCGTCATGTCGCTATCACCCTCATCGGCGAAGACGACCTCGCCACCAGCAATCTCAAGCACGAGGTCGAGCGTCTGATCCCCACGATTGTAAATCACGACGCTGGCGCGGTCCCCCACGCCCTGATGCTCCCAGTCACAGCGTAGTTCGCCCGGGTAGAGGAAGACATCGTCTTGGTCAGCGAGCACCTCCGGCCAGTCCCAGTCACCGAGCCGCGAATCGCAGGTGTCGAAGAGAAGGTCGACCTCCCAATACCAACGCTCGTTCTCGTCCTTCAATAGGTCCTTGTCGGTCACCGTAAACGCGTCCCCGTTCTCCTTCACGAAGACATACACGCTGTAACCGACGACAATCGTGGAGCAGACTAGGAGCGCCGCGGTGGCCAGAGAGAGCAGAATTGCGGCGCGTGGAATCGCCATCTCATTGATGCCTAGCGGCACCGTTGGATGCTCCACCTCATCGGGCGTGTCCGAGATCCAGCTTCCTGACACGATACTCTTGCTGCGACCGCCCGTCATCAAGGTTGGTATCAGACGTCATACGCGCGCGGGTCGAGAAAACGCTGTGCTGCGCGCCATTTTGGCGGGGACTTAATCCTGTAATAGGGCAGATTGATTCCGCTGACCGAGCCAAGTCACGAGGGCTAATTGGGCGCCGACGACGGTGAGGAGGATGACTAGTCCGACGGCGTGGAGGTTGTCTGCTGCTGCCATGACGAGGATTGATGCGCCGACTCCTATGATGAGATCGATAAGTCCCCAGACTCTGAGGATTCGGCGCAATTGCAGTATGCCGACGACCCAGATGGTAGTCGAGACTGTGAAGATGGCTATCGGATAGAGAATCGCTTCGTTCACCATGAGTAAGCCGGCGAATAGCAGGATATGGGAATCGATTGTTGCCATCATCGTCCAGTGGCCATCCTTCATCGGTACCGATGCAGCGGCGAGTGCGAGCATTGCGATTCCACCGAAGAGGATGAGTTCTGGCAGTACGCTGCCGATGTGGGAAGTCAGATTGTTGACTGAGAGCAGGGCGAGAGGGGCACAGAGAATGGCGAGTCCAACCCCCTCTGCCTGTCGATGCCTGCGCCCCTGCTCGATGGCGCTCGCGACGGCGAGGACCGCGGCTGGACCCCAAGAGAGCATGACATAGGCGAAGACGCGCAGTCCTCGACCACTGCTCGACTGTGCTGCAACACGCCCAACCTTGGTGCGGCGCCTGTCGATCATCCAATCGATTACTAGAGTGAGGATGAGCAGCGTCTCCAACAACAACCAAGGAATCTGCCACTGAATCAGGTCGCCGTCGAATGGGTTGACAGTGAAGGGACTTGGAATCGCTTCGATAATTATCGAACCCATAATCCGACCTGCGAAGAGCGGCAGAACGAACCAGTCCAGGGCGATTGGGATTCTCGCGAGCAAGTTATCTCGTTGGTAGAGAGAGATGATGACCAAAACGAGAATCAGAATTGTAACTACGGCCATGTCGAGCAGTTCCGAATTGCTTGCACCTGGCCCCAGATGGCCGGCGATAAGTGCTAACACGAATCCAGAAATCGCCATCGCGATCGGCATCTCGATACCGAGTACAATTGGTAGATCGAGCGCGAGTTGTTTTGATCGGAACCGCGCGATGGCGATGAGAATGGCGACGAATACACCGGTTATCAGTAACATGATGGGAGAAGAGGACAGAAGCAATGCCCGGAATATCTCTTCACCGAGAACCAAGAATAGGATGAGTAGGACGATAGTAGGTCGGTGCGAGACATCGGTGGTGTAGAGCTCATCATCATCCGCTGCAGCATCGAGGTCGCGCCGTTTCTTTCGCTTTGAAAGTAATTCAGCACGCTTAGGGTCATAGCCACTGATTTCTCCAGTGCCCAGACTGAGATTGACCTCTTTGTCACGACCTGCCATCTCCAATCGCTGATCACGCCTCGCAACCGAAGCCAGCTCGGCTCGAATCTCACCGCGTGCAACCAGCCATAGCGCGGTCAGTGCGAACAAGCCAATTCCGGCCATGGTAGCGGTCTGGTCATCCGATTGGACGGCCAGACCGATGGTGATGACGAGTAGCCAGAGCGCAGCGGCAGCGGGCTTGAGCAATTTCTCCATGCGCTCCGCGCGCGGGAGGTACACACCCATGACCACTCCAGTGCATACGACTGCGGACAATGAGAGGTTGACCTCGGGGATAGAATCGGTTTCAGCGAGTATCCTCGCCGGGACTCTCCCCGAAATCGCGATTATCATCGGCAATGACATCAGCGCCATTCCATTGGTGAATCGCGGCTCATCCTCAGGCTCTCCGCGAAACAGAATCGAGGCGGTCGCGAACAGCATCAGAATCACCCACATCTCATCGAGCCCGTGCCGCCAACCAAGGGTCGCCAGTCCAACCGCGAGAATCCCTAGCAGAGCAATCGCTCCACCCAAGCGTCGCCCGACGAACTCAGCCCCGAGGTGTGCACTGGCCAATATCGCAACGACCACGAGCAGCGTCACCGCAGTGAAACCACCAGCATGGGCCATGACGAGAATTGTGACGAGGGGTAACCATAGCCCGATTGACCATAATTGAAGTATGCCGGAATCACGAATCGAAGCAGAAATTTCGGTGATTCCGAGAAAACCAGCAGCCAGATTAACTCCGGTCTCTCCCATCTGCAGATTGACCACCAACATCAGAACGACCGAGACCACGAGATAGACAGCGAGGGGGGTGGGAGCGAGGTGAATCAGGTTGCCTGGATCGCTCCATCCATTCGTCACCATGATGGTACGAAGAGCCTCGACGAGGATTTCCTGAACCAGTACCCAAGCCCATGGAAGCAAGACCGTCGAACCGGCGAGCGAAGGGGCTTTTCGCATCACTGCGAGCACGGCAGTGCCGATGTGAAGCGCTGTCAGGAGGCTCAGTAACACAACTCCACCATCGCCTCCTGCCGTCTCAGATTCAGCGGGAATGAGGATCACAAGCAATACCAGAACACCGACCGAGCCCACCCAGAGTACACGGTCGGTCACGCGATGTTGATCACGTAGCATGACGAATCCAGTCAGAGCCGCCGCGAGGACAGAAAAGGTCCCGTAGCGGTCGAAGGGAGAGATGGATTCTGTGAGGTCACCGAGTAGCAGAAGCAGAGAGAACACGCCTGCGCCCGCCAATAACGGAATGGCCACCCTGAGCCTGTCCACACCACGTACGACAAGGTAGGATCCACCGAAAGCGCCAGCGAGGAATGTGACCATTCCGAGTGCATAACCGGCGTCCTCACGGCTGGAAGCGACTGCCATGAGGGCGCCCACCATACCGAGTGAAATCGAGACTCCCCAGAGTCCCGGCTGGCCAAGGCCAGCCGCTTGGAATCCCTTAGAGAACCAATTCTCTTCGCGCGCGAAACGCGCTGCCATCGCTGCGTTGATCCCCGAGACCAGCATCAGCAGCAAAAACAGAATCAACGGTGTGTCGAGGGGTTCTATGACCAGAGAGCCTGCGCTGAACCCCTCGGTGACGGCGTGCATTCCAATCCACAGATTTGAGGCTGCAACACCGAGGGCAGCAAGATTACCCGAGCCTCGGTGAAGGGCGAGGCCATGCAGAAGCAGGGTGGCGACGAGAATCATCACCGCGACCCCAACTTCACCACCGATCGAGCCCGCCGTCGAGCCAATCGCCAACAGAACCAGCGTGGCTTGGGCAGCTATCGCATCGTGATCATGGCGGTAGGCGACGAAGATGTTGAGGGCGACGAGCAGCAGGAGTAGGACAGCGAGAATCTCGACAGAAATTGGCAGAAATCCACCCAATTCCCAACGATTCAACTCAATCGCAAGACCGTACAACACTTTCATTGAAATGATGACCCAAGACACTCCCAGCAAGTGCAAAGCAGGGTCGGGAACCCAGCGCTCACCGAGATAGAAACCGAGGCTTGCGAGCGCAACCAGAAGAATCAGCGAAACGGTCGGAGGGAACGCGGTTCCAGCAACTACGCTGAGAGCGCTGAAAACGAAGATCATGGCGACCATCAAGCCCCAATTGACGCGGCGTTCGCCTTCCTTCGCCATCGCCGTGACGACATCATCCTCGGGAGCGGTGAGCACCGAACCGTCGGCTTGTACCGCTCCCGCCTCGGTTCCTGTTGAGGCAGTGAATGGATCGAAGACCTCGCCCAGAGCCTCGTCGACCTCAGATTGAGTGGAGACGGAATCGGCTGGTTTCTGAACGCTCTGTTGAGGGATATCATCGATGCCGAGATCGCTGATGTCGATGTTTCCACCCATCTTGAAACGACGCGCGCGGATGACAGGGTCCTCCGATTCCTCTTCGCTCACGCGCGCGACAGGCACGGCATCCGGCGATAATCACATCCCCACCGAGCCGCTTCTGCAAATCGAATCTAGAGCGGCTCGAAATTTACCAGAGTTTCGCATCGAAAAGAGTCGGTGGCCATCCGTAATGGTTGAAAGCCAATTGTCGACGTCGGCGGGCATGGAGAGCACCTCGCGCTCGTCCACCCCGGCTTCCTTCGCGACCCCACTGGCTTCTCACGGTCTCGACCCCAGCGGCGCAGTGCATTGGAATCTCGACGCAAGTTCCCTTCACGAACGCGCCGTCGAGCGCGGCGAGGCTCAGTTGACGGCGCACGGAGTTCTATTGGCGACCACCGGCGAGCGCACGGGCCGCTCGCCGAACGACCGATTCATCGTTGACGAACCAGGTTTTGCTGACCACGTCTGGTGGGGCAAGGTGAACAAGCCGACCAGCCGAAACGTCTTCGAGGGGCTGCTCAAAAAGGTTCGAGCCCACTTGGATGCCGCTGACGAATTATTCGTCAAAGACGCACACTGCGGCGCTGACTCGAATTATGCCATGCCGGTTCGTCTAGTTACAGAGAAGGCATGGCACGCTGCTTTCTACCACAATATGTTCGTGCGCAGCGATCCCGCCGATTTGACCGAGCATGTTCCGAAGTATACGATTCTCCACGCACCCGAGCTGTGCGCTGACCCAATAATCGACGGAGTGAACTCCGACGTCTTCGTAATCCTCGCGTTGGACCGAGGTTTGGTCATTATCGGTGGTACGCACTATGCGGGTGAGATCAAGAAGGCGATTTTCACCATCATGAATCACATTCTTCCTGCGCAGGGAATCATGCCGATGCACTGCTCTGCAAACACAGACGGCGAGGACGCAGCACTCTTCTTCGGACTCTCGGGAACAGGCAAGACAACCCTTTCTGCCGACCCCCACAGGGCACTGGTTGGTGATGATGAGCATGGATGGTCCGATGATGGTGTGTTCAACTTCGAGGGTGGATGCTATGCCAAGCTCATCGGACTATCCAAAGAGGATGAACCGGAGATTTTCGCTACGACTAGGATGCCGGGGACGATACTTGAGAATGTCATTCTCGATGCTGAGGGAGTCCCCGACTTCGATAATGGAACTTTGACACAGAATACGCGCGGTTCGTACCCTATTGAGGCGATTGAGAACCGCACTGAGGATTCGACCGCAGGTCACCCGAAGAATGTGGTTTTCCTGACCTGCGATGCCTTCGGAGTCCTGCCTCCACTGTCGAGACTTACACCGGCGCAGGCCGCCTACCACTTCATGTCAGGATATACCGCGAAGGTCGCAGGCACTGAGATTGGAGTGACCGAACCTCAGGCGACCTTCTCGACTTGTTTTGGCGCGCCATTCATGCCGCGCCATCCAAGCGTCTACGCTGACTTGCTATCGAAGAAGATCAGCGAGCAGGATGCAAATTGTTGGTTGATCAATACCGGCTGGGTGGCTGGCGGCTACGGTGAGTCCAGCCGCATCAAGATTCGCTGGACTCGAGCCCTTCTGAACGCTGCACTGCGCGGCGATTTAGACGATGTTGTCTTCGTTCAGGATGAGCGATTCGGCTTCGCTGTGCCAACCGAGTGCGAGGGTGTTCCAAGCGAGATTCTGCAGCCGCGGGATACTTGGTCTGACAAGACGCGTTACGACAATGTGGCGAACCTGCTGGCGCAGATGTTCATCGAGAATTTTGAGCAGTACGAGTCGGGATGCTCGGACGCGGTTCTAGCGGCTGCTCCACGCGTCCTTGAGTGAGTTGTGAAGTCGTCTCACACGAATTCTGCTCTCTGCCGGAGAACTTCTATCAACGTCATTGCGTCGTTTCGCTACAATGGGTGAAGAGCTGCACGTCGTCACCGGCGCATTCGGTTATACTGGTCGTTGGATTGCTCGCCAATTGCTTGCTGAGGGCAAGCGGGTCCGAACTCTGACGAATGCGGTTGGACGCGATGACCCCTTCGATGGGGCCGTCGAAGTTCACCCGCTGGATTTCGACGATCGCGATGCGCTCGTAGAGTCGCTGCGTGGTGCGGATGTGCTTTACAACACATATTGGGTTCGTTACAATCACGAGCGGCGCAGTTTCGACCACGATGTGGCGGTGAGAAATTGTGCGAAGATGTTCGAGGCTGCTGCTGAGGCAGGGATTCGACGGATTGTGCATTTTTCCGTTGCACACCCCGGCCAAGCGCCAGATTGGTCTTACTTCCGCGGCAAGGTCGAGAGCGAGAAGATTCTGCGAGAATCGGGGCACTCCTATGCTATCGTTCGCCCGACTGTTCTTTTTGGTGGCGGGCGAAATGTGCTTGTCAACAATATCGCATGGATGCTGAGATACCTGCCCGTGTTCGGACTGTTTGGCTTCGGGCGCTATCCGATTCAACCCGTCCACGTTCGCGATGTAGCGCGTATCGCGATCGACCTTGGAGCCGGTGAGGAAAATATCACACGCGATGCGACGGGACCTGAGACTTACCCTTTCCGAGACTTCGTTGCGCTCATCGCCAAGAGCATGGGCGTTCGACGTCTGATTCTGCCGATGCCTCCGCTTCTCGCTTGGCTTGCTGGGCAGGCGATGGGACTGTTCTTGCGAGATATGGTCGTCACACGCGCGGAAATCAGGGGGTTGATGCGCGGGCTGGTGGCTTCTGATGAGGAGCCACTCGGCGAGATTGCGTTCAGCGATTGGATCGAGCGGCGAGGGCCAGATTTGGGCCGGACCTATCACAACGATCTCAAAGAACGGACCTATCGCGATTGAACTGAATCGAGGCGTTCAGAGTCGCTGCTGTGCGTGTCTTTGAGCATCGACGGCTGTGATAGCAGCCATGTGGACAACTTGGCGCACGGAGTCACCGCGCTGGAGAACGTGAGCCGGCTTCGCCAGTCCTTCAAGAATCGGTCCAGTCATTTCTGCACCCGCGATGCGTTGCAGGAGCTTGTACGCGATATTGGCAGAAGCGAGATTCGGGCAGACCAAGACATTCGCTGGCCCTTCGAATTCCATGAATGGGAATTCCTTCTGACGGTCGGGCACAAGGGCTGTGTCGGCTTGCATCGGTCCATCGATTACGAGATCGCTGTCGGTTTCCCGTGCGTATGCGATTGCCTCTTCGATACGGTCGGTTCGCAATTCATTCGAGGTGCCGAAATTGGAGAAGGATAGCATCGCCACCTTCGGTCGCACGCCAAATCGGCGTGCTACCCGCGCCGTCTGCAGAGCGATTTCTGCCAGCGTGCGCGCATCAGGATAGATGTTGATCGTTGCATCGGCGATGAACATCAATTGACCATTCACGGTCATCATGTACAGACCTACAATGCGATGAGCGGATGGGTCTGGCCCAATTGTCTGTAAACATGGCTTGACGATGTCTGGATAGTGGTGAGCGATGCCGCCCAGATAGCCGTCAGCATCGCCGCAATGAACCATCATTGGGCCGAAGTAATTCGGCGACTTGAGCAGATTGACCGCGTCGCGGCGAGTGACACCCTTGCGTCCGCGCAATCGGTGGAATTCGTCCGCATAATCACCACGTCTTCGAGGATCATATCGCACATCGATTGTCTCGCATTCAAAGTGAAGTCCATGCTCTTCCTTGACCGCCTCGATACGTTCGGGGTGACCGAGGAGAATCGGGTCACATATGCCCTCAGCGATGCACTGCGCGGCAGCCTTGATGATCGTCGGTTCCTCGCCTTCAGAGAAGACGATTCGCTTGCGGTCGCGCTTGGCTCTATTGATGACGTGACGCATGATCGAGCGCGTCAGACCGAGGCGAGCTTCCAACTTCTCGCGATACTCCTCAGAATCGAATTCATCTGCGGCGACTCGAGCAACTCCCTCGGCCACAGCCGCCTCAGCTACCGCGCTCGCCTCCCAAATCAGGACTCGCGCATCGAAGGGCTTGGGAATCAGATACTCTGGCCCGAATTGCATCTGCTCGCCACCATAGGCCGCGGCCACATCATCAGGGACAGGTTCCTTCGCCAACTCGGCGAGAGCCTTGGTCGCGGCCATCTTCATTCCCTCAGTAATCTCGGTGGCGCGAACATCGAGAGCGCCACGGAAGATGTATGGGAATCCGAGAACGTTGTTGATTTGATTTGGATAATCAGAACGTCCGGTCGCGATAATCGCATCATCACGAACTTCCATGACTTCTGCTGGGAGAATCTCAGGATCTGGATTTGCAAGGGCGAAAATCAACGGGCGAGCAGCCATCGTGGCAACCATCTCGCCCGAAACCAACCCACCGCGCGACAATCCGAGGAAGACATCAGCCTCGACCATAGCCTCGGCCAAACCTCCATCCTCAACATCGAGGGCGAACCTCGCCTTGTACTGATTCAATTCACCAGCATCCTCGCGCGCCTTCGTCAGAATCCCCTTCGAATCACACATCATCAGATTCTGTGGCTTAACTCCAAGATTCAGATAGTGTCTGGCGCACGAAATCGCGCTCGCCCCAGCCCCAGAAATCACCACCTTGACCGCCGAGATATCCTTCTCAACAATCTCGAGCGCATTCAGCAAGGCCGCACCAGAAATTATCGCAGTCCCGTGCTGATCATCGTGCATTACCGGAATATCCAGCTCAGCGACAAGCCTGCGCTCAATCTCGAAGCACTCTGGCGCCTTGATATCCTCGAGATTAATCCCGCCAAAAGTCGGCGCAATGGCTTTCACAGCCTCGACGAATTCATCGACATCAGTCCGATCGACTTCGATATCAAATACATCGATATCAGCGAATGCCTTGAACAGCAATCCCTTCCCTTCCATCACGGGTTTGCCAGCAAGGGCACCAATATCTCCCAAACCGAGAACTGCGGTGCCATTGCTGATGACGGCAACAAGATTGCCCTTCGAAGTATACTTGTACGCGTCATCGGGATTCTCCGCTATCTCCTCACACGGATAAGCCACGCCTGGAGAGTAAGCCAAGGAGAGTTCACGAGCGGTACCGTGGGGTTTTGTAGGCACTACACGAATCTTTCCAGCGGGTTCAGACGCATGGTAATCGAGAGCCTCCTTGCGCAGACGGTCATCAGTCATGGACTGCCCTCCGAGTCCCTGCGGGCTACCGCATCACCTTTGATGCTATCTAACAGCGAACGGGGACGTTATCAGCCCTACCTACAGCGTTTGAAATCTTGCAGCCTCCCTCTCAAGAGGGAGATGCAGCACTCAATCACCAACCCATGCCTTTCATAATGGGAACAAGCAGGCCGATGGTTCGTGCCCATGTTGTTTCGTCGGGAAGAGTCGAGGAAGCGGAGGTCTGCTCTGCTTCTCGCCGCACTGATGGTAATGCTTCCTTGGGCTGCCTCCTCGGGGGTTGACGAACTTGCTGATTTACCGATAGTACGGGACTCTCAGCAGACTGCTTGGGGTGCTTCGGGAAGTAATGATACGGGATGGATTGATCTTGTTGCGACGGGAGCGGATCCGGCCAATGGGACCTATGCTTACAGCGATTTGTTTCTGCCTTTCGCTCCCGGAGCCGAGATTTCGAATTTGAGTTTCGAAATATCGGTCAATGGCTCGGCTGGGTATTGGGCTACCGAGCCTCAGTTGACATTGATGGATACTCAGACGCCGATTCTCGATTGGCGAGGATACGGCGATTTGGGTCGGCAGAACGAGATGCAGAATAACCCGCCGACCGTTTTGAATGGGACTTTGGATACTCATTTGAGGCCGAATTCGATTTCTGATGCTTCGTGGGAATTGCCGGCCGGTGTGACTCTGACCGATATGGTGATCGAGGCTTTGAGGCCGGCAGATCCGAAGATTTCGTTTTCGGCACTAGATGTGGAGATTCATGATAGCGCCGTCAATCCGGTGGATGGTCGTCTATACCTTTTGTTGGATGATGATTTATTGCATTTGGATGCGAGGGCTCAGAAGCCGATTATCGACATCGAGCTCGGTGTGATGGGTCGGTCATTGGGGATTGATGCTGATGCAGGGGTGCTGTTGGTCGGAACTGAAGATGGTTCTGTTCTCGCCCGCCGCTTGACCGACTCTGCAGCGGTTCCTGACATACTGGTTGGCGATGGCTCGGAGGGCGCAACGATTTCCGCCATCGCCGTTGATGATTACGGGACGACTTGGGCTGCGGCTGCTTGTACCGTTCATTACAAGCCAATGGACACCACGACTTGGTCATCCTACGATTATTGTCTGACGCAGAATGTAGAGACTCCCTCTGACATTCTGATCATTGCAGATAGGGTCCACATTGCTACTTCCTCCAATGGTGTTCATCTCATCGATTACACGACGAACTCGTCTTCGGGAAGCATCTCGATTACTGTCGACGCACATAGCGTTTGGAATACTCAGAATCACCTCGTTTCGGATTTGATCACCGGCCTTGCTCAGGTCGGAAACCATCTGCTGATTGCCACTTACGATGCTGGCATCAACCGACGGGACCTCGTCTCCCAATCTTGGATAGCGACTTGGTCGACTAGCAATTGGCTCGCTTCAAACCAGATTCATGGGCTCGCTGTCACGGAAGGATGGTTACACATCCTCGCCGGCACGACAGTGCACGCCTACGATACTAATTCCCTAATCTTCCGCTCACAACACCAAATCGACGATATGGGTTTGTTTGGAAATGGAGCCACGGCAATCGCATGGCCGGAACACTCCGGCCGTGGCCCCGCATCTGGTACAGCTTTGTTCGGTGACGGTTCGGGAACGCTGGCGATGCAGGTAGGGACGAATCCGGGTGGGACTCTGACCTTGGTTAGCAGCCCGTCGACGGAAGGGATGACGGTGGTTTCCCACATCGAGGATGGCGAGATGGGTGAGGTTTGGATTGCTGGGAATCGGATAATCGACCGCTTCGATGAAAATGATCAGATGTGGAAGACGCCGATTGACATCACCGATTCGGTGAGCAATCCCGGACAGATAGTCGCCATCGAGCAGGATGGGAATGATAAGGTCTGGATTGGAACATCTAATGCGGGCGTTCTGCGACTTGAGAATACCGATGGCTCCTACATTGGAACCGTCTCCGGACTGAGTTCGACGCACATCTCTGCGCTATCTTACGACGATACGACCGGTTACTTGGTGGTCGGGCATAGTGAGTCCGGAATTTCACTTATTGATACAAATCAGATGACGCTTATCGACACCATAACGACCTCTGACGGACTTGATTCGGATTTCGTCACCAGCGTTGCGACACGCTTCGGAATCGCCTACATCGCCACTCCAGATGCGGGCGTGATGCGCGTCGAACTTGCAACATCCACCATCATTGGCTCGTGGCAATCTCTCGGCGCCGATGACCTCGACGCCGCTCCGGTCGCGGTCGATGGCGATGTCGTCTACATCGGTCTGAACGGATTCGGAATTCTCGTCGTCGACAGATTGACTGGAGACATTTCTGAGCATTGGAATCAGGATACTAGCACCTTGCCAGACAACGATATTCTATCACTCGAAATGGACGATTACGGCGGCCTCCTAGTGGGCGCCTCAGGTGCCTTCTCACGATATGATGGTAATACTTGGACGACGATGACTAGCAGCGGAAGCTGGTGGAATCGTCCGACTGTGTTCTACGATGTCACGAGCGATGGTGACGGATTGTACGCGGGTACGAATCGAGGGGTTTGCAAGTGGAATTGGCAATACCAATTCCAAGATTGCGTCAGTAGTCAGGATGGACTTGAGAGCCGCTTTGTCTACACTGTCGAGATGATTGGTCAGGACCGGGCCTACACCGGCGGAAACTCCGGCGCGGGAATCGTCAATATGGATAATTTCAGCGTCATTGAGACTTGGACGGCGGGCGATGATACCCAGCGTGCGCGTACGGTGAAAATTGACGATATTCTCTATCTTGGCTTCGAAAATACGGGCATCGCCCGATATGATTTGACGAATAATGAGTGGCTGACAAGTTGGGATGGAACTCAAGGATATCTCGACGATGACGATGTCACCGCCCTGATTCCGGGTACTGAGTACGGCACGATGTGGGCTGGTGGTGACTTTGGACTGACCCTCATCGACGTCATCAACGACGCGGTCCTAATCTCTTGGAATCGAGGTACGAATAGTGGTGGGCCGACGCTATCGAACAGTCCGCCAGCCGACATAGAAATCTACGATGGAGTCCTGCACTATTCGCTTCAGAGGTCGAATAGTTGGTGGACTCAAAGCGATGAGATCTACCGCATCAACCTCTCGACAAATACCAGTCTAAGCACACTCGATGCAGGCTCACATTCAGGTTGGTCCGGCCAAGTCCACGGTATCGGAACCGTCGGTGACCAACTATGGATAGGTGTAAGGCAAACAGGGTCCTGGAGCAATGATGAAGGAACAATTGTTAGATGGAATATGACCAATGAGAGTTGGGAAGAGGACCTTGAGACGATTGGAAATGTTCGACGTGTCAACGCCCGCTTCCTCGGCGAATGCTTCCCGATGAATGCGACCTCTTGTGAATTGTGGATTGCCTACGGCGACCACATCATTCGCCGATTCAATGCCGACACCATGACCCTACTCAACGAATGGACGGACATCGAGGGGCCGATTCGCGGAATGGAGGAATTCGAGGGCGAGTATCTCTTCGCCAGCATGAACGGAATCCTGCGATGGGACCCGGTGAATGCGACTTGGCTCGACTCATGGACTCCTGGCGACGGCCTTCCTTCGAGTACTGAGGAGGAGTTCTACTCGATGGCCGTCATCAACGATGATCTGTGGCTTGGTAATATGGAATCGAGTGGATGGAATGCCAACGCGCAGATTCTGCGCAAGAATGGCACCACCGGGAACTGGACTTCATGGGACCTAGGTTCAGGAGACATTCCTGATGGATACCCAGCTGACATCAAGATTTGTGATGATATCGTACACGTTGCAATCGGCGCGCGATTCTGGTGGGGCAATCAAGGAGGAATCGCTCGCTACGACCTAGCCGACCACGATAATGACCAACTGACAAATGAGTGGATCAGCGCGATGACCTCAGGCACCTCCGGTCTCTCAAATAACGATCCTCGCGCTGTGGCCTGCGACGAATCAAATCGCATCCTCTACGTCGGCTTCGACACTGAAGGAGTCGGCTTAGATCGCTACAGCTACAACACCAAATCCTACCTCTCAACCTTGACCTCATCCGATGGAATCGGCGAGGATAGAATATTCCCGGGAGGCATGGTTCACGAGAATAACGTCCTGCTCGCCGCCCACCAATACGATGGTGAAGGTGGCATCTCTCGCATCGTCACGTCTGGTACTGCAACCGCCAATGGTCAAGTTCTCGATCCCGGTATGGACGGTTGCTCAATCGAGAGAGCACCGTCCAACTCAGGTCAAATCGTCTACGCCATCGGTCGCTCGGGCCAAACCTCTGGAATGAACCGAGTCGACCGCCTCGACAATTCTGGCTTGATCGCCAGTGGCTTCGACGAGCTTGCGGGCCTATCCAGCGGACGAGTTGTGGAGATAATCTCGAATGATACACATGTGTGGATTGCCGCAGCGCTCGACGTCACATCCTATCACGCTTCATCGGTTCTGCAAGGAGAGATACTTTCCAACGGCTCAGTTCGTTGGGAATTCGGCTACAATTTCCAGAATGATGTCGTCAATGAGATTATGATCGACGACGAAACACTCTGGGTTACAACCGCCGGTCGAGGCCTCAAGCAAATCGACCTGCAACAGCGCCGAATCATCTCCACTCCGCCGGCGCTCCACACTCAAATGGACGGCATGATCCTCGAAAACGGAACCATGTACGTCGGCCTCATGGGTAACCAAGGCTCAGCCGCCGGATTCCAGACCTTCAACACCGGCACTAACCAATGGGGACACGGCAGTTTGCTCGCAGGTCTGCCGAGCAATCTGGTGCGTGATTTCCTTGAGTACGGCGATCACATCCTCATCGCCACGCACGGCGGAATTGGGATGTACAATACCACCCGCAACGATTGGGATGACCCGATCACCACCATCGACGGACTCCCCTCTCCGATTATCTCACACCTCCACGCCATCAACGCAACAATCCAAGGCGGCGGCAGCGTCCTCGCTGGCGGCGCTGCAGGTTTGACGGTCCTGCATCAGACGAATCTCAGCGTCCTCAACACTCTCACTTTCAACGACGGCCTGATGGGTCACACGGTCAGCGGAATCACCGATGCAGGACCGATTTCTCGCGTCGTGCAGAATCCTGACGGCACCAATACCACACTGTACCACGACACGTCGATTTTCATCTCACACAATGGACAGGGACCTACGCGGCCCGGTGTCGTGGCTTGGGATATAGCAACCGACCAAGCGAATGGGACGTACAATATTGACATGATTCCGAGCAATGATGTTCGGGCGATTGCAGCTGATGATTGGGGGGTTCACATCGCTACCGACGTGTCTCCTCTGGTTCACTGGAACGGTACGATGATGGAAATGGAAACCGGAGTCGGGCAAAGAAATCTCCTCTCCTGGCCTCCCTTCCAGATGCATAGTGATGGTCAGCATCTCGTCGTTATGAGTCCGCGTGGGCTCGACGTAGTCGATGTCAATGGCCGACATCAGGTTGTAACCAGTCGAATCGCTACTGGCCTACAGGGAGGTTTCGTCGACTTCAGTGGATTCTACGCGGTTGGCAACGACGGATTACATGTCTACAAGCCCGTCGTCAGTCTGCAGGAACAATCGCGTGAGCATCAGCGACGAGCCGATCCTCTGACGGTTCTGTACGGAGGTCGCACGTGGGATATCACGGATTCGACTCATCCGGGAATGAGCACCGTGCTGGTGACCCCTGATGATCCGATTGAGATTCCTGAGACTTCCGATATCGCCGCGCCTGGCAAATTGCCGATGCATGTCGGCGCGATGACGATGACCGCGCGCCAAGGTGGTGCCTGGGTCTGGGCGCGATCATCGGCACTGAATTATACTGGAACATGGGATATGGCCGCCTCTAACGGAGGTATCCAACAGGCGTTCCAATCGGCGATTTCTGCCGTCGGCCCTGGCTCTTCCTCGGCGATTCTCCACGTCCAGTTGCAATCGCCATACGACGGCGCTATCCAAGTGAGATTGACCTATGATTGGGAACGCATCGAAGTCCCGACAGTCATTACGAAACTCGAGGACCGGCCGAATGATGGCGGAGGGGTCATCGAGGCGTCTTGGTTGCCGGCCGAGGATGCCGCTTGGCACGCCTATCGACTGTATGTCTGGGATTCCACGGCCGACCCTGAATGGGAGCCGACACAGGAGGATCTCGATTCATTCTCGACCTATATCCGATCGAATTTCTGGTCGCACACCAACGCGACGGTCACACAGGCGGATAATGATGGAGTGACCGAAGCGCTGCGCGATGATCGGCAATACCGCGCGGCGATTGCGATCGAATATTCAGATGGATCGCTCGGCGTGCCGATGACATATCCTCTGAATGTTACACCGAGCGACGAGGTACCCGCCGCGCCAGCATGGCTCAGCGCTCAACCTGTATCGGGTGGAGCCGCTGGAACGGTTATACTGGAATGGGCTGCGTGTACCGAACTCGATCCGGATAGAACTCGCATCTGGGCTGTGCAACAGGAAATCACCAGCGCGGTCGGACTCACCGATCCATTCGATTTCCATTGGAGTACAGGAAACACGACCGCGCTTCAGCTCGAAGGCGGAGTGCCCTATTGGTTCGCCGCTGTCTGCGTCGATGAAGCGGGACAATCCGCCATTCAGAATGCTACAATCATCGGTCCAATTGTCACAGCGGGCGGCTTGGACGATGGAATCGCGCCCGCTCCAATCACCGGCACGACCGCCGTCGACGTACCAGATGACGAAGGCGGTCGTCTCAATGTCACTTGGGAAGCCAACACAGAGGAGGATTGCACCTACTACGCGGTCTACGCGCTCCCTGCCTCGGGTTGGCAGCCACCCTCGACCGTCGATGGATGGCCTGTTGCAGGCTACACAGATGATTGCGAGACCACCTCGATGATCATCGACTCACTTGGCGAGAGTGGTCTCGTCGACGGCACCGTCTACTGGATTGGTGTCGTCGCCTTCGACGATTGGGGCAATGGTGACGTCGACAATGTGCTCGTCGTCGATGCGACTCCGCAAGCAAACCTCGATGGTACCGGAACGGCCCCAGACAGGGTCACTGGACTCAATGCTTGGGACCACCCATACGATGACGGCACAGCGATAGATATCCGTTGGAATCGCTCTGCAGCCGAGGACTTCGACTTCTACACAATCTGGGTCTCGGAATACCCACTCGCGGATGTGACCGAACTCTGGGAGTCATGCGAGACAAACCCATACGCTTGCGGATTAATCACCATCGACCAGCGGCAGTTCGGAGCCAATTTCCAATTGGAATACACCGCTGAGAAGGCTCTCTACGGTAATTCGCTGGATACTCTACAAGTAGCCGAAATCGAGCCGATGATTCCACTCTATGTCACGGTGACAATCCACGACATCCGAGGCAATGTCCACCTCACCGACCTCTCTGACCACATGGTCTTGGTGACCCCGATCGACAATCGCGGGGACATCTCCCCACCGGACCGCTTGCAGGCTCCGGTGCTCAGCGATAGGCCCGGCGATGCGGGCGATGCGATGTTTGTGGAGTTCATCGAGAGCGATGCCTCCGACATCGCCGAATACTGGGTTTACGCTGTCATAGATACCCCGGTGCTGCTCGACCGCATCGACGATCTGCGACCGAGCCTTGTTGTCGCCCGCGAGCAGCACCTACCAGTGATGTTGACTGAATTCTCTGCGCACGGCGACGATGAAGCAACTCCACTTGTCCCGAACCGCAGAATCTACGTCGCCGTCGTCGCCGTCGATTCCTCCGGCAACGCTTGGATAGACAACCTCGCAAGCGCATGGATAGAGTTGTCCGATGAACTCTCAGCAGACCCTTGCCCAGAGTGCCCAGACGTCAGTGGAATGAGGGCGAGTTGGAACGCAGCGGGGTCGTTGATCGAGGTGAATTGGGACAATGCAGAGGACCCGATGTACAGCACCTACTACGCCTACGTCAGTACCGGATCATTCGACGACACGCGCAACGCTACACTGGTCAAGGCCGGCATGCGTGACAATATCCTGATCCTCAATGAATTCGAAGGAGAACCGGTGGACCGCGAGGCTACTTACTGGATTGAGATCGTTACTTGGAATGGTCAGGTCCACACCTACCACGCGGACCCGACCGAGGTTCTGCCGTGGGAGGAATCCTCGTTCGGTACGCGGCAACCCACAGATAATTCGGCGGGTGATTCGTGGGTTGAGAGGATTCTCGCGGGTGAGATGAATCTAGTGATTGCAGCGCTCTCGGTTGCGATGCTGCTGATTGGAGCGGTGCTCTTCATCAAGCCGCGAGAGGATTCAGCTCCAGCTCCGTGGGAGATGGGTGCGCTCGAGGTCGAATTGGAGGAGCAGCTCGAACGCGAGGCCGCCGGTTTGACCGACGATGAGGACTTCGGCGGCGATGATTTGGAAATCGACAGCGGCTTGGTCGCTGGTGCGCGACGGCAGGCTGGAGCGCAAATTGCATCCGATGATTCTAGCGCGGGAGATTACACCGCCACCGCGGCCAGTGCAGGCGCGGTGAGTGAGGAAGATTTGGGTCCAGCGCCTGCTCCTGATACCGGCGTCGTCGACGAGTTGCTGGGAGGCGACGAGGAGGCCGACTTAGATCTAGATGATCTGGGCGATTTGGCCGATGATTTGGATGATATCGCGGGCCTTGATGATCTGGCGGATGGTTTGGATGATGACGAAGATCTCGATACCTCATTCCTCGATGAAATGTTGTGAGAAAATTCGCAGAGGAATTGTTTTCCTCAAAATAACGAATTGAAGAGATTGAATCAACGCGAATGAGATAATTCAGCAGCATCGCCTTGAAGCCGTCGAGGTTAATCCGAGGCTATGTCCGGCGACCCGGCCTCGGAGGTCTTCACGACCACAGGCTGGGACGGCGGGCAGCGATTGATGGCCGCCGATCTGCACTTCGCGCGGATGAGGCGGCACTCGATTCGATTGGGGATATCGCTGCCCGATGATCTCGAGAAGCGAATCTACGATGCTTTGGCTGAGGTTGAGATTCCGGGTGAATCACAGGTTGGAGATGACCAAGCCCCCTTCCTGGCGATGATAGGCGTCTCAGCGATTGGTGATGTGACGATTGAGCCTCGTTTGAATACGACTTGGCCGGCGCGGATGTCTGCGATCAGTATGGCAGCGCCGGTCTGGTCGGGTGAGGTTCGCGGAACCAAGCATGGCGATTGGCAGCCTTACATCGAAGCACGGCAGGCGGCTGAGGCGCATGGTGCCGACCTCTCGCTGCTTTTCGACGATGATTGCTTGGTCGACGGCGACCGCTGCATGCCGGTTCTGCTCGACGCGGACGGCGTTGCATATCACCCAAAACCGAGTCAGGGCGCACTGGATTCTGTAACCCTCGAGCAGATTCGTGCTGGGGTCGAGGCTTCTGGGATTCCTATTCGGGAGGCGAGGCTGACTCTGGGAATGATTCTGCGCGCCTCGGAGATGATCGTTCTCGGAAGTGGTATGGGGGTTCAAGCCCTCGCTACGATCGATGGACGGCGGATCGGTCAGGCGCGTGGTCGTCTGTTTGATGCTGCGCACGCGGCTTGGATTGAGCGCGTTGAGAATGCTTGGATGAGTCGAGAGGAGGTGGGCGCGTGAAGGTCGAGATTCGACGATTTGAGACGAGTTTGGCCGACCCTCTGATCAGCATCGTAGCTGCGGGACCGCGTATTCGCGACGAACTTCTGTTGCATTCAGGCGGTCCGGTGACCGACTTGGCCGTGCACTCTATGTTGCCCGCCCTCGATTCTGTCCGATTCTTATTCTTCGAGCCGTGGGGGGAACGGGCTGCTACCGGCTCGGCATTAGCTGGCGAGGTGGGCTTGGGCGAATCGCCCCCCTTGGTTCTAATTCGCCAGCGTATGGTGGACGGCCGATGGGTCA
>CAYFHB010000008.1:0-25388 GCA_964342705.1 uncultured Candidatus Poseidoniales archaeon
GCCGGTGCATTATCCAGGCTATGCTACACGCCCAGCCCGGCGACCGCGCACCCCCAAAGAAAGGTGAGGGTCACAAAACCGCCTTTGGGGTGTGGGTAATCAGCCGAGAGAATCAAGCCTTGATGGAGGTCGGAGGACCATGGCGAGCGAGCGCCGTCTGCCGACTCCGTACGCGGAGGAGAGCGAGCGACAGTTGCATCAGGAGCAAGCCTTGAGCCTGAGAGTGAAGGCGAGGGATGCTGGGCGAAGGTTCTGGGTTCGCGTGGCTTCGGGGTGGCCTCAACCCCAACTTCGCCTATTCCTCTCCGCTTTGGCTCCAATCACTTCCGCCTTGCTTCTGATAGGCTGGGCGCAAGCTTCCTTCGGCATCTCTATCGCAGTTCATGTGGCCCTCACCGCCAGCTTCGTTCCGGCGCTTTTTGCCGCCGCTTTCGCGCGCATGTCGGCTAGAGATAGGCTGCGGCTGCGCGCTGTTGGATTCCGCTCGATGAATGCTTATCCAGGGGTCGAGCGGATTCTGAATTCCTTGGATGAGCGGCGAATTCGCGAGCGCGTCAGACTTTCCTGTGCCGCGCTCGCCACGGCCGGTTTGGCTTCTTTGTGGAATTTAGAGGCAGGCTCGACGCTGAGCTCGATTGTGTTGAGTGTGTGTCTGGTTCTGGGGGTGATTGCAGGGTTTAACACACTCCGGCTGGAAGAGTCGATTCCCATGCGTTCGAACTCTTTCCCATTACTTTCTTTGCACGCGCCGACATTGCACGATAGCAACTTGGATAGAGTCCTCAGCGACTTACTCATCGCACACTTGGACCCGGAGACTGCGAGCCATTGGGACATTTGGATAAAGTCATTGAGTGATGATGTAAGGGGGGATCAAACACCTGAGTCAGCGGTCGAGCACCTGCTTCAGGCAATGCATCTAGAACATCTTGGATTGCTCGACGAGAATGGTCTGCTGAGTGAGACGCGAAGGGTGTTCAAAGTCTCGGCGATCGATGGTTTGATTGCGGAACATTCCCGCTTCAATATGACTACTCTGAGGCGTCTGCTGGCGCATACACGTGCCTGGCAACCGGGGCTTTTCCGCTTGACCGACCGGCTGCAGGATTCGGTTATTCGTGGCGACCCGAGTTTGGTCGAAGCACCTTGGAGATTAGATCTAGACCTGCCTCCGAGATGTGGGCAGGGGCAGGGCGACTTATTCGTGATGATTCACAACCACTCGGGCCAACATCAGGCGATTGAGGTTGACATCCTCGCCGCTGAGGGCGAGCCCGAATTACAGACTTTGAGGGTGATGGCGAAGGCATCATCTCAGCCGAGTTCACCAACCATTCCTGACGATGAAAGAGGTGCTCTAACGCAGTCTTTCGGCCGTCTATTGGCGGACTCGACGGTGCTTTGGATAGGGCTTGCATGGCCCGATTCTCTGTCGGGACCACATCCAGTTCAGGTTACTTTGAGAAATGAGGAAGGGGAGACTCTGGAATCTATTGTCGTACGGACCACCTTGTCTTCGGGCGTGCAGGCAGAGAGCATGGGGCATCGAATGGCTGAGGCTGCTGACGAGGTGCGACGAATCGCACTGGCTCTAGCGGATTGAAGGGTTATGCATGCCGCTTAAGGCGCTCATATCGGGACGGAGTCCCGAGCGTCATCTTCATGTCGGTATCGCGGCTCGCCGAGGCCGAGAACCATGGAGTCTTGGGATTTGGTCATCATTGGCTCTGGCCCTGCTGCCCTTCGCGCTGCTATCGCTGCAGCCGATTCCGGAACCATTCCAGTGATTCTCGAATCCGGTGGAATCGGCGCTGGAAGCGCTAATTCCGACCTTGCCGGAATCGCGGCCTCGATTGACGAGGTCAGTTCGGCCGCCCACCGCGATGACACGATTGCTGCTGGCGGCGATTCGACCGACAAGGTGGCCGCCGCCCGTGTCTGCGGCGAGGGCGTCGCAGTCCTCGCTGAACTCGAGCGCTGGGGACTCGTCCTGCGCCGGCGCAGCGGGGGGCTCCCATACGCAGGTTCCGCTCCTGGTCACAGCATTCCGCGACTGACTGGCTGCGGTGATGTCACCGGTCGCAATACCACTCGCATCCTAGAGGAACAGGCGATGAAGCGTGGCGTAATCCGCCGCGCAGACTTGCAAGCGATGTCCTTGGTGATGGACAATGATCAGATTCGCGGCCTAACCGCATACGACAAATCGACCGGCGGGGTTGTCGGGATTCAAACAAAGGCAGTGATTCTCGCTACCGATGGTCACCAAGGAATCTGGTCGAGTCCCGCCAATGGTGCTGGACTCGGGTCTTCGCTCGCAGGTTCGGCAGGAATCGCACTCACGGGTCTTGCGAGCACCCCTTCCCATCCGCTAACAGTCAGAGGTACCGATCTACATCTCAGCCTCGATGTAATCGGTGCAGGCGGCCGAATCCGCAAGTCCAGCGGCGAGGACGTTGACTCCTCCGAGGTCGGCGCTGACGATTGCATCCTCGATTTGCGAAACCTTGACTCAGACGCAACCGCTTGGTTCGCCAACACTAGATCCCGCATCAAAGACAGAACAGGGCTGGATATCTCCCGCGATGTCGTTCCAATCACTACCAGCATCGCGGCTACGACCGGCGGTGCGCCGGTCGATGAGCACGGTAGGGTCACCATCTCCGATGGCAAGAAGTGGGCAACAGGCCTCTATGCGGCCGGGCGCTCGGCACACAACGGCATGCACGGAGAGGGGCTGCTAGCAGGCAATCTTCTGCTCGACGACTTGGTCGGAGGCGCAGCAGCAGGAGCCCACGCAGGCGCTTGGGCAACAGATTCCTCCTTCGGTGGCTCGGCACAGATTCTAGCTGCCACCGAAGAATCGGAGGCGAGAATCGAGGCACTTCGCAGCGATGAGGGTGCCTCCGTCGGCCAGACTGCTGCAACCCTCGCCTCAATTATGGCATCATCTGCTAACGGCTCCCGAGACGAGGCATCCCTGAAGGCCGCCGCCGCCTCGCTCTCCGAACTGAAGTCGAAGGGAATCAAAGTCACAGACCCCTCCAGTTTGATGAACACCGAACTCGCAACCGCTCTCCAAGTCGAGGGTATGATTGTTCTGGCCGAGCAGATCGCCAACTCCTGAGGTTGTAGGATGAGCGAGGAGCCATCCATCTTCACCCGAATCATCGACGGTGAGATTCCTTCTTACAAATTGTATGAGGACCAACACGTCATCGCCATTCTCGATATTCAACCCTTGACGAAGGGACATGCTCTAGTGATACCGAAGGAGCCAGCACCCTCGATGGATCAACTCAGCGAAGATTCTGCAGCAGCACTCGGGCGGGCTCTACCGAAGATTTCGCGAGCGATTCTGAAAGCGACAGGTGCGACCGCATACAACTTGATTCAAAACAATGGGCGCGAGGCTGGGATGTCCATTGCCCACGTCCACATCCACATCATACCGCGATACCCTGAATCGACTCATTCCTTCGTCTGGCCTTATGGAGAAATCGATCATTCAACTGCTCCAACACTCGCGGAAGACATCGCAGCAGCGATGGATTAGGCGATTTGCGCTGCGATGAAGCAGCATCGGTGTATTCTCAACCTCTACCAACCTCGGGGCGTCGTGACCGACCCCAAGAACGCGCCTGAGATTCCTCCCGAACTCTCGAAGAGCGCGACGCGTTTGAAACGCGAGAAACTTGAGAGAGTGCCGTTCGACCACAGCGGAAAGCACCCTGGAAAGCGCTGGGCACAGACCGCTCTGGACTTGATGTTCGAGTTGGGAAATCAAGCGATTTTCCGGAACTGGGAAGCCGATCCAATTCCAGCCGCGAATGGCGGTGTAATCTATGTCGCCACACACATCAATGGATTGGTTGACCCGATGGTTATCGTCCGCGTGCAGAAGAAACGGGTCATTTCTCTTGGGAGACATGATTTGACGACACGCCCAGTCATTGGGTGGTGGGCGCGACGCTTTGGCTCCCAACCGGTTCTTCGCCGCGCCGAAATCGAAGCGGGAGTAGTCGATGCTGAGTTCGCCCGTCACATCAACGATCGAAGTATGCTGACAGTCGCCGCCTGCCTCGCTTCGGGTAATTCGGCAGTGGTCATGCCCGAAGGTAAATCACATCAGGATTCGCAACTCCACGCTCTGCGAACAGGCTCCTCTCGCTCGGCTCTGGCAGCAGCAGCTATCGCCGCGGAGAGGGGTTTACCAGCCCCGGTCGTGCAACCTGTTGGACTGCATTGGCGAACTCATTATTGGCTGAGAACCGATCACTATGTCGAGTTCGGCGAACCGCTCGAGATTTCCTCGACCCATTCGCCTGAAGATCGAGCAAGGTTAGTCGAGGGTGAATGGGTCGAACCCTCACACGATGACACGATTCAGATGCGAACAAGAATCTTCGACGCACTCTCTCCACTAACTCCTGACGCCCCAGATTGGGAGACGTATCGAGCCTGGAAATTAATTGCCCATATCGGTGCCAACAAGGCCGGAGCACCGCTTGAGAAACTCTCCGAGGAAGTCCACGCAGCGCGCGAAGTGCGTGAGAGCATCGGTGCCAACGAAGAGGACTCCATGCTCGCTGAAGCTATAGAGGCGGCTGAAATCCTCCAAAACCACGACCTCTACGCAACGGCACTCTCTCCACGAAACGAACTTCGAGAGAAGTCGTTGCGAGAGCACCTCTTTGGTATCATCGGATTACTAGGCATAATTGCGATGCTACCGATTACCATACTATCGTCGAGTCCTCAATGGGCACTCGCACGATTCATGGCTGAGGGCAGTGATGAAGGCCTCGACTCTCGAACCAGTTACTACATGCTTGCAGCGATGTTCTCACCGGTATTTTTCTGGCCCCCCGTCGCCCTTATCGCAACGATTCTACTCACCGGAGGGGAACTCGAACTCGCAACCCTCTGGACTTTCCTTCTGCTCATCCTTTCGTTCTATGTCGCATCCCTCGTTTCAGTCCGTTCCTACGACCTATGGTCCGATTCACGCACCGCCTCAACCCGCCTCCGATTGGCCCGCAGCGAAGATGGGGCGAGGCTGCACGAGCTTGTCGATTCCGTCGCCTCGCGCCTCGGCGCTCTCAAATAGGACAGCCAGTAGCCAACCCTATGGATGGCAAGACCGCTGCGAGCGCCGTCAAGGCTTGGCTCGCCAGTGAGAAGCTCGAAGCCAGAGAGGTCCAAGACGCCCAAGCCTTGCTCCATCTACACGTCAAATACCCTCCAACAAAACAAGGCCACATGTTCAACGTCGTCATCCCCAAGAATCGCAATCTCGTCCTCATCTACTCGATCACCCGAGTTGACGAAGGCCAGCAGAACGAGATGCGCGAACACTCAGCAGAAGACCCCGACGCATGGGATGAATGGCTTCACATGACCCGAATCCAACTCACTCGGGCAGACCTCGATTGGGTCCTTCACGTCGGTAAGACGAACAAAGCGAAAGACGACCCGCCCGGCCCCCTGCAAGCCTTCAATCTCTCACGACCGATATGGTTCGACGGATTGACCCAAAATGAATTCATGCAGACCATGCGGAAGGTATGGTTGACCAAACTCGAACTCATCCACCAGATTAAGTTCGGTTATGGCCAAGGAATCGGCAAGCCGGGACCGGTCGACGATTGGGCCAAGAAGAAGGCCAAGAAACCACGACAAGGTGGTAGGCGGCCAGCTCCAAACACCCCCGAGCCTCAAGCGATCGACACCGATGAGACCGGCGGATTCGGAAGCGATTTCGACCCGGCCGAATGGGCCTGACAACCACTGTACCTGAGACCCCTTGCCTCGCGCGCGCTCCTGACGCGTGGGGGTCGAGGTTAAGTAGCCAAATCGAGCGAAACGAGATGTTGTAGCATTGATGCTGGAGGGAGTATAATGGAGACAGTAAAGGTAAGGAACAGTATCACGATGGTTCTCATCATGATGATGAGTATGTTTGCAGCGTTGGAATTCTCGGAGCCGGTTGAAGGAAGCGAGATAGTTCTGACAGATGCGGTACAGGTCGTGAATGGAGGAACACACAGCGACAGAATGGTCGCAATGGACGCCGATTCAATGGGTAATACCCACTTCGTTTGGAGTAGAAATACGCATCACCTCTACTACAAGATGCTCGATGCTCGAGGCGATGTACTGATTGATGAAACACAGATTTCGGATGCCGGTACTCACCGCGCCTGGCATCCGGACGTGGTCGTCGATTACGACGATAACGTCCACATCGTCTGGGCCGACAAGTCGGGCCAGTGGAGCATCCTCTATACACTCTTGGACCCCTCCCAAGATGATCAGGATGGAAGCTCGGGACTTGATTCGGTTCTTTCGATAATCAATGACGAAGAAGTTGTCAGCCATCAGCAGAACCGCGATTGGCCAGCTATCGACGTCGACTCAGACAATAACCCTCACATCGTCTGGGAAGATGCCTATGAGCAGTTGGATAAGTTCTACCAGCAGCCGCAGATTTACTACTCGATGCTTGAGATCGACCTCCCTGGAAGGGAGGCCATCGTCGCCATTGATGACACACTGCTGACCCCTATCATCGGTCACAAGGGACACCCTGATGTTGCCGTGGATGTGGATGACTTCGTACAGATTGTCTGGGACGATACTCGTGGAGGCAAGGTCGAGATGGTCGTTCCAATCGACACCTCGGGTTCGATGAATACCGAGTGGGCCGACATGTGCGTGGTTTTCTACGGTGGAAACTTCGCCAGCGGCGGTTACTTCGAAGGACTCAAGCCGATGCTTGAGGATGCCAACATGACCGTCTTCGAGACACTATATGCTCTCAGCGGTAACTGGCCGGCAGCAGCGACTTCGGGAACCTGTGCTTCTGCATACCAAACCGGAGGCTCTGGCAGTCAGGGGCCACGCACAACTCACCTAGGACAGAACCCATCGGACAATTCGGGTGGAATCCGTGAGTTGACCGAGGTTATCTACAACGGTGGCGCAATCAATCTGCCTCAAGACGGAGGGTACTACTCCGAATTCTGGGGACCAGCGTCGACATGGGCATGCCTGTCATGGCGCGACACAATGGGTCGTATGGGCAACTCAGCCAATCCGCCGACAGCCCTCGACCACCGATGGAACCCCAATGCGACCAAGATCGTAATTCCGATTTCCGACGAGGGTCCGTACGGCGGAGATCCAGCTCAGCAATCCGATGACACTCAAAGCATCAACGAAGCTCACGATGCCTGCGTCATCGCCGACATCGTCCCGGTTCCTCTACTCGCAGCCGGATGGGGCTCGGGCTCCACAGATGTCGGCTCGCACATGCAGGATCTGGCTCAGTGTCCGAACGGATTCGTCTCCATCGGAACCAGAACCTGTCCGGGTACGACGACTCGTAATACCAATGCTGGGGGTCAGATGTACAGTTTCCCGACCTCTGGCAGCAGCGCCGCTGACTTGCAATTAATGGTCGAGGCGCTGGTCTATCTGGCAACCAATAACTCTCGTGAGATTTTCCTCAGCATCCTCGACCCCCACTCGCTACTCGACAACCCGTGGGCTGGCTGGACGAAGGGAGATTCCGGAACCAGAATCGTCAACAATCGCTACGTCGAGGACGTTGGTCCATCATCTGACCATCAGGGCTACGGTCATCTCGTGGTCGTCAACGATACTCGAATCACTCTACAGGATGCATTCAGTCTGCATCCATCCATCGCAATTGACACATCCGGCAATACGCACATCGCCTGGATGGATGGAAGAGCCTACGGCTTCGATATCTCTGTGAATTACGAGATCTACTATGTCCGATTGCGCTTACGTGGTGCAGCTGCTTGGGACGGAGCCGAGGAAGGACTCCCATCATACGGAATCAAGCAGATCACGGACTCGGTCATCTCGAACGTGGAAGGTATCGACGGCGTCGAAGAGGACAGGCCATACGGGGCTAATTCCCACATGCCTGAGATTCTCACCGACTCGTTCGATAATGCCCACATCACATGGTTGGATAATGGCAATGAGACTCAGGGCGAGACCATCATGTACGTCCGCCTCAACCACACCAACGACGATCACCCAGAGGGCTTCCCACTGAACTCCCTCGCCTCAGGCATCATCGATCCATGGGAAATCAACGAGGTCTCGAGTTGGGAATCCGACAAACTCGGCCCCAACTCACCATTCGCTCCTGATCTGGGTCAACCACCAGCCTTCGCCAATGACTTGGGAAGTGGTGTTCACATCGCTTGGTCCGACACCAATCGGTGCAATGACCAGAACAATCAGGGCGCCTATACGATCTGTTACGTGCACGTTCTGACAGGGCTTGTCGAGGTTGCTTTGGCCGAGACGGAGACCTTCTATCACACGATAGAGCCGGGCCAGCAGACGACATACAACATGACAATTTCCAACCCGACTCCGGGTCCAGCTGAACTCGTCGCGGACACATATACCGTGACGATGGATGGCGTCCCGAACAATTGGACAGCGACGATATTCTTCGCCACCAACCACACACCGATTTTCGATTCGACACCGGTGTTCTTGCGTGGTGGCGATGTGGTCCCAATCTACATGCGCGTACGTGCGCCAACTATCTATCAGGCGAATGAGGATGAGTTGGCGGCGATTACCGTGAACGCGGTATCGCACAAGGATCCGGCAATCAACGATGAAAGATTGACTCTCACTTTGATGGACGTGGTTCATGGAATCAATCTCGACACCAGCCACTATCAGGTAGATGTCGAGCAAGGCCAATCAGCTATTTTCTCAATCACGGTGACGAATACAGGAAATGTATACGATACCTTCGAATTCTACGATCCAGCGACTGGAGAAGGTCAGACAGAATGGGGCTTACCATTCGGTTGGGGTGTGACCTTCCCGTTATCACTCTCCCTCGATCCAGGACAATCGGTAACCCGCAATCTGCAGGTCAATGTGCCGACTTCTCAAGATCCGGGGACCTTCGTGATCTATCTCAAGGGATGGTCCACAGGTGAGCCGGTCCTATCTGTAGATCGGGGTACCTACGATGTGCTAGAATTATGGATCAACGTCTCGATTCGAAGCTCTGGTAATATTGTCTTCAATCTCGGCGATACGACTCAACACGTCCTCCCCGGCGACTGCGCTGAATTCGATATCGATGTAACCAAGCACTTCACTCCCGGCCATCTGATATTCACCACACCTGGTGGCCCCGAGGAGCGACCGCCCGAGATTTCTGAGTCAACATGGCGCTATGATCACTGGACGGTCGACCTCGACTTCGCTAATGCGCCAGGAGGCAATGGAATACCCGATGATGATCCGAGATACTGGTCGTTGATTGAAACCCCGTATACGGTCACAGCGATTATGTGCGCGCCGTACAATGCGACCGCGGGCTTGGGTGAATCTGTTACGGTGAAGGCGCATCTGGAAGGCGCGCCTCGCGTTCGCGACTCGGTCGTGCTGGTGACCAATGTCATTCAGGTCTACGATCTGGAAGCATCGGTGCCTCAGACGAATCTACAATTGCACCCCGGCGAATCATTCCAGCTTGACACCATCATCGAGAATGTTGGAAATGGTCACGATCGATACGATATGGCAGTCCACTCAATCGTCGACTCGACCGGCAACTCAGATGTCTGGGATATCGAGATTCCCAGAGTCTTATTTGAGGAACTTCCGCGAGATTCGACTCAGGATATTGTAATCCACATCAACGTACCTGAGAAGACCTTCGCGGGAGACTACGTCGTTCGATTGGATGTCTTCAGTGAGGAGCCATATCAGGGTACGAAATTGCGCGATAGCATCATTCTCAATATCGAGATCGTTGAATTCCACGATATGCGAATCGAGCTCGACCCTGCAGTCGAATCCCGAATCAAGACAACGGCTCCTGGCCGTGTCGTGCGCTACACTATGAATGTCAGCAATTTCGGCAATGTCGCTGATCAACCATCGATTCACAATCACACCCAAACGGGTGCTGGATGGGATGCAGCCCCCGGAATGAATACTCTGAGCGGCTGGAAGGTCAACTTCGCTCTAGTCGAGGGCTTCGATACGGAATTCCCTATCGAGCGCCCGTGTGTGCAATTGACGATTGGTGACAATCCAGCAGATGATGAGTGTTACAAGACTGCGGTTGGAACCTCGGCTGGAACGGTCATGTTACCGGTGATGCCTGCTTACACGACCTTGCATATCGTGGCGATAATCCATATCGATCCAGCCGCCGCGCTCAGCGATAGAGAGATTGGAATCAAGGTGCTATCCTCCTTCGGTTCTTCTGAGACTGGCGGGGATTACGATGAGACATCGATATGGGATGACTCGTGCACACTGGACGAGAACGGCGACGGCCTACCTGACAATACTCGGCCGAATTGCGATACCAACGAGCAGATTCTCGAGTTGAGGCTACGCGCACCCGATCTGGAAATTGTCAGTGTTACTGTGGGTACGAAGAAAGCCTCGGTCGGCGATATGCTTTCGGTCAACGTGCAGATTCGCAACATAGGAAACATCCACGCGACCGATGTCAATGTCATTCTTTGTGTAGATCAGTCCAAGAGCTCAATCAAAAAGAACGGTTGCGATGAGGAGAACATCGCCTACAGGCAACTCGTCGAAGCCGTGATGCCTGTGGGTGTTGGAGGCGACGAGGATCCACCATCGCTGACTCTGCTGTATCTGGTCAAGGCCGGTTCGCACGATATTGCGGTTGTGATTGACCCTGACAATATGATCGTCGAATCGAATGAGGACAATAACATCCAGATGGTCGATGGCAAGATGGGATCCAATTGGGGCTTCCTCGACGTCGGCGTCGAGATCGTCGCTCAGTACTCCGTCCCAGCCATCATCCTCGGTGCAACCATCGCTCTGATGGGCGTGGCTGGTGTTGTGATGTATGGCCGCAGGATGGAGGCTCTGGCTCGCTTCGCCGAGAAGAGCAGCCTACTGGCAAACCTCTCTGATGACGACCAGACGTTCTGAGAATCGTAACCTGAGATTGGGCCTTCCGTGCCCGCCGCCTCGACGGACGTCAGTCTTCAGCGGGCCAGCCACCATGGCAAGGGTGTGCCTTCACGTGCGGCGATGACGCTGCCTGAGCTTGAGGCGAAGTCTCGCAGTAACCGTTCGCGAAGGCCATCCATCATTGCCTCAGCTTGCATTGATTGAATGCGCAGACCTTGCGAGAATAGGTCGAGGTCAAGTGGCCTTCGAGGATGATTCAACATTGCGTGTGCAAGTTGCCTCTCCTCGTAAGTCTCTGAAGATTCATCGATTGAAGGCGCGACCTTCTGCATCACTTGCTGGTGCAGGGCGATAATCGCGTCGCGCTGCTCATCGATGCGCTCTAGGGCGCGGTCCATCTCAGAGAGCATCGACATCGCATCGACCAGCGGAAGACGACGCCTCGTACCAATATCATCGATCACGGCGTCGAGTTCCCCAGGAAGCCGCGAAGATAGACGGATTGGACCGCCCTTGGGCATGGTGCGGTGCTCTGCACGGAATAGGTTCGGACCGAGGTCGAGGCGTAGCGAGAATGATTGATTCACAGTATACATCTTCTTTGGGGGCCCCCCCTTGACCGAGGGAACCTTCTGGGAATCCACGAATCCAGCCGCCTCGAGCACTTTCAGATGTTTGACAACCGCCTGTTGACTGATTTCCAGTAATTCTGACAGTTGCAAAGGGTAGTGCGGTTCCTTCGCAAGACGGCGTAGAATGTCGCGACGTGCCTTATTCTCGAGGATTGTCAGGGCCTCATCGAAGTCCACCACGACTTACCAACTCAAGGTTGTGTAGTCGAAGGGGGAATAAAAACCCCGGTGTGCCACGAAACCACGCCTGAGTGGTTTACTGCTGGGCTGTCGAGGTCAACCCTCGTCCCACGAACGCCATTTATCCCCGCCCTCGGCCGAGGTGTCGTTCGGCGACTCGTGGGACTTTGCTGGTTTTGGGTCAGGGCTTCCCGATTGTGTCGATTCCGTGCTGTCGATGAATGGATCTGGCACGGAATCGGTTGGACGTTGTATAACCTGACCAGATTCCCCTTCGGAGGAGGAGTCTCCTTCTCGTTGCGCCTGATACAGTTCATCGGTCGTCATCACACGTCCGTTGATGACGATTCCACTGACCTTCTTCTGCTCGGGCGAGCGGTTGCGGAGGGTTAGGATGGCGAAGACGATGGCGACGAGCCCGACGATGAGGCCTAGGCAGCAGGAACCGAACATGACGAGAACAGTCGGATTGGTGAAGACTTGCAATTGGTTGGCGTAGTCATCGACTAACCAAAGCTCCGAATCCCCTTCGTTGTGCAATGTGTAACTGCCACTTTCGGGTACAATGAACACCCTTACCGGTCGGTAGATTGGCCCATCTGCATCGGGTTGCCTATCGACATGAAGACGTGAGTTGGGTGCGGTTCCTTCGATCACATCCTCCCCATTTCCACTAACCATTCGTAGATCTGCAGCGGGGTCTTGGCCATCCGTGACGACTCTCAATGCAACATAGTAATGAGATCTGATTAGTTCAGCGCCTTGACTCTCCCCTGGGTCTAGCCTCATCACATTCTCCTGTTCGGGGTCGAGCATCGGCCTCATCGCATCGAACGCATTGCCAGCGGTTGCGATGGCGACGAGAAGAAGGACGCAGGAGATTCCTGAGGTCCACATTGCGATGCGGCGATAGTCAAGGCTCACGCTTCACTCACTCGCCACTCACATTTGATGCTGGCTATCACAAAATCAGAGTAGATTGTAGCCTTTCTCAGCCAGTTTCTCTGGTAGATAGGTATCGGTCACGAAATCGAGACCGTACTTCGCGAGAGACTGCTGTTCAGCCTTCTTACCGAGCTCGAGCATGAGGTTTATTTCATCCTGCCAGGAGGCATCAGCGAAACGCGGGTCACTCAGTTCGGCATTCAGGGCTTGTATATCCTTACTCGACAAATCATCAGCAGGCAGGTCGAACCTAACGATATCATCAGCCGTGATTCCCAGATAATCGGCGCTCGGCGTTGCTAGATATTCCGATATATGCGCTGTCTTAATCGCGCCATAAGCGATAGATGCGTAGATTCTGTAAGACCAAGGATCTCCGTCGGCGAATACGATAACAGGAATCTTCCATTCCTCATTCATACGCTTGATTATGCGGCGGGTTGAGCGCGCTGGTTGGCCCTTGAGGTGAATCAGCGCGCAGCGAGCCGACTCGTCGAAACCATTCTCGACGAGTCGGTCGAACATACCACCAGTCTCTATCGCCATGACGAAATCCACGTCATGGTCTACGAGGCGAATCTTCTCCGCCTCGACATTGTACGGAACTCCGTAACCGGAGTCTCCAACGTCGTCGCGGCAGTTGATTCTCATCCACTCACCTCGACGATTCCGCTCTTCGAAGGTGATGTTTCCAATGATGCGTGCTCCATCTTCTTCGGGACGGAGTTTGAAATCCTCGCGCATGCACTTTGTTATGATCTCGAGATCCTCTGCGAGATTGTTACTCTCGTTCTGAGAACCGAACTTACCGTGCCCCCAGCCCTCGGAGATGTAGTACATCTCTCTCAGAGTCGAGGACTTTCCAGCCTCGATCATCTCTTCGATGAATTCTGTCACGTGCAATGCGCGTAACAATTGACGCGCCGATCCGAGCGAGGTCGCATCGCGCGTCGATCTCTTCTTGCCATACTTGTAGACACCGAGGCGCTTGTCGAAGGCGATGTTCTGCTTGGTTCTGACAGGCAGGGTCATCGTCGGTGGTTCACCTTTGAGCATCTTGTTGTGCATCTCGCCTGCGATGTCGTGCAGCGCCTCGATGACCTCTTCTTTGGTGAATCCATTTGCGCTCATTCAGCACCACCTTCCTTCAATCCGTACCAATCGGTATCTGCGGCGGTAACCACATCAGCAGCTACCGCAGGATTTTCAGTCTCGGGAGCATCTACTGCATCCCCCTCAGAAACCGCCACCTCAACAGGCTCAGTCCGCTCTGCTAATCGCTCCATCGAATTGACTTCGGCCGCCTTTGCATGCTCTGCTTCAGCGGCCGCCAGCGCCTCGATCTTACGCATTTCATCGAGGAGCTTCTCATCGATCTTCGTCGCTCCGATGATGTCTCCATTCCCTCGGAAGAAAATCTCAGTCTCGGTCCAATCCCCTTTTGACAACCCTTCGACGGTGAAGCGAATCTCAGCCGACTCACCCGGATTCAGCGTATCGAGGCGCCACGCCCAGAGCCCGGTCGTCTCCTTGCGTCCGCCACGTGGGTTGTCGGCAATGTGCACGCCCTCACCCTCGGGCCACTTGGCGAGAATCGTGTAAGCGCGTGCGCGAGCCGTGTAATTGTAGATGGTCACAGAGCATACGGATTGCTTAGTTTCCTTGTCCCAAGCGACTTCGTCCTCTAGGAAGACCGCGTTCATTATGCGGGTGATTACGGGTGCAAGATCGGGCTCTTCGCGGCCTAGCATCTCGCTGGATTTGCGGGAAATCTCTGGTAGAATGATGTTGATTAGATCGAATTTCTCCTGGGCTTTCTTGCGTTGAGAGCTCTTCTTCAGATGGTTCCGTAGACCCCGCCCCACCTCTAACATGGCTCTGCGAATTTCCTCGAAAACCTCCTCGTTATCCGCTACGGCTTCCTTGGCTTCGCTGGTGAATTGGACGTTGGTTGATGCGAGGTGGATCAGTACGGCGGCCGGGCCCTTCGGTAGGCCACGTCCACCCGGATGGTCGAGTCCGTATCGCTTCCAATCTACGGACTCGAGCGCCTTGGTTAGGAGACAGCCTCCTTGTTGGTACATCAGCGGTACTCGGTTTGCAAATCGAAGAACTTCGATGGGTCCATCGGCGGAGAGGTCGCCGCCGAAGACCAGCCCAACTTCGATTTGGAAGGGCTGTCCTTGGCTGACGGCTGGCTTGCGAGTGACGGTTGATGCGAAGCGTGAATCGATTGCCTTCGACAGCCCTTTCTTGATGAGAATCTCTTCGATTGGCGAGAGACAATCGGTCGGGGGAGCGAGCAGTTTGACCTGCTGGAAAGCATCGATCATGGCTTGGGCTTCGTTGGCCTTGATGCGAACGGGAGTGCGCCCTTCGTCGAGTTGAGAGAGATCGAGGATTTCGCGGGCGGCGCGCATGCTGACGCCTGAGAAATTGTGGCGGAGGAAGGATGTGAGTTTGCGCTCCTCGGCCTCTTTGAGCATGCGTTGGAGCTGGCCGAGGTGGATTCCGTGCGGGTGCGGCTTGATTTCCTCCACTTCGCGCGGCAGCCGCTCAGTGGTGCGAATCCAATGGCCTTGGTCGATGATTTTACCCTCGCGGTCGCGCACGGTCAACCTGATTGTGGCGTGGGGATTGACGATGCTCGTCATCCGCAGATACTGGTGAACCGATTGGCGACCGCGCTGATACTTCGCGCGCATGACCGTGCGAATCTTCAGTCCGTGTTCGACCTCTTCGCCATCCTCGAACCAGACATCGCGCCGCTCGTTGGATTTGGTGGCGCGATTCTTACGGGTGTCTAGACCCAAGTCGACATGAACCGCTGAGGTATCTGATGCGATCTTCGAGACGACATGGGTCTTCGACCCCGTCGTCAATTGTGCGTACATGACCACGCCAGTGATACCGATTCCTTGCTGGCCGCGGGTTTGGCGGATCGCGTGGAAGCGCGATCCGAGTAGGAATTTTCCGAAGACATTCTCTACCGAATTTCGAGGGATTCCCGGACCATTGTCCTGACAGATCAACTCGAGTCGGTCGCCTTCCAAGCGATTGATATCCACCTTGATAGTGGGTGGGATGCGTGCCTCTTCGCAGGCGTCCAGGGAGTTGTCGACGGCCTCTTTGACGGCTGTGATCACGGCTCTCTGAAGGGTGTCGAAGCCCAGGAAATGCTTGTTCTTCTCGAAGAATTCACTAATCGAAATCTGCTTTTGTTTGCTCGCGATTTTCTCTGCATCTGCCATTGCGACTACCCCCTTCAGGTCCTCCCATTGTCCTGATGACACGGGGCCTGCTCGTGGTCGGGGGAATGCCAGCACCGTCGACTCTTGAACCTGAGGGAGGGAAAGGGGCGTTGAATGCTGAAATGAAGGTCACAGCACGAGCCCGACCTTTGCTTGCACGTGCTGTGACCTCATATTCAGACATGGCTCACGGTGAGTGAAGTAGCAAATTACGATTTCACTCGAATAAGTCAGGACGCCACGAGGTGATCTTGCCGGTGAAAGCGCTGGCCATCACAGTCAATGGGCTCGCAAGATACAACTTACCTGGGCCTGACCGCCCCTGGAAATTGCGATTTATCGCCGACACGGTGACCTGCTCTTCGAAATCAGAGACTCCCGGGCCTGCCCCGATACAAGCCCCGCAACCTGGGTCGATCATCTTCACACCTGCCCGTTCAAACAGGGCAGTCCAACCATTCTGCTCTGACAAATCCTTGACCGCCTTTGAGCCAAATTGAATGTAACAATCGACGCCATCGGCAATCGTCAGCCCGGCGTCGAGCGCAGCCTTGGTGACCATCGCATAGTAAGCGAAATCATCGTCCTTTCCAGCGGTGCACGAACCGGCGTAGGCGATATCGATAGACACCTCGCCCAACTCATCGATGTAAGCCCCATTTGTCGGGTCCGAAGGAATTCCCGCATCCGGATTGCCCGGATGCGCCACCATCGGTCGAATAGCAGACAGATCGATGGTGTGAACTCCACCATGATACACAGCATCATCATCGGGCAGCACGAAGGCTGCCCGCACATCATCCTCGGTCAAACCCGAGCGACGCTCAAGTAACCACTCAACCGTCAAATCGTCCGGCTCACAAATCCCCGTCTTAGCCGAGCACTCGGTCGCCATATTGCAGAGCGTCGCCCGCTCGTCCATCGAAAGCGAAGCCAACCCAGGTCCGCCGAATTCCATCGAGCGGTCGAGCGTATCCGACTTCGCAGCATACTTCCAAAGGATGTGCAGAATCACATCTTTCGCGGTGCAACCTGGGTCGAGTTCGCCAATCAGATTGAAGCGGATGCTCTCTGGGACCTTGACGAAAGCGAATTGGTTGTGGACGAGGTTTGCGTACTCGGTAGAGCCGACTCCGTAGGTCAGAGCATTGCTGGCTCCACCCATGCAGGTATGACTATCAGTGGCCTGAATGAAGTCGCCGACATCGATGAATTCCTCACGCGCAACCTGGTGACAAATTCCTGGGCTAACCCCGTCTACCGCTGAATAATCGCGCACGCCCGTGTGGCGCTGGAAGGATACTTGCAGGTCGCGAAGAGTCTGGATCTTATCCGCGAACCTGCTGAATCGGGCTACGCCCGTCGCATACAGAAGATGGTCTTCAAAGACGGCGAATTTCGGCGGGTTCGGAAGAGTGTAATCCTCGCCGTACTCCGCTGCGAGGAAGTTGTGAACCTGCGCGGTTGTGAATTCGTGCGAGTATCCTCCATCAACCGAAGCGATGACCGCATCACCTGGTTTCACGTAGCCGCGCGAACCATTCTGTCCGAGCAGCTTGTTTGAAATCATCTTCTCAGCCATCGTCATTGGAGCCTCGACTGTGCTCACAACTGGCAAAGCCACCTCGCCAGCCTTGAACCTCTTAGCAAATGGAAAGATACCTCCATTCTCGATAATCAATTGAGTCACAGGATCGTACTTGCCGGTGAACTCGTCAAGGGCGATGCTCTCCCCAGCCTGCAACCGCTCGAGCATCGCATGGTCGCCCATCAACTGGCCGAGATTGATGTTATTTCGCTCGTGGATGGGCGCAAACGAAGCCGCGATGACGATGCGAATACCAGACCATCGCTCGCATTGAGCAGCCGTCTCGCGGCTGCTTCCAGTCCCCTTGCGGTGGCCGGAGACTATCACCTCAAAGCCACCGTCTTTCAGAGCGCGTTCCTCGAAGACCCGGCGCCCTTCGTGGAGCAATCCAGCGTAGGCATTCTCAGCGAGCACAGCGGGGTCGTGGTCGAAGCAAACCCAAGCAGGAGTCATCACATCGGTATTGATGTCATCAAGCAAATCGTCTACTGTCAAATCAGTCATTTGCAAATCGAGACCGTCGTAGAGCTGCTTGCGAATCAAATCGAGATCTTTGGTCAGGAATAGCACCCTCTTCCCAGGAGTCAACCTTACTTCCGACGGTGGCCATGACTCCACATCAGCACCTCTCTTGCATGTCGGGCCAAGGTCCGTTGCTATTTCACCGTTAGCAAAGCAAGGCACAGGCTAGCAGAACTACGATTGAATAGCGATTTTGTAATACTTTAAGGTTTAAATAAGAAGCCTTTTGCGAATATATTACCTTTCTGTCTGAAAGGAGGTATGAGGGGATGTCAGAGTATCTAGTTGAAGACATAGTGAAGTGCAGCGAATGCGGTTCGAGAAATCTGAACCGAGACGAGACTCGTGGAGAGGTCGTCTGCGATGATTGTGGTCTCGTATTGGAAGACAAGGTCATCGACCAAGGAGCCGAGTGGCGTGTGTTCAGCCCCGAGCAGGGCGACCAGCGCGCACGAACCGGTGCTCCGATGACTGTTATGCTGCACGACAAGGGTCTCTCGACCGATATTGACTGGCAGAACAAGGATTACTCCGGTAAGACAATCTCTAGCCGCTACCGCTCGCAATTCTACCGAATGAGGAAGTGGCAAAAGCGCTCGCGCGTGAGTAACGCAACCGAGCGCAACTTGGCAATGGCTCTGGCAGAATTGGATCGCATGGCCAGCCGCCTCGACCTGCCTAAGAGCATCCGCGAGACGGCGGCTGTCAACTACAAGAAAGCGGTTGAGAAGAGACTCATCCGCGGTCGATCGATTGAGGGTGTGGCGGCTGCTTCGCTTTACGCAGCCTGCCGCCAGTGCAACAATCCGCGCACACTGGACGAGATTGGTGAGGCGAGTCGAACAGGTCGCAAGGAAATAGGCCGAACCTACCGATTCATGGTGCGTGAATTGAAGATGAAGATTCCACCTACCAAGCCCGAGGATTACATCCCTCGATTCTGCTCGGGCCTCGACCTCGACGCTGAGGTTCAGGCAAAGGCATACGAGTTGATTCAGAAGGCACAGGAGAAGGAGTTGACCAGCGGGCGCGGACCTACTGGAATCGCCGCTTCAATCATCTACATCGCCAGCGTTCTGTGCGGAAAGCGCCGAACCCAGCGCGAGGTCGCCGAGGTCGCTGGGGTGACCGAGGTTACAATTCGAAACAGGTACAAGGAACTCATCCAGAACCTGAATATCGAACTCGAGATTTGAGTCGGTGGCCAGCATGGCCAGGCGAGAAGGCAGTGCCTTGGTCTGGCAGATGACCGATGAGAGGCTGAAGCAAGTTGTGCGAGAAGCCTACGAGGTCGCGCCCCTGCCAAACCCCCCTCTCGAATTGCCGGACTTCCCCGCGATTCCTCCTTCAAGTGCAGAAGCACTGGTGCGGCAGGCGGCTGGAATCTTCGCCATCGACCGTCAGGGATTCAATCTTCGATTGAGCGAATTGGTAGACGAACATCTCCCAGATCACGCTCGGCGCTCGATTGACCCTGAGGAAGCCGAATCGCATTGGTTGGAGTCGAATGCAGCAGAGATGGCCGAGCGAATTCTGGTTTTGCAGGCTCGTGATTGGTTAGCTGTGGCCCTTGACGAGACATCCCCGGATACCGATCGTTGGTACCTTGGCGCGGCACTTGTTCAGGGATTGGCACTAGGGGGCTCACAAATCGCTCGTGACGACTGTTACTTCCTACTCGAAGCGATTGCGTACGCTGTCACCCCCGGTAATCTACCCTACTCGAATGTGTCTGGGAGACACCAACTCGCTTGGTCGGCAGACAAGGCCACTGCGGACCCATTGCCGCCTCATCCAGCCGGCGCTATGGCTGCCACGAACATACTCGACACCCTCTCGATGCGCCCCGCGGCGGCGGCAAATGTCCTACCTCGCTGGCTTGAGAATCTTTCAGTTTCATTGAGGCTCTGCCCTGCCCTCGCTGTTCCAACGCGTGTAATCGATGGATTGGGCGCTGCGGACGGAGAGGATTGCGCCCCATTCGTGCGTGCCGGTTTGCAGATGCTATCCCACTCTCCCGACCAAACTCGCGATATCCTCGTCGCCTCGGCCGACCATCGCTCAGTCAATGCTCGTCGGACAGTTGCCGAGGCCCTCTCTCGAATCCATGCTCAGGAGCGAGACTTGGCTCTGACTCTCGCCGACCGCCTACTGCTCGATGTGGACCCTTCAGTGGTCAATCTCACTTCCACCTTCGTCGGCGGGTTGGCACGTCACTCTACGGAGGAATTCGTCCCTCGCGCCCTCACGATTCTCACCGAAGGCGGTGAGCAGGCAGTTCAGCGCTTAGTCGAATCAGGATTGCGCGACCACCTCTCAGCAAATCCTCCTGACCCCCACTCGATGCTCCCGCGTGCTTGGCTATCCTCCTCGCCAGTCGGACGTTCTCGAGTTGGCAATCTGATTGTCGAGCAAGCGCGTGTGGCTCCCGAATCCTTCGTCCAAACCTGCGCTGACATTGCCTCGCAAGATGGCGAGGCGCACGCAGAATTGCTGCGCTGGATAGAGATGCGCAGTCCAGAATCACTCGGATTATTGCAGTAATCAGGAGCAACCTGTGGTCGCACCGCAGGCATTGCACTTCAGACAGGTGCCATTGCGAACCATCTGACTTGAGCCGCAATCATCGCATATATCGCCAGTAAACCCTCGCTCGCGAGCCATTCGACGAATTCGTGCATCTTCATCCTCGGTTGGAGTGAACGCATTGAGAGTAGGTTGGATGTTGCGCTTCTCACCTTGGGTGCGAACGACCCCATCCTCGGTTTGTTCCGGTCGGCTGATCGATGTGGTTTCCATGTCTTCAGCCGAGACGTGAGCTAGATCGTCGCGCTCGAGGTACTGAATGGCGAGCTCGCGGAAGATGTAGTCGACGATCGAAGTCGACATCTTGACGCGGCCGCTGCCACCGCTGACCATTCCACTCGGGTCGAATTTCTGGAAGGTGAATGACTTCACGAAGGCATCCAGTGGAACGCCGTACTGCAAGCCGATTGACACGGCGATTGCGAATTGGTTCAGCAGAGATCTCCAGGCCGCACCCTCCTTCGAGGTGGTGATCATAATCTCGCCGAGTCGACCATCATCGTAGGTGCTCGAGGAGAGGTAGACTGTGTGTCCGCCGACACGCGCCTTCATCGTACTAGAGGAGCGAACGTCCGGTAATGGGCAGCGCGTGGCGATGTAATTGTGAACGAATTGCTCGGCTAGGACAGTTGCGGCCGGGGCTGGAATTGGCAGGGCTGCAGCGGTCTCCTCAACCATCTTGTGGACGACGGTGACCGCCTCATTCTCCTCTTCCTCATCGGCGATGCTTGTTGCATCGACGAGTTGATTCATCAGCGGCTGAGAGAGTTTGGACCCATCTCGATAGACCGCGCAAGCCTTGTTCATCGTCTCGTGACTCAATTCATAGGCAGCGCGAATCTCTTCGATAGTCGCATCCGCTGGCATGTTGATTGTCTTCGAGATCGCACCCGAGATGAATGGCTGAGCAGCTGCCATCATCAGAACGTGCGCCTTCCAATCGATTGAGCGCTCCCCGTACTTTCCGCACGGAGTCGCGCAGTCGAAGACGGCGAGGTGCTCGTCCTTGAGTCCAGGCGCACCCTCTATGGTTCCGTATCCGAAGACGTGGTCATTGGCTTGATCGATTTCCCCCGCGGAGAATCCGAGGTGCCCTAAGGTGTCAAAGAATGGGTCCTCATACTGCGCCTTCGTCATTTCTAGAGTATCGGTACAGAATTCCTCACCGAGAATCGAAGGCGCGAAGGCGGAGCGGATGTCAAAGACATCCGGGAAACTGGCTTCGACGCTCTTGACCTTGGCAGCGCTGAATCCAGCCGCCTTGAGCACCTTCGTGGAGACCGTTGGGCAATTACGCAGTGAAGCGGTTCCCATGATGTATTCCTGAATGGCTTCGGTCTCCTTATCGGAGTAGCCCAATCTCCTAAGCGCATTTGGCACTCCGTGATTGATGATGCGCAGCGAGCCGCCACCAGCCAATTGCTTGTACTGAACGAGTGAGAATTGTGGCTCGACTCCAGTCGTGTCTGCGCCCATCACCAAGCCGATTGTACCGGTGGGTGCGATTACAGTAGTCTGAGCATTGCGGAAGCCATGCTCCTCACCCTCGCGCAGAGCCCGATCCCAAGCAGCGCGAGCAGCCTCAAGAAGATCCTTCGGGCACTTCTTCGAATTGATTCCCATTGGTGCGACCGTCAAGCCTTCGTACTCCTCAGAAGGAGCATCGTAAGCTGCGCGGCGGTGGTTTCGCATCACGCGCAGCATGTGGTCGGCATTCGCCGAGTAATCAGGGAATGGCCCGAGCACGGACGCCATCTCGGCGCTGGTAGCGTAGGACTCGCCACACATCACCGAGGTCAGAGCGCCGCAAATCGCGTATCCGCGCTCATCATCATACGGTATCCCCATGTGCATGAGGAGTGAACCGAGGTTGCAGTACCCAAGGCCTAGGGTGCGGTATTCGTAGGACTTGCGGGCGATTTCTTTGCTTGGGAATTGAGCCATCAGTACGCTGATTTCGAGAGTCGCAGTCCACAGTCGAACCGAGTGACGGAAGTCGTCGACATCGAAAGTTTGCGTCGCCTTATCGTAGTAGTGAAGCAGGTTGATGCTCGCTAGATTGCAAGCGGTATCATCGAGGAACATGTACTCGCTGCAAGGGTTCGAACCGTTGATCCGACCACCCTCAGGACAGGTGTGCCACTCATTGATTGTAGTATCGAACTGCACTCCTGGGTCAGCGCAGGCCCAAGCCGTGTAAGCGACCTTGTCCCAGAGTTCGGATGCAGGCATCGAGCGGCAAGGCTCCGGCTCTCGGCTGGCCTCTTCCGCTCGTGTTAATTCTGTGCGGTGGTAGAGATTCCACTCGCCATTATCACGCAGAGCGTCCATGAATGAATTTGGAACGCGTACCGAGTTGTTCGAATTTTGGCCCGAGACGGTATTGTACCCCTCGCCTTGCCAGTCGGTATCGAATTTTTCGAAGGTCATCTGCTTCCATCCCTGGCCGGCGAGGTCGAGAATTCGCTTGATGTGAGGCTGGGGCACCGTGTCTCTTACTGCCTTGACCATCGCCATTTTCAGAGCGCCATTAGACGATGGGTCGAGTCGCGACTCGTCCTCGTCATGAGCCCAAATCGCCTTCATTATCGAGTCGGCGTGCTTCTGTAGAATACTCGATCCGATAACGAGAGCAGAGACCTTCTCTTCCTCCGATAGCTTCCAATCGATGTACTCCTCGATATCTGGATGGTCGAGGTCAAGGGTGACCATCTTCGCCGCGCGGCGCGTGGTTCCACCAGACTTTATCGCGCCAGCGGCGCGGTCGCCAATCTTGAGGAAGGAGAGCAGGCCGCTTGAGGTTCCTCCGCCCGAGAGCGGTTCGCCCGCTCCACGGATTCGCGAGAAGTTGGAGCCGGTCCCTGAACCATACTTGAACAGCAGAGCCTCACGGTTCCACAGGCCCATGATCGACTCGGATCCTCCAACTAGTGAATCGCTCACTGATTGGATGAAGCAAGCGTGAGGCTGCGGGTGCGTGTAAGCATCCTCAGAGAGTTTGAGCTCACCAGTCGTTCCATCGACATAGTGGTGACCTTGGGCAGGGCCGGTGATGCCGTATGCCCAGTTGAGGCCTGTGTTGAACCATTGCGGACTGTTAGGAGCGGAGCGTTGGCTGGCGATGAGATAGCACATCTCGTCGTAGTAAGCGCGCGCGTCAGCCTCGCTGGCGAAGTATCCGTAATTCCATCCCCAGTATGTCCAGGTCCCCGCCAAGCGGCGGAATAGTTCGCGACCATCGGTCTCGCCGACGAATCTCTCCTCGGCCGCGAGAGTCTGCAGCTTCTCGTGATCCGGCTCACTGCGCTGTAGCCAGAGGGGCACCCCGTCCTCCGGCACCTTGCGCAGAGCGGCCGGCACACCCGCCTTCCTCAGGTACTTCTGAGCACAGACCTTACCGGGAACTCCGGCGAATCCTGACGGGAGTTGCACGCCTTCGATTTCATGTGCGAGAGTTCCATCGGGGTTGCGAATCTCAACACTCATCTCAATCCAATCGAATGCGTCGAAAGGGTCCGAGCCGGAGGAAGTGAAGCGCCGCTCGATGACTAGACCCTTCTCAGGCTCGACATCATCCGCGACCGTCTCATCATCTGTTCGCGTCTGCATTTTGACCACTTCTGAATTATTTCCCCGGCTCGATTCTGTCCTTCGCACGCGCGAAGGGTTCGGTTGTGCCCAAGGAGGGACTTTAATGATTGAGGAAAAGACCTCCTCGGAGGAGATAGATTGGGCTTGGGAAATGTATAATCCGCGTCTTCTCCCAGAGTAAAGATTCTGGGTTCAGGGTCGGATATCCAGTGTCCAATCTACACTTGCGCCCGACCGCGAAATCATGATTCCGACTGAGCAATCCTGAGCGTGCGAATGAGTGATAATTCGTCGTACGAGCTTCTCTGGCACATCGCCCTCGATTACGTAGTGCATTCGCACCGCCGTGAAAACTCGGGGCCGCTCCTCAGCACGGTCAGCTTCGATATCGATCCACATTGCTCGAACATCCTCCATACGGTGCTTCAGCCCAACTCGGAGGTCGACCATCGAACATGCAGCGTGGCCTTGCAGAACCACTTCCATCGGGCTTGGCGCAGTCTCCGAGTACAACGGTGTGACCTTGCCCGACGGGGTTTCACCCTCCATGGTGCGGCCGCCAGTCCAGCGCACAGTCCCCTTCATGTTGCACCCCTCACGCGCGCCCGTCTTGAGGGTTGGCTTCATCAATGGAAGGCAGGTCGCGCGCCTGAGAGACATGAGCGAAGGGCGCGCAATCACCATGGCGAATGGCCAACTGAACGTGCCCGACCACCCCATAGTCCACTACATTGAGGGCGATGGAATCGGTATCGACATCACTCCGGTGATGATCGATGTAGTCGACGCAGCAGTCAACAAGGCATACGACGGCACCCGCCAGATCCACTGGTCCGAAACACTCGCCGGCCAGAAGGCATTCGACGCAACCGGCGAATGGCTCCCAGAGGCAACCCTCGACGCCATGCGAAGTGGCCTCGTCTCCATCAAAGGCCCACTCACAACTCCAGTCGGCGGCGGCATCCGCAGCCTAAACGTCGCACTTCGCCAGAAACTCGACCTCTTTGCCTGCGTCCGCCCAGTCCGCTGGTACGCAGGTACCCCAAGCCCAGTCCGCGACCCCGGCGCAGTAGACATGATCATCTTCCGCGAAAATAGCGAAGATGTCTACGC
>CAYFHB010000009.1:0-22157 GCA_964342705.1 uncultured Candidatus Poseidoniales archaeon
CATTTCCTAATTGTTAGAGTTTACAACTCTTTTCCCTGCGGCACGATTATTCCTAGGCTCAGAGTTCTCCGTGGCTCTGTGGTTCACCTAATGGATTCCTCAATTTCTCCAACGGGGTCGTCGGCTTGGGTTACGTCAAAGGTCAGCCAGCCGGAGTTTTTCGCGAGGCGGAGCATCTCGGATTGAATGGCTCGGATGCGCTCGATATGGTCCAGATAATGCCTGACCGGGCGCCCGTTATGCTTGCGCCGAGACGCAATCATCCGCACGTGTTCTTCCGAGTCTTCGACGTGCATTACGACGCCGAGTGCTGTTCCTCCCGCGGCTCTCCAAGCGTCGATGATGCCGAATGAAGGAGCGAGGTGGACGCCTTCTAGCAGGAGATCTCCACCTCGCTTCATCTCGCGCGCGATGACCGCATCGATGGCTTCGCGCAGCGGCGCGATGGTTGCCTTCCAATCAGCAATCGCGCCCGACCCGCCCGGCTGGAATGAGGAACGGTACAGAGCGGGTGATTCCTCGACCGACATGGTGGTTCGCAGAGTCTCACGTATCGTGTCAGTCGAGACCACCTTATCGAATTCGAGTGAGGCGGCAAGCCTCGCAGTAAGCGTCGACTTGCCGACCCCGCTCGCCCCAGAAATGATCAGCAACCTGCCGACCATTTCTGGCCACCTCAGCGTTGAATCGCCTTGATTTCGAGGAACTCTTCAAGTCCGTGAACGCCGAGTTCTCGCCCATTCCCAGATAGCTTGTAGCCGCCGAACGGGGCGCTGATATTGAACGCGCCACCATTGATGCTGACCTGCCCCGTTCGCAGTGCCCGAGCAACGCGAAGAGCACGTGCCTCGTCACCCGACCAGACCCCACCCGACAGGCCGTATTCCGAGTCGTTGGCGAGTGCGATTGCCTCTTCCTCGGTTTCGTAGGTTGTGATTGAGAGGACCGGTCCGAATATTTCCTCGCGGAAGATTGTCATGTCTGAGGTGACGTCGGCGAATACCGTTGGCTTGACGAAGAAACCGCTCTCCAAATCCTCCGGCATCCCTTCACCTCCCGCAACAAGTGTCGCACCTTCGGCTATTCCGGAAGCGATGAAACCGGCGACCGATTCCTGCTGTCGCGCCGACACCATCGGCCCGCAGCGCATCGATTCGTCGAGAGGGTCGCCGACCGAATATCGCGCCATTGTGGCTGCGATGACTTCGACTACCTCGTCGCGCGCGGCGGCGGGCACGAGGAGTCGGCTCAGGCTGGAACACTCTTGGCCTGAGTTGTTGAAGCAGGCGTAGACCGCCATCTTGGCGGCCTTCGCGATGTCCGCGTCATCGAGAATGATGTTAGCGCTCTTGCCGCCGAGTTCGAGGGTGACGCGCTTGACTGTTGGTGCGGCGGCTTGAGAAACGCTGACTCCTGCGCCGGTCGAACCGGTGAAACTCACCATGTCGACTTCGGGGTGGGCGGCGAGTGTCTCGCCGATCTCGCGGCCGTGGCCTGAGACTAGATTGAACACGCCCGCGGGCAATCCAATCTCATGGATGATATCTGCAAGGATGAAGGCGTTGAGCGGAGCCTCCTTCGAGGGTTTGAGGACCATCGTGCAACCTGCAGCGAGGGCGGGGGCGACCTTGCCGATTATCTGGTGAAGCGGGAAATTCCACGGCGTAATCATGCCGACGACTCCGATCGGCTCCTTGACCACGAGCGAGTTGCGAACTTCCTCTTCCCACTCAAATTCATCGAGCATCTTGGCGTACGAGCGCGAGACGACGCGCGGTGTTCCTACCATCGCCATTCGCGAGTAATTGATTGGCGTTCCGACCTCAGCGGTGATGACCTGTGCAATCTCCTCGCCGCGCTCTTTGATAGCGGCTGAAATCGCGTTCAAGTAACCTTGTCTATCCTCAATTGAGGACTGCGACCAACTTGCGAATGCTGCTTGCGCGGCGGCGACTGCGGCATCGACGTCCGCCGCGCTGCCAACCGGCACAGAACCGATGGACTGTTCGGTTGCTGGGTTGACGACATCAATCGTTCCTTCGCCGCTTGGTGCGACCCATTTTCCATCGATGTAGATGCTGTCTCGCGCGTGCATGGGTGGGGCAACGCGAGGCGACTTATCAGATTCATGCAGACTAAAAGTGGAGTCTCGACTGGGGGGTCATGGGTATTGAGGTAGGGCGTCACGACGGTGGGGTTGCGGTGGTTACGCTCTCCGAGGCCGCTGCTCGAAATGCCTTCTCTCGCGATTCGATACACGAAATTTCAGTTGTGTTGGGTGGCTTGTTGGACGACCCGTCCTGCAAGGCGATCGTTCTGACTGGGACAGGTCGATTCTTCTGTACCGGTGCTGATATCGATGAGTTTGCCGATACTATTGACGATGGTACGGTCGGCGACTTGGTCGGTGAGTTGACAGGAGTATTGCATCCTCTTGAGTTGCGCTTGAGGCGTTCCTCGACGGTCTTCGTTGCGGCGATGAACGGGGCTGCTGCTGGTGGTGGGCTCGGGCTTGCTCTGTGTGCGGATTACCGAGTATGCGTGCCCGAGGCGCGGCTGGCTGCCGCCTTCTTTTCTCTGGGATTGTCTCCCGATGGTGGCTCGACTTGGTTACTGCCGCGCTTGGTTGGGAATCAGCGCGCCCGCCGATTCTTCTTCGATAACGAGACTTGGACAGGCGCGCAAGCCCTCGAATATGGGGCAGTTGACGAGGTCGTCAGTGCTGATGATTTGTTGCCACGCGCCATCGAAGTCGCTGCCAAGTGGGGCGCGTGGGCTGAGGCGAGCAAGCAGGGGACCAAGCAATTGCTGGATGCCTCGACCTCGACATTCATGGAGACTCAATTAGAGTTCGAGAGGGTTCTCATCACCTCGGCCTCATTGACACCGGATTTTGCCGAGGGTGTCTCTGCCTTCCTCGAGAAGCGAGCGCCTTCCTTCGGGCGCTCCGAAGAAGAGTGATTCATTCCGCGCCGCGAAGTCGAACAACACCAACGATAATCGCGATTATGCAGGACAGCGCGGCGACATTTGCAAGCGTCATGGCAACCGATTTGATGACGAGCCCATAGATCAACCAAAGACTCAGCGAGGCAGAAACCAAAGCGAATGTTGGGAGCGAGATGCCCTCGTGTTTACCCTCAACCCAAACCTTGCGAATTTGCGGTAACCAAGCTATGACACCCAAGAATCCTGCTCCAACCCCGATGGCTTCGACCCAGAGTGGAATCGACAATCCGCTCCCTCCTCACAATGGAAGGTCGTCGCGCTCGACCTTCTCACCGCTCGACCAATCGTAGATTCCCTTCCCCGATTTCTTTCCTAGACTGCCCTCGGCGACAAGCGCCTCGAGCAGAGGCTGAGGCCGGTATGCATCGTCATCGAAAGCCTCAGCCAAATTATTCAGAATGTCACGGCGAACGTCTAGACCGACCAAGTCCGACAACTCCAACGGCCCCATCGGGTGACGGTATCCAAGACGCATCGCCGTGTCGATATCGGATGCGCTGGCAACTCCGTCAGCGAGCATCCGAATCGCCTCATTTCCAAGTACGACCCCGAGTCGACTAGTTGCAAATCCGGGGACGTCACGAACTAGAATCGTCTCCTTACCCATTGCAGAACCGATGGACTGAGCGGCTGCCACGGTCTCATCCGAGCAAGCATCGTGCTGTACGACCTCAAGCAATTTCATGATTGGAACCGGATTGAAAAAGTGCATTCCAATCACGCGATCAGCACAACCTGTAGCCGCTGCAATCGCGCCGATAGGAAGCCCCGAAGTATTCGTCGCAAGAATCGCATGGGGCGGAGCAAGAGTTTCCAAATCGCAGAAAATCTTCTGCTTCAAATCCATGATTTCGGGCACTGCCTCAATCACCAAATCAGCGCCATCAACCGCCTCGCCCATATCGGCAACAGCCGACAAATTACCTGACCACTCAGCCTTCTGCTCCGCGGTCGTCTTACCACGAGCAATCCCCTTGTCCCAGAAGGCATCGATAGCAGACATACCCTTTGCCAAGCCTTCGGGAAAAGCATCGAACAAGCGAGTCTCCCATCCGACTTGGGCGCAAACCTGAGCGATTCCAGCGCCCATCGTACCGGCGCCGATTACGGCGACGGTACGAATTTCCATCCAGTTCACTCCCTACCATAGGCGGCAAGAGCAGCCTGGAAGAGCCGCTGCCGAGGAACATCGTGCTCAAGGAAACAAGTGAACGGAGCCACATCCTTGAGCAATTCAATCGCTGAAACATAAGCGCCGTAAATGAAGGGGTCAGCGACCTCGGTCGCTGGAATTTCGATTCCCAACTTAGCCAATCCTTTGCGAGTATCCTCGTCCCATATCGCGTAGGTGTGCTGGGTGAAATGGAGGTAGGCGGAGAGCCGAACGATGTCGGATCGTGCGTTGGGTGTGAAGGAGTCGAGCAGTAGCGTGTCGGGGTAGCGAATCGCGTACATTGCGAGTTTGACCTCGCGCGTAGTCTCCTCTCTCCAATCTCGCTTTTCGAGTCCCATCCAAGCATCGACCATGTCGAGCATCGAATTTTTGTAAGGTCGGTGAACGCGGTAAAGCAATTCTTCGTATCCCTCGGCGTTTTGCGCCTCGGAGTGGTGATGCTCGTGGAAAAGCTCGGTTAAACGATCGAAAAATGGCTTACAGCGCTCCTTATCGAAAGCCAAGAGTGACAGGTGTTGCATCAAATCACCCGCGGTCAGTTACCCTTCCACTCGCGGTACTGAATCCATTCTTGCTGCATGTACTCGTTCATCAGACGATCTTCGTCCTCGTCGGTCGGGAGAACCTCGTCAAGGTAAGCGGTCCAATCCTCGTCGGACCCCTCGAAGTCTTCGCCGGTAATCGTGTAGCGCTTTCCAGCGTACTTTCCGATGCCGCGGTTGAACTTGTCAGATGGAATGAACAACTCCGGCTCGCCTTCTTTGCGCGCCTTGGAGATGCGTACCATCTCGTCACGCAATTCCTGGAAGTATAGTTCGCGGCTGGCCTCGTTGAGGTGCTCGCGGTCAGCCGCTTCTGCAGATTCGCGCTCGTCGTATCGGCCCTTGACTCCGTAGACGTAGGCCCACTGGGCCGATGTCGAATCGTCGGTGCCGAAGAGGTCGAGGCCCGTGCTGACCCACTTGTTGACGTACTTCTGGAGCAGGGCGCACGGGATGACTCCCTGCTTGACGATTCGGCGCAGTCCGTTTGCACCGGTTCCGAGGTGGAAGGATTCCTCCTTCAGCATCGGGCCCATACTGGCTGCGAGCGGCTGGAAGGAAGAGGTGCTGAGCATCTTCAGTTGGTACTTGCCGTCGCGGTCGATGAAGTGGGTGAAGCAGAAGAAATCGAGCCAGTGGTCGATTGGTGCGTTGAAGGAACCGAGGATACGGGTCCCTTCCTGCGCGTTGCGCTCAAGCAGCTTTGCTGCCTCGCGGACTCCGTGCTCGCCGAAGTAGGTGCATAGAAGGTAGGCCATCTGCCATCCGTGGCGCTGCTCTTCGCACATGATTCGTAGGGCTGACTTGCGGTCGTACTCGGTTGGTGCGGTCGCCAGCAGGTGGTTCTGTTGCTCGACGCTGGCGAACTCCGTGTCGCCTTGCACGCTGACCATCGAGATGATTGCGTCGCGGATGTTCTGCTGTGGAATCTGCATGCGTCGCTGCCACTTCGGCATGCCCTCGAAATCACCGAATTCGATCTGGTTACCAGCGGTGTCCCAGTCGAACTTGATGTCGAATCGGTAGTCTCCCAGCCACGATGGGTCGAAGCCAATTCGTGTCTGCCATTCCTGAAAATCACCAATCCACGCCTCAAAGTTCGGGGAGTAGTCCTGTACGATCTCTGTCTCTGTCATGTTCCCACCGAATCATTTCTGCTTTTCAAACACTACTTCAGTGACCTTCGAATCGAGGAGTGCGTCGCTCGACGTAAGCCGCGATTCCCTCTTTTGCATCTTCACTGTTGAAGAGGGCTGCTTGCAGTTCTCTCTCAAGCGCGAGGTGGTACTCAAATGGCATCTCAGGTCCGGATTGAACCGAGCGCTTGATGTTGCCAACAGCCATTGTCGCCTTGTAGGGCAGAGTGAACTGGCTGGCGTAGTCGAGGATGTCTTGGCGGAAGTCCTCTAGGGAGCCGTCCCAAACATCGTTGATGAGGTCCATCTCCTTGGCCTTCTCGAATGCCATCAGCTCTCCGCTGACCATGTATTCGAGGGCGCGGGACTTTCCGATAAGGCGAGATAGACGGGCGGTTCCGCCGGTTCCAGCGAGAACACCGAGGTTAATCTCAGGAAGTCCGCACTTGCCGCTGTCCTTGCGCGCGATGCGGATATCACAGGCCATTGCGATCTCAAGGCCGCCGCCGACAGCGTGACCATTGATTGCGCAGATGACCAACTTCGGGGTCTGCTCTAGGCGGCTGAGAGTCTCATTCGCGTGTAGGCAGAAATTGTACTTGAAGCCGGGGGTGACCGAGTTTAGCATCTGAATTGAAGCGCCGGCGGAGAAGAACTTGTGTCCGTTGCCGGTGATGAGAATCACGCTGACATCATCATCGAAGCGCGCCTTGACAACAGCGGTATCGATGTCGCGCATCATTTCGTGAGTGTAGGTATTCGGGCCGACCTCGTCTCCTTCAAGCGGAGCGCCCGCTGAATTGGAGGCGAGTTCGATGATAGCGATTCCATTCTCGGTGACTCCGTAGTTCACCAGGCGGTTCGGCATTGGCTCAAGTTCAGGCCATGAGGTCATGGCCGCGCCATCGAAGGTCGGATTATGAATCACACGGGTGGGGTTGGAGGCTGTCGAGAGTAGGGAAATCGCACCTCATGCGTCGGTTTCGGAGAAGGAAATGCCCCCTCCTCCGCGCTGGGCGGCCTTCCACTGTTGCCCAATCTCCTCGGCTGCTTGGCTGGGTTCCCAAACGTCGCGTGAGAGTGACTTGCGGAAAGGCATTCGCGATACCATGCGCCCGTCTGAGAGCTGCTTGCGTCGGAGCATTCCGATTCGGACTACTGGCCAGAGGGCGCGGCGCAGCAGGCCGGGCTGGTAGACCCATTTCATGAAGGCCAGCCCGTCTCCTTTGCGCGCTTGGTCGCGCATCCAATAGCGCGCGACCATCTTGAATCCGCGATCGCCGATTCGGTTCATCAGGAAGCGGTTGATGGCGCTGGCTCGAACCAGAGGAAGTAGGCGATTGCGGACTTGTTTCTGGTAGTCGGTTTCGCCCATTATCGATTGGGCTGCCAGCACTCCGCTGGTGATGGCGTAGCGCATTCCGAAGCCCCACATGAAGTCCTGTAGGCCGCCGGCTTCACCGACATAATGGCGGCCCTCGTGGATGTAGTGGTCAGGGAGGGAGAAGTCGCCTTTGCCGCCGACTCTCTTGATGGGTCGGCGGTTGAGTTCGTAGTGCTGATCGTACCAAGCGATGGTCTCGTTGAGGTAACGGCCGGACTTCTTCTGCTTGCGCCATAGACAGGTGCAGATGAGGCCGACTCCGTCGATGATGATGAGGTAGGAATAGGCGCCCGGGGCGAGCTTGTCATTGAGTTGGAAGGCGACGATATTCTCGTGATCGGTGTGGAATATCTCTCCAAATGCGACCGCGCTGGATTCCTTCGGACCGGCGGCGATGATATCGCACTCGCTTGGGTCCTTGCGAGTCTCGTAGTGGATGTTCGCGCCGGCGGCGAGTGCCATTCGCTTGAATCCTTGATCGATACAATGCTCATCTGTGCCGCGCTCGACGACTCGGAACGCAATTCCATCGGTCTTCGGGTGAGTAATCGCGTCGTCGGGATGGATGAGATCGATGATGCTGAAGTCATCCGACTTGAATTCGTCAGGATCGAGGCCCCAACCGCGCATCTCGTCAAAGAAATCGGTCTCGCTGGTCCAATTCTCGATTCCTTGGAAATCTCCGTCGAACCGCGCTCCGGAATTCTTGCGGAGTTCGTGCACATGCACATCGTATCCTTCGCGCGCGAGAATGGTAGCAGCCGAGAGACCGGATAGTCCTGCGCCGAGGATATCGATACGTCGGGTCACGAGCCGGGGAGCCTGAGTTGGTGTTTGAATTGTTGTGTAGGAAGCATCGAGGCGCAGCGAGGCATTGAAGCGCTTGGCTAGGATGGGGAATCGTGGCGCGCATCGTGGTAAGGGTCGAGGCGGAGGTCCTCGACCCCGAGGCCCTTCGAGGTCTGGTCGACCCGAAGGGCTGTGGTAGCGTCGTATCGTTCGTCGGTCTGACACGCGGTGAAGACCAAGGGGTCGAGGTTGAGCGGCTCGAGTTCGACGCCTGGGAGGAGAAATTGCCGAACGTGCTCAATGGACTTGCGATCGAAGCGGTCGAGCGGTTCGGCGTCTCATCGGTGGTGATGGCACACCGCACAGGAATCGTACTGCCCGCCGAGCCAATCGTTTGTATTCACGTGGGCAGCCCACACCGAGCCGAGGGTTTCGAGGCTTGTTCTTGGTTAATCACCGAACTAAAGTCCCAAGCGCCTCTGTGGAAGAAAGAAGTTCGAGCCGACGGGGAAATCTGGAAGGCTGGCTTGGGCTGAAGAATCGGTCACGAAACTATACTCAACGCATCGAAGCGCTGACCTGTTCAACAGCGTGAGGCACATTCGAGGCGATTCCCTCAACCATCATCCAACCGTGACCCTTCACGCCGTCACCAACGCATCGAATCCCCTCGACCCCGACATCCATCGGCAACTCAGCACCCTGCGGCGCACGGTTGCAGGGCCAATTGCGATGATATGTGTGGACGCACAATTCCTCGCCATGGTCTGCCAACCAAGGAATCGCCTCGTAGAGTTCCTCGCGACCCTTGCTAATCTCGGACTTCACGGAAGCATCAGGAACGAATTGGTGAGTAATCATCAGATGCTTTCCCTCCGGCGCGAGGCTCGGGTCGGAGAAGGTTGGAATCACGAATCCTCCGACCCGCTCAAGGCTGGGTAGCATCGTCACCCCGCTGCTGCGAACAGGAATGTCATCATCGAGCGCGAAGCAGAATCCTATCCCTCCAACAGCCTGTGTATCACGAACCTGTTCGCGCAGCCCCTCGGCCACCTCGAAATCATCTGAAAGCGCCTTCAACAAATTCGGGTGGCCGCCATTATGCACAATCGAATCAGCGCCGACCCAACTCGCCTCATCACGCCCACGTCGGCGCACCCCGACGCAGAAGCGATGCTGCTTCGTCTCCTCCTCAGCCGACCCAGGAAGAATCTCGGTCACCTCATGACTCAACTTCACGCGCGCACCATTCTCTCGCAAATCCGCGCGCAACCCATCGATAACACCCTTGCAACCACCCTTTGGAACATGAGGCCGGTCCGACCAGAAGGAATTCTGCAACATCCGAACAACTGTCGATGCAGGCATCTGATCATACCGCAAACTAATTGCGAAATTTGAGAAAGCATCAAGAAAATCGATGAACTCATCGCTGAACTTCCTCTCAAGGTAAGTCCTCCCATCCTCGGTCTCATTACCCCAAGGCTGCTTAGCTCCCTTGGCCAATAGCCCTGGAAGATTCAGCGTATCCTTCGCCGAAAACCAAGGAAGAATCCCGTACACTGAGTTCGCAGCCTGAAATCGCCCATCCTTCAATTGACAAGCGAAATGACTCGTCGGCAGGAAATCCACTCCATGCCGACCAAGATCAAGACCACCTTTGGCACGCGAACCCAGAATCAGATCGGCAAACGGCCCCTTCTTGCCGTGCGGAACCATGTGAACCGCGCCGGTGGGAATCGCAAATCCATCGTGATCATGCTGAGTGAAACGCCCACCGGCAAATGACATCCGCTCGAAGACGCTCACCTCAAAATTGCCCGACTGAGCCATCTTCGCAGCGGATGATAACCCACCGACTCCAGCCCCAATTACGAGAGCCTTCGGCTTTGCCATCCCTGTACCACCACTCAAGCATAGACGAGGGCACCGGTAGGGCACCAGAGCAGGCAGCGTAGGCAGTCCGTGCAATTCTTTTCGATGACCTCACAGAGTCCTTCAACAATCAGGGCATCGTCTTTGCAAGCCATCAGACAGTAAGAGCAGCCGACGCAGAGATCGTCAATCACCTGCAGTTTCTGCCCCTCAGATTTCGGCCGGTCATGGTCTACACCAGACTCGAGTTGAGGAACGACTCCGGGAGTCGCCTTGTCGCGGAATGCTTCGGCCACATTTGTCAATTTCCTATCGAGTATTTCAGCGGATTGCTCGGAAACCCCGCTTAACCCTCGCTGCGAGCCTGTGATTAGGGAGTCACACCTCCGCCAACTCGGGGCAAGGTCATGGAGGATTCTTTCACGGGGATAATCGATGTTGGTTCTAAGCCGGTCGTCGCCCGCGAAGCGGTGGCGACTGGATTGCTGAGGTTGTCTGCGGCAAGCCTCGATGTGGTTGCTAATGGGCGCTCGCCGAAGGGTGATGTTCGCGAGGCTTCGACCGTTGCAGCCATTCAGGCTGTGAAGGAGACGCCGCGCATGTTGCCACATTGTCATCCGATTCCAATCGAGGGTTGTACGGTTGATTGGGCTGTTGAGGAGGCGGGTCTTCGTTGCACAGTTAGTGTTAGGACTCACTGGACAACCGGTGTAGAGATGGAGGCTCTTTGTGGGGTAAACGCTGGACTGCTCTGCGCTTGGGATATGCTCAAGTCGGTGGAGAAGGATGCTGAGGGTCAGTACCCGAGTGCTCAGATAGATGGCGTTCGAGTGATTCGAAAGAGCAAGGGTCAGCCACGTAATCGCTGAGTTGTTTGAGCGCGGGCGACCCGTATGATTGAATGCTGAACGCCATTCGCGGCGGTCATGGCAACCATCGATTTGGAGAGTCACTTCCTCGCCGCGACCGAGGCGGCTGCGATTGCAGCATCCGCTTGGCGCGGACGCGGAGATGGGAAAGCGGCTGACGGCGCGGCTGTCGAAGCGATGCGGGCGGTTTTCGATGGCGTACCTTTCGATGGCAGGGTTGCCATCGGTGAGGGTGAGCGTGACGACGCGCCGATGCTTTGGATTGGAGAACCGTTAGGCTCGATGCAAGGGGTCGCAGGTGCGCCATCTATCGACATCGCGGTTGACCCTCTTGAGTGTACAAATCATGTAGCGAAGGATTTACCGAACGCGATGGCGGTATTGGCTGCGGCTCCTCGTGGATCTCTTCTTCACGCCCCTGATTGTTACATGGATAAAATTGCAGGGCCAGCCGAGCTTGAAGGTGTGATCAGCCTCGACGCTTCTACTTCCTACAATGTCGAGGCTGCGGCCTCGGCCTTGGGTAAGAAGGAGTCTGAACTAAACATCGTAGTGATGGATAGGCCGAGGCATGAGAAATTGATTGCAGAACTCCGTGCGCACGATGTGAACGTCATCCTCATCGGCGACGGAGACGTAGCGGCGGCGCTCAACGCCGCCGACCCGGACTCAGAAATCGACATGCTGATGGGAATCGGCGCAGCGCCAGAAGGCGTCATCACAGCAACCGCTCTGCGCGGTCTCGGCGCCCCATTCGAGGGGCGCCTCGTGTTCAAGAACGAGGGGCATCGCGAGCGCGCGGAGAAGATGATCGATGGAGATATCGAGCGTCTCTGGGACCGTGACGAACTCTGCGCCAGCGATGATGCATTATTCATCGGAACAGGAGTCTGCCCGGGTCGAACCTTCGGGGTAGAACAACTCTCGGACGGCCGATACTCGGTACAGTCCGAAGTCATCGACGTAGCCAGCGGCGGTCACAGATTCGTCGACAATATCCGCTCGGCTTGAGCGCGAAATCACAATTCGCGGGCAAAGCCTTCATCTCCCGAACCCCGCACGTAAGCGCGGGGTTCGAAGATGGACACTGAACTACTTGAGCAGACTGCGCGTGAATTGGTATCTCCCGGCCGAGGAATTCTGGCCGCCGACGAGAGTAATGGAACGATGTCGAATAGGCTGCAAGCCGTCGGCGTTGAGCCTTCACCGGAGACTCGCCGAGCCTACCGCTCGAACATCTTCGCCACCGGCGGCTACGAGTCCGCCATCAGTGGTGTCATCCTCTTCGATGAGACCATTCGTCAGACGATGAACGATGGCACTCCGATTCCGGAATACCTCGCCAGTCGAGGCGTCCACCCCGGAATCAAAGTCGATACCGGAGCCAAGGAACTCGCGCACCACCCTGGTGAGAAGATCACAGAGGGACTCGATGGACTCCGCGAGCGCTGCGAGGAGTACTTCGCGATGGGCGCCCGCTTCGCCAAGTGGCGCGCAGTAATCCGAATCGGCGATGGAATGCCGAGCGAGGCCAATATCTCAACCAATGCCCATGCCCTCGCTCGATACGCAGCGATTTGTCAGGAGCAAGGCCTAGTTCCTATCATCGAACCAGAGGTTCTGATGGATGGTGACCATAACGCTCAGACCTGCTACGATGTCACCGCGCGAATCCTCGATGCGACCTTTGCCGCTTGCGAGTTGCAGGGAGTGCACATTCCCGGTGCTCTACTCAAGCCCAACATGGTCCTTCCCGGAAAGGCATGCACTGACCAAGGCAGCCGAGAACAGGCAGCACAGATGACTGTGGATTGTCTCACCAACCACGTTCCACACGACCTTCCAGGAATCGTCTTCCTCTCGGGAGGACAATCGGATGAGGACGCGACGGCCCATCTCAATCTGATGAATGGAATGGACGTCGACCACCCATGGCAGTTGTCATACTCCTACGGGCGAGCCCTTCTCGCGCACGCATTGCAGACTTGGGCCAGCGGCTCGAACGAGGAGAGTCAAGGTGCATTCGCTCATAGAGCCGCGATGAACAGTCTCGCACGCACAGGCGACTGGTCGGTAGAGCTTGAAGCGTAATCGGCCAAAGAGAGTGCGATCGAATCCGCTCAATTATCGTCGTCGAAAACTCCAGGGCGCAGAGTCCAGACACAGATTTCGTAGCGGCCGGAGAGAGCCCCGCCACGCTTTGTAGTTGCAACTTTGAGGATGTCCTTGTCCTTGGAGAGCACATTGCCCAGTTGTTGAGGGGTGGTGCCGTGGCGCATGGTGGAATTGACATGTTCAAGAATCTCGGTAGTATTGGCTTCGCCCCTAACGTTCAGGAATTTCTTGATTTTTTGTCGTAGTCTTGTTGTGCGCATATTCAGCTCTCCTTTTTGTTGGACTCATTCCTCTCGTGATGCTCGACCCAATCGCTCGATGCCCACTCGGAAACCGGCGAATCCGCCCGATGCATCCCACTCTGGCGAACGGTTCCGATGCGCATAATCTGATCATCCGATTCGAGGATGCTCGTGATATCCGCTGGGCGGTTCTTAGGGTCGATCCGGCGGGATAGCCAGGTCGAGATCTCGATGGTGTTTCGCGGCCGCTGAGATAGGTAGTTCCGGATTAGTTCTCGCAGGTTCTGCGCGTCCATTTCCGTCTCATCCTCCCTCTCGACTCGGCCGCTTGACGAGTCCGTTACCGACAGGACGACAGGCGTTGATATAACAGTTCTGCAACTCAAAGCCTCCCTTAGTTACAGATAGTTGCACTAATTACGGTAGATTCCATCAATAAAGTCGGTGTGAAAATGAAACTGTTACATTTTCCATAGGAAATCTGTAAGCAAATGTAATTAAATCGCATATTTTAATAAGGACTCTCTAACTAATTGAATCAGGAGGGGGTGCTTAGTGTCGGAAGACTCGCAGTTCGGCGCTTCTGACGCTGATTCTGCCAATCTGCGGCGAATTCGCAGCGGACATCGCCGGCGCCTCTTGGATCGGCTCACAGATGGAGGCGCCACGGTCACTGAGCTCGCACGCGATACGAATTTGCGAATTCCTCATGCTTCAGCTGAGCTACGGCGGATGAGAAACGATGGACTGGTCGCCAGTGACCAAGCAGCCGGAGCGCGCGGCGCGCGCCTCCATCTGACCACATCTGGGTGGGAGGCTATCCGCTCAGATGAGTTGTCGAGGGCGATGGAGGCTCTACCCTTGCCCTCTCCATCCCCTAATTGCTGCCTCCTCGCTCGCGACGGAGCCAACCTTCTGATTGGACTTTTGGCTCCGATTGACAGTCCTCTCATCTTGATACCTGACCGCCCGATACGTCTCGCTTCAGCCGAAGGAGGTTCTACCGGAAGAGAGGGGGTCTCCTGGACTTGGGCGGTCCTGAGGGAGCGCTCGCCGCGCTGGTTCGATCTGCGCTCCCTCGAGATGCTCCCAGAACCGCCTGTCAGCCACGACCCTGAGAGCATCTCATCCTATGTTGGTGAGAATCATACAATCGGCATCGTCCGCGCCCGATTGGTCGATGCCGACCGACCGGTGGCTCTGGCCCCTGGAATCTGGTTCGAAGCCCCGAGCCGCCGACCCGACCCACCGCTCCCAGAAGCCAGCCACCATCGCGGTGGGTGGACCCTAGGCAATTGTCACAATCAATCGCCAGACATCCGGCCCATGGACCCTATCTCAGCAATCATGGAGGAGCGATTGCCACGCTCGATGCTGCTACGAACAGCCCGAGCCAATGCTCTGGTCATCGCTGACCTCGGAGGTCTCGATGCAGCAGGCCACGAATATCCCATTTCGTGTCTCGACGCTTGGATTCGCCGAGCCCACCCCCGTCTCATCCCGTCCGAACGCAAGCGTCGCCTCAATAGTCTCAGAGAGCGGCTGACATCCACGCGAAGAGTGAGGACCGATGAATCGACATGGCGACGTTTTCGCAAGGATTGGGGAGAAGCGAGTTTCGCGACCGAGGAGAGGACTTTGCGCTTGCTCGACACACGCGGACTCGGGCCGACCGCCGTCACTTCTCTCATCGAATGGGCAGTGTCTGAGGAGGAGCGTCCGCCGCTGGTTCTTGAGATTCCAGAGGCGCTTCCCGACGATGTGCTGACGACGTTGATTTCACACCCCTCGCTACGGCTCACATTGGCCTACACCACTCATTCTGCTCTCTCAATATTCGATGAACTGACCGTCGACCCCTTGCGTCCTTTGCCGTGGTTGCGTTTGCGGACTCGAGGCGGACGGGACATGCCCATACGCCTCGTCGATCCAGTACCGATGAGCCCTGAATCGGTCGAGGATGGCGAAGAGGCACCCACACCTTGGGCTGTGCTTGGGCATGCTGGCGAGGCGAATTTCAGGGAGGGTGATAACTCCTCGATGATCGGGTCTGCCGTGGCTCAATTCCCAGAGGGGAATGAGGATTGGTCGAATATGATGGAGGCGAGCTATCCGCTCGCCGCTTGGATTGCTTCTCCCGCGCGTACGCGTTGGCATCGTTGGCAGCGGTTGCGCAGTCGTTTGGATTCGGAGTGGATAGTGCTGCTGGATATGGAACACCTGCCGTTGGAAAGGCTGGCAGAGGTTGCCGACGAGGCGCCGGTGCGCGCGCTTGAGATGTTCGCTGAGAAATTGCGCTCGATGCTGCGGGATAATCCGGAGATCGCTTTGCGCGCGCGGCCCGCCACAGACCCGGCACAAGCGAGTGAGGGTGCTTCTTGGGTGGCTGCGCAATTGCTTAGCAATGCAGCTTGGTTGCCTGATGATATGCAGGCCGACTTGGTGCGATGGGCATTGGAGGCGTGGTTGGTTCATCCCCCCACGGATTCGCTGGAGGCACTGCAGGCTGTTGATTGGATTCATGGCGGGGCGGATGCGGACGCCGTCGAATACGCGCCTATCCTACAAGGCGTACTGAGGCGCTCGAGCAGATTTGAGGCGAATCATGACCTGAAGATTTGGTCTTTGTTGGTCGAGCGGATTCGTGATGGGAAGCAATTGGAAATCGAGGGTGTCGAGGCGATTGTTGACAGGCTCCCCCTCGATTGGTGGGCGCTGCTGGCTCCAGAATTGTTGACCGATCTGCTCGCGGAGGAGGATGCCATGGATTGGCTATTCGAGAATCCGATTCCATGGGCCGCAGCCGTGCTGCGGCCGAAGGGCGAAGCCAGCAACGCGCCGGGACTACGAGACCGAGTCCACCCCGGGTGCTCGCCAGAGATTCGCAATGCACTCGCGCGACGCTTGCGCGCGCGACACGAGAGAGGGACACTTCCCGAGGGTGCAGACCCTCTTCTCGACCTCCTCGATTCGCTCGACCGAGCAATCGAATCGGGTGCTCCTGCGACCGGCAGGACCCATCCATTGGTCGGATGGTTGGCTCAACCGGTCGAGAAATGGCCGACGCTCAGCGCCGAGATGGCGATGAGCGGCGATGCACACGTCAGCGAGAGGCTAATCCTACGCCGTTCCGGCTGGCACGAAGGCCTCTCGCGCGATAACAAATCATTCTGACCAAAACGCAATAATCCTGCGAAAACAGTCCGAAAAATCACTTTCACTTAGCATTTCGACCCCCCCACCTCTATCCGAGGGGTTCATGAAGGGACCCCTAGACGAATCGACGCCCGACCGGCAACACCGTGCCGACGAAAGCCCCACGCCGGAGTGAGTAGGATGAATCACGGTACCACGGAACGGGATTTGCCGTATGTCGAAGACCGGAGTGAGCCACTGCTGAGCTATGATCTCCGGAGCAACACATACGGTCGGATTGTGATGGGTCCCCGGACGACCGCAAACGGAAGAGAGCGGAATGACTTACGGGACAACCCCACAGTCCAACAGACGTCCCGGGGTGGGTCAGGTGCCCGAGCATTGCGATGAAGGTCACCGTTACGCCCCGGGGCACACCCCTTTTCCAAAGTCCTCAAGACTTCATACTCTGGCTGATTAACGATGCACACACTGGGCTTAGTGGGCGGGACATTCGACCGCTTCCATGCTGGGCACCGCGCGCTCATCGAACGTGGCTTGGCTGAGTGCGCGCGGTTGGAAGTGTGGCTTTCGAGCGATCATTTCGCGAATTCAAAGGATTCTCGGATTGAATCTTGGGCCGATCGCTCGGCAAATCTTCTCGCCGCTCTAGGCGAAAAGGCCGAATTGGTGAGTGTCCATGTGCTTGAGGATGAGGATGGACCTGCGCCATGGCATGAGACGGCGACTGCGATTCTGTGCACGCCAGAGACGTTGGCTGGGTGTCAGCGGATTAATTCGGCGCGGGCTGCAAATGGATTGGCCCCGCTTGGGGTAATTGTTGTCGAACATGTTGCGGCGCACGATGGTGCGCCGATTTCGAGCTCGCGCGTGCGTGCGGGTGAGATCGATTCGCAGGGAGTGGCCTACTTGCCGAACGATGCTGGGCAGGCTTCTCTGGTTATGACGCGCGAGGTTGAGTCCAATCTGAAAGACCCGTTTGGGCAGTTATTCGAGGGTCCTGAGGATGACCCGAGCGTTGCGATGCGGGCGGTGCTGGAGGAGATTTTCGGAAGCCACGGTCCGGTGATAGCTGTGGGTGATGTCACTGTCAAGACTCTACAAGATCTTGGTAGCCCAGCCGATATCGCCCTTATCGATGGTCGAACCAAGCGTGAAAAGTGGGCGGACGCTTCGACCATAGACCATTCACTCTACGATGATATTCGCACCTGCACCAACCCCGCAAGCCAGCTCAGTGCAGGATTATTCCTCGCTTGCGAGGCTGCGATGCGAGCGTGGCGAGAGCACGGCCGAAGCTGCATCATCAATGTCGACGGCGAAGAGGACCTCGCACCTCTGCTTCTACACCCACTCGCACCCTTGGGAGCAGCCGTCCTGTACGGACAACCGGGCAAGGGTGTGGTGCTCAGATGGACCGGTGACGATTCAAAGGGACGCTGCCGCGAACTGCTCGCAGCGATGGACCGGGCTTAAACACACAATTGGCAGCCTTAGGCTGAGTCTCAATTATCGGAGCCCGAGGTATCGAGCCTTGGAGCCGCGCTCTCACGCCTCAGCCTTGTCGAGCAAGTTCAGCCCAACACCGAATGCGAACGGCGCAACGCTAACAGCGAATACACCTGGGTCAACCCAAGTATTGTTCTGCACCGACCAAGCCAGATAGAAGATGATTCCACCGACGATAAGCCAGTCGGCGATAGTCTTGCGAATGCCATTCTCACTAGAGAAAAGTCCACTTAGACAATCCGGCAGACCCTTAATCGCAGCGACCGCTCCTCCCTCGACAGCCTTACCGAGACCGAACCAGCCCAGTCCAGCAACCGCTACACCGAGGAATCCGAACACGATATCGTCGGTGACCACAGACACGCCATCGTGGGCCACTGAGACATCACCAAGTGCTCCGTTGCTCAGGAATCCGAGCCAGAGAACTTTGAATCCAGGTGAGTAAGCCCCGTTTGCTAGGTTGACGATGGTAAGGAGGAGCACCCACCCGCCGAGCAGAAGCATCGCCGTCGAAGCGGTGCGGCTTGGGCGGGTGAGGGCCGAGTACCAGTCATTCTCAGCGAGTGACATCGGGTGCGGCGACCTGTGGACTCGGTTTAACCCTTGAGGCCCTAAAGGGCCTCGATTAGAGGGGCCATTCAGAGTCTGAACAACACTCACAGGTGACTCTGCAATCTGTAACGGCTGCGGGCGGCCTCAGCGATTAGTGGGTCGGCATCACTCATCGTCGTGACAGCATCAATCGTCTTCGGAATTGCCGAGTTGATCTGCTTGCTGCGTCCGCCTCGGCCCTTGCTGACATTGCGTGCCATAATCATGCCGAGCGTGTCGAGCTCGTTGAGCAAGGTCGAGATTCGTCGAGGGGTTAGCGGTTCGACGTTGACATTTAGGCAGGCGTCGGAATAGGTTCGGTAGACCTCGCCAGTCGATATATTTCGCAATCCGTTATCCTCATTGATTCGGATTGCGAAGAGCACGAGTTTCTGGTGCAGCGGCAAAGTCTGCAGCACTGGTGTGACCTGATCGTGCTCCAATTGTGACTGCGCCAAACGCACATGCCTCGGGTCGACCTTCGTCTGTGAGCGTTGCTCAGCTTTCTGTACGGAGATTCGCAGAAGGTCGAGGGCGCGGCGCGCATCGCCGTGCTCCTGAGCCGCGAGCGCCGCGCACAACTGAATGACTCCATTCTCAAGGACATCCTCACGCAATCCAGTCCCTGCACGAGCGGTGAGAATGTCGGTAATCTCGGTCGCGCCGTACGGATGGAAGATCAAATCCTCCTGACCTAGGCGACCGGAAACTCTCGGGTCAAGCAATTGAGTGAAGTGGAGATCATTGCTGATACCGATTATACAGCAACGCGAGCGCTGCAGAATCGTATTCAGACTCGTTAGATTGTACAGCAGATTGTCTCCTGCGCGCTCGACGAGGTTATCGATCTCGTCCAGCACGATGATGTGGACTCCGCCAGCGCGGTCCATCCTCTCAACCAAGTGCTCCAAGACTCGATCGGTCGGCCAACCGGTGAACGGAATCGGTACATCTCCACGCTGAGCCAAGCGACTCGCCAGAGTCTGAACAACCCGATAGCGCGTGTCGATCTGCCGGCAATTTATCTCGTACGTGCGCACGGGCTTGTCCAATTCCTCACCCTTCTCACGCAGTTGACCAAGGACGAATCTAGTAACCACGGTCTTGCCGCTACCGGGCACGCCGTAGAGCAACATGTTTGAGGGAATGTGTCCGTTGAGAGCGTCGACGAGATTGCGCACAAGAGCCTCGACTTCCCTATCGCGGTGAGGAAGAGAGGTCGGTTCGAAAGCGTGATCGAAGGCCTTTCTATCCAAGAAGAGGGAGTCTTGTCCCAAAATCTTCTCGAAAATATTTCCCTCCATTTCTTTTCACACAACCGTTACCCAATCCATGCCCACTGCCTCATCGATGTCTCTGAGTCATCGGCGGCGAACGCGGATTCTCAACGAAGGCGTTAGAGGTAATGAAAGTATCCGGACTCATGTTGAAAGACGGGATGATTCAGAATCTTCTGTGATACAATTTGATTGAGGTTAATTGAGTTTGGAAACCGGAAGAAATAACAATTCAGCACATCGTTTTCAGAAAAAAGAATTGTCTTTGGTTTCATTTTTTCACCGCACCCCCTTCGGTCGGTGGCGGGGTGCGGGCGAGACGGGCGGATCGGGAGGGTCCGAGACGCCCTAATCGAGACAAATTTCTGATTTTCACACAGGCTCAGAAGATGATTTACAAACTCATCATATTTATATAAGTTATTTTTTAAATATCATTTTTTAACAAAAGAAAACTCGCCATTTGCAGAAATTTCCAGTTCATCTCCATCCTCCAATTGGACGATATTTTCGCCGAGCTCGGGCTTGGAAAAACCTCCGGTTTCAGCAATTCCATCGGCGAAGGTGTGAGTGACTAGAATCAGTGCGTTCGGATGGCGTTCGGAGAGTGCAATCACTTGCTTTGGAGTGTGGTGATGTGGGCTGTTGACGAAATCAGGAACGCCCATTTCGACGAGGATGGCGTCGGCCCGTGCGGCTCGTGACTCGATGCCTTCGCACGGGCCGGAGTCCCCGCAATGAAGCAGGCTGAATCCACTTTCGTGGCGCAGCAGATAACCGTGAGGATCGGTTGCGGGGACGTGGCTGACGGGGAATCGCTCGTAGTTCCAACCCGTCGCCTCGAGGGTGCCGTTCTCAGCCTCGTGCCAATTCACGTCACCCTCGATGAATTCCAGCAGACTTCCTGGAAAGCCGGTCTCGCACAGGCCGGTCAGAATCTCACCTCCACCCGGCCGGCAATGAACCGAAAGTGGAGTCTCAGGCTTGGCGACATATTTGCGCTCGAGCATCAGGAATGGGAAGCCGAACATGTGGTCGGCATGCCAATGGGTGAAAAGCAGATGCTCGATATTACCCGGATCGATTCCGGCGCGCCGCAGCTGTGGCATCAGTGTCGGCGGCGCGTCGACCAAGATGCGGCCATCGAGACAAGCCAGCGCGTGCATCCGACCTACAGGGGAGTGAGCATTGCCCGTCCCGAGGAACTGCACGCGCGGCACGACCTGCGGATGCAGCCATCATGCCTTGAGTCGTTCGGGTGGTTAACTTTCACTTTCACGCCCGCTACGCGGGCGCACCCCCTCCCCCTTCTTTCATAAACGGGCTTCGGGTCGGCGGGTCGCTGGTGGTGCTATGTCCGATTGGAGTGCGAAGAATCCGTACGCCTCAAAGCTGACCGAGAATTTCGTTCTCAACAGTGAGGGTTCGAGAAAGGAAACCCGCCACATCGTCTTCGACTTGGGTGACTCCGGACTGACCTACAAGGCTGGAGATGCATTGGGCGTCATCCCACGCTGCCCCCCAGAACTCGTCGATGATTTATTGGCAACTGCTAACTTCTCGGGTGACGAGATGGTCGAGACTCACCTCGGCGCTGCCACGCTGAGGGAGGCGCTGACCGACCACTTGGAGATTCATCGCGTCTCGAAGAAGTGGATTGAGAACCTCGGCAACCGGCTCTCCGGCGATTCGCCGGTCGAGATTCGGATTTCTCGCCGGCAGCGCGTATCGACTGCTGACGGCGCATTGTTGGTCGATTGGTCTGGCTCCGGTGAGGGTGAGGATGTTCCCGAAGGGTATGCGGAAATCGGCGCGGCTTGTGATCCGGCCGAAGCGCTTTGGCTCGATTTGACCGGCGATGCGGCCGCTATGGAGGACTACATGTGGTCACGAGATTACATCGATGCGCTCGGTGACTTCGGCCACATCGGATTCACAGCCCAACAACTCGTCGATGGTATGGACCGGCTCAAGCCACGACTCTACTCCATCGCTAGCAGTCCTGAGCATGAGCCGGGCACCGTTCACCTGACGGTGGCAATCGTGCGCTACTCGCACCATGGTCGTGACCGAACGGGGCTTTGCACCGGATTCATGTCTGACCGCTGCGTGGTGAACGATACTGAGATTGGCGTCTTCATGTCGCCGACACGATCTTTCATTTTGCCGGAGGACGGCGACACAGATTGTATCATGGTCGGTCCAGGCACCGGAATCGCACCATTCCGAGCCTATCTGCAGCAGCGCGACATCAATGGCGACAAGGGTCGCAATTGGCTCTTCTTCGGTGACTGGACCGAGGAAGGGGAATACTACTACCGAGATGAAATGGAAGACTGGAAAGAGCGAGGAGTTCTCGATCGCCATGACCTTGCATGGAGTCGGGCTGGAGATGAGAAGGTATACGTCCAACATCTAATGGCAAAGCACGGTGAAGAAATCTGGAATTGGATTGATGGTGGAGCCTATTTCTATGTCTGTGGAGATAA
>CAYFHB010000010.1:0-21581 GCA_964342705.1 uncultured Candidatus Poseidoniales archaeon
CCCGCTGGACTTCTCTGGCGATTGAGTCGGTGGGGCAAGGAAAACCAGAGCGATTCCTGAGCCGATGATTAGCAAGCCGCCCGCCCAGTCAGCTAGGCTCAACACCTCATCGAAGAGCACGAATCCGTAGAACGTCGCGATGATGACAGTCAGGTAGGAGAAGGCGCTGACCCAAGCTGCATTCGCTTTGTGGTAAGCCATCGTGATACCGACCTGACCCCCGCCGGCACCGATACCAACACCGACGAGCGCCGCCATTGTCTTCGCGTCTAGAGTGGGCAGGTCGGGCGCGGCCTGAACCACCGAGCCGGCAACCGAGAAGGCCGCGAACCAGAATACGACTGAAACTACAGAGTCGGTTCTTCGCAGCTCGCGCACATAGATGTAAGCGAGCGCCGCGAAGAAGCCCGAGCCGAGTGCTAGTAGAGCATTCGGCTCAACTGAATCCAAATTCGGTGAGACGATTAGAACAATCCCAACAAATGCCGTCACAACGAGAGCCAGAACCTTCGGATCCACCCTCTCCGCGATGATGCGACCGGAGAGCAGTGCCACGAAAAGCGGTGCAGTATATTGCAGGGTCACAGCTTGACCAATCGGAATCAAAGCCAGAGCCGAGAAATACATAATCATCGCTGTCAAACCGACCGCACAACGCAGAAACATCGTCTTCGGGTCGTTCACTTTCAGTGAGATTCCACGACTCGCTGCGAAGGCGGCAACAGCGAATGCAATCACCGCCGAGCGAACCAGAATCACCATCCAGACATCGACGCCGTCGAGCCCGCTGGTGAACTTCACGAGGGCGTTCATCGTCCCGAAACAAAGGCTACCGAAGATCATCCACATGACTCCCTTCAACGGTGAATCGATGGGTTCCTCGGCGACGAATGATGACAGGTCTGGACCTTCACTCGTCGCCTCCGCGACCTCGGTCAGACCCCTCCCGAGCCCGCGTTTTGCCACTCAGATGAGCCCCCAGCGGGACTCGAGCACACTCGCTACTTTTTGGTAGTCTACGCCGCCGTTGCTCTTAGGGTCGTGCAGGTGGATTGGGATGCCATGACTGGGTGCCTCCGCCAGACGGATATTGCGCCTCACCGGCGGTTCGATGACGAGTTCTGGGAATGCCTCCTTGACCTCCGCTGCCACCTGTTGATTGAGCAGGGTTGGTGCGTGCATTGTGAGCATCACTCCGTCCACGCCGAGCCGTGGATTTAGCAGGCCTCTGACCTCGCGGATCGTACCTGCGAGCATGGCGAGCCCTTCGAGTGCGAAGTACTCGGTTTGGACAGGGATTACTACTCCGTCACTGGCTACCAGTGCGTTGATTGTGACCAGTCCGAGAGAGGGTGGAGTGTCTATTAGGACTAGGTCGTAATGGGGTAGAAGTGGGGCGAGTGCTTCGGTCATTCTTCGCTCTCGGCCGAGTTGGCGGAGCATCTCTTGTTCGAGGCCGATGAGGGTGCGGTCGCCGACGATGATGTGGACGTTTTCGACCGCTGTTGCGTGTCGGCTGTCGACCGCACTTTCTGGGTTGAGCATGAGGTCGCGCGTGGTCGTTCGAACTCGACTTTTGTCGACGCCGAGTCCTGTCGCGCAATTGCCTTGTGAATCCGCATCGATAACGAGGACCTTGTGTCCTCGCAAGGCCATTTGCGCTGCGATATTGATGACGCTCGTGGTCTTTCCAACGCCACCCTTCTGGTTGATCACCGTCACCACACGAGCCCGCCCGTCGGGCGTTCTCTCACCCTCAGGTAACTCGAGTGGTCGACGAGGTTGAGCGGTGCTGATCTCGTCGACTGCATCGAGGGAAGGAACTCCGCGGTCCTCCTCTACCTCGACGAAATCTGCGTCGATGATGAGCGGGGCTGCACCTACTTCGGGCAATTCGTCCCGCTCTTCGTCGAGGTTCATACGAGCGCCTCCGGCGCTCGCGCGCGTGTTGAATGTGCCGCCAACCGATGAGGCACTGAGCGCGGTTCGGTCGCCTTCGCGCGCGTGCCGAATCAAACAGCTTGCCAAGCGCAGGTCAGTCCGCTGGAGCCCAGTGATGGAACCAGCCGAGCATTCGTCCATTCTCGGCATCCATGGCAAAACTAACCCGATGCTCGCGGTTACTTGAGTCAGTCCAGGTCCTCTCCGCCCCGACACTCACTGCTCCTTCACCAAGGCTGATTGGAACCAGATCGAATAGTTCGTTCTCCTCGGTCACCGAGAGACGATATCCGAACTCGACGCCGTCGTCCCAGCCATCATTCCCATCGTTGATGTAGAGATTCAAACCAGGGTACCGAGAGTTTGTGAGTAGACGAGACTCGAGGGCTTGCATGGTCAGAGTCTCGGGGATTGCATTTCGATTCCACTGCACGGTTCCATCGTCCATCCGCTCGTCCTCAATCATCGCACAGCCACCGTCTCGCTCCTTGACAACGGTCCACCCTGCTCGTTCGTCCTCGGTCACCCAAGACATGTTCCACTGGATGGCTGAATCGATGACGACCGTCGAGGCCTTCCAGACATATCCACCGGCCTCGATGGCGGTGGCCACCCCACTGCTCGAATAATTGGCCACCGTGCATTCCAGCGCCGCCTCCAAATCCCAAGCGCGCTTGCTGCTCTCATCAGGCATAGCAACCCCCCAATCGCGCTGAGCGCTGGTTCCGGGCCGGTCCTCGCCCGGCCCAGGCTTGCTAGTATAATCGACCAACCAATCGATAGCGCGATCCCCAGAATTACTGCTCGTCGCGCGCATCGAAAATTGAATTGTGATTCTTCCATCGGGAATCGCTGCATCGGAGAGCGAGGATTCAATCAGCCCGCACTCGCTCGATTTCTGACTCTTGTCGACCACGATGCTTGAATCCTGTTGCACCGGCCAAGGAACACCACTCTTCACCAACAAATCCACGTTGATGTGGCCGTTGCAGGCATCGAATTCCTCGTGCGACATCGTGATCGGATAGACGAGCCCATGCACAGCGTCATTGAGCTCGTCACCAATCGTCCAAGACCAATCATCACCCTCAGCCGAAGTGGAACCGGAGGTCAAAGCATCAGCACCGAAGAAGTCTTGCAAGTCGATTGGCGTCAAGGGCATCAAAACGAAGGAGGTCGCCACTCCCAATCCAGAAATCGCATCTAATCCAAAAGTCGTCGCTTCTAGGTTCGTAGCCCGATTGTCAACATCGCGAATCGTCAAATCCGTGCTCGTTCGAACCAGCGCCTTATCGCCGATATCAGTCCAGGTTTTCGTGGTCATTTCGACGTTATTATCCTCCAAAATCCACCCCGTATTTCCGCAATCGTCGGGATTCCTCCAAGTCTTTCCGTCGAGGTCGATATTCATCGAATGTGTAAGGATTCTTTCAGCGGCGAGATGGGTTCTTCCGTAGGCGTCTAAAGCGGGAACTGCGCCGCTGAATTGTTTGTCGGAAGGGTGGATGATTTCGCTTTCATCACCATTCCGAATTGCGATACTTCCAGTCCCTGAAGTAATCTCCGCGGTGAGTTCGCCGCAGGCTTCGTCGAGGGCTCCTCCTGCGGCGTCTCGGAAGATGGCGACCATATCGTCACCCTCGATTGCTATGCTAGAGGTGCCGATATCGAATTGCATGCTATCGCCATAGTGCAGACTTCGAGCTTGGAACGATGAGTCCTCTTTGACGAAGAAGGTGAAGCCGACGGCTAAGAGGATTAGAGTTGTGATGGTAATGGCGCCGACCGTCCTTGGCGTGAATTCGAACGAGGATAGGCTCGGGAGCGTGATGGTAATCGAGGCCTCGGAGGCTGGTTCTTCTGCAATCTCGTCCGCTATGAGCGTGGGCTCTTCCTCGTCTGCGATGACTCCGCCGGTCCAAGGGTCATCATCCTCTTCGAGATTCAATGCTGGAGTATCTGCCTCGAGGATTACCTCATCGGGGGGCAGTTCGGGCTCGAGTTCGGGTTCGATCTCAGCCTCGAAGACCTCTGCCTCCATGACCTCCGCTTCGATGGTGACCTCGGCTTCGATGGGCTCAGGGATTTCTGGGGTGACGGCGGCGGGCTCAGGTTCAGGTTCACCACCGCCGCCGGCTTCGACGCGTGCGATCAATCGGTCGATCGCGTCGTCCCGAACGCTATCCGACTCAATCTGCCCAGAAGCGGCGGGCTTCTCAGCCTGTTTTGCAGTACTTGGCGCACTCGTCTCGCCGAGCAATCGGTCGATCAGATCGGCCTTCTTACCGGAGACGAGTAGACCGTTCTCCTTGCATAGTTCGCGCAATTCGGAGGTCTTCATCGCCGACAATGAATCGCGATCCATACTCCTGCCTCACCCCTCGAACGAGGTCGTAGTCTCGCAGTGGGTCTTTCAACACCTTCGGCGTTCCGCTGCGCGGAACGCGTATACGTGCGCGTAAGGGGCTCGGCCGAATGCCTGAGCAGAGATTCCGCAGCCTCCTGCTCAGCCGTCAGACTCAAGAACGAATGGCGGTCGGCCGCAGACATGGACCCACGCTTGGTCATCCTCTCGCGCGGCCCGAGGTTGTACTCGACCCGCCGTCTTGCCGAGGAGGCGGAGAAGGCTGGTTGGGCGGTCCGCATTCTTGACCCATTGTCTCTGACTGTGGTCGTCGATGAGAAGGGAGGACGCATATTCCACCGCGGCTGGCCGGTTGAGTGCGAAGCCGTGATTCCGCGAATCGGTTACTCAATCACCCGCCGAGGGGTCGCCATCGTTCGCCAATTCGAACAGATGGGCGTCATCATCCTCAATTCATCCTCCGCGATTCAACACAGCCGCGACAAACTGCTCGCCAGCCAGCTGATGGCTGACGCAGGCGTTCCGATTCCAACCACCGCGCACGTTGCGGCTATGGAAGATACCGAGCGCGCCATCGCGCGCGCAGGTGGCGTGCCTTGCGTGGTCAAGGCTACTGAAGGCACGCAAGGCTCGGGCGTCTTCCTCGCTCACACCTACCATCAGGCCCGTCAACTCGTTCAGCAGATGCTCGAGAGAGGAATGCGCCCGCTGGTCCAGACCTACATCGAGGAGTCGCATGGTCAGGACATCCGAGTATTAGTCGTCGGTGGCAATGTCGTCGCAGCAATGCGCCGCCGCGCCGCTGGCAGCGAATTCCGCTCGAACTTTCACCTCGGTGGTCGTGTCGAGCGCGTTCACCTGACAGAGGAACACATCTCAATCGCGCTCGCTGCATCCAACATTTTGGGAATGGACATCGCTGGTGTCGATATGCTCGAATCCCGCGATGGCCCACTCGTCCTCGAGGTCAACTCCAGCCCTGGACTCGAAGGCATCGAGAGCGCCTCGGGTGTCAATGTAGCAGGAGCCGTTGCCCGACACTTGGACGCGCGCCTTACAACAATCAACGAACAGGCGCGCGCAGAGGCGCAGTTGCCCTATTCAACAGCGACTGACAACACTCTCTTCAAAGAGTGAAATCAACATTCATCCAAATCTAACCCCGCGCACTCTCCGCGATTTCCCACGCGCGCGCAAACAGCACCCGAGAGCCTCGCAGCATCAGAAGCATTCAAGTCGGGATAGAGGGACTTGGCCTCGCCCGTATGGGCAGGGATGCACCCGTCGTTCGCGGCGGAGAGAGGCGAGGGACCACGATATGGATAGCGAGGAAGGAGGGTACGCTGGCCGAGAGGCTACGCAGGGGCGGTTCGAAGAATCACCTTCCAACAGTCGCTCCGATGAGACACAACCCGCAAGCGATTGGTTCGACACCACACCCGTCGGCGTTGGGACAGCGCAGACCTCCATCCTCCCCACGCGCCTGATGCGCTTGGCTGCACTTCCGTGGTTCGAATGCTGGACCGGACAATTGCGTGCTGAGAAGAAATCGACTCATACGATCCGTGCTTACACGGTCGCAGCGCGCGGATTTTCGATGACCGCGCTACCGGATGAGAACGAGATGGATTGGGATCAGGCGCAGACCATTCCGGTGCGCGTCTTCCACGAGCGCGCTGACCCTTCCTTGGGTCGAATCGATGCTTGGTTACACGGTCTTGGAGAGATGAAACCGGCTACAATCAATGCTAGGATTGCTGCTGTTTCTCACTTGATGAAGTGGTTGGGGCATACGATTCCTGAGTGGGTTCAACGCCCCGCGCGCCGGCGCCCTCTGCCGCGACCTCTGGGCCGGTCAGAGGTGCTGAAAGTGCGCTCGGCGGCGTTGCGAATGGAGGACCCGTTAGCCCATCCAATCGTCACTACGATGCTCGATACAGGCTTACGGGTCTCCGAATTATGCAATCTTGATGTCGATGACGTTGACCATGATGACCTGTCAGCTTTGGTCATCGGTGGCAAGGGGGAGAAGGACCGGACTGTTCTGTTCACGAAAGCGACGACCGAGGCTATCGAGGCTTGGAATCCGATTCGAGTGATGCGAGAGAATCAGAGCGAGCATGAGGATTCCGAGCGCGCCTTGTTTTTGTCGAGTCGTGGGCGCAGAATCAATCCGCGCTCGATTCAGAAGTTGATTGATCGGTTGGCTGATGAGGCTGATATTCCGCGCTCGCGCTTGTCGCCGCACACACTCCGCCACACCTTCGCGACCGGATTGCTTGAGCGTGGGGCTGATTTGGTTACGATTCAGCGATTATTGGGTCATGCGAGCATTGCTACTACGCGAGTCTATCTGGAGATTAGTGACCAGACGCTGCGAGAGATCTATCACAGGGTCCAGAGATTGCCCGAGCTCACCGAGTTCGAAGTGGATTCAGAGGTCGAAGACGAACTCGAGAGCGAATACTTCGAAGCTCCAGCGCCGACTATCCGTCAAGAGTGATTGGTGATTCTCACTTTCGAGCGGGATTCTTCTTGTTCGAGCGTTTGTCGACCGCTTCCGGCCCTTGCCAATCGCGGTCGGGCGAGATTGAATTGCCCGGATGGCCGGGCAGCGGACAGAATTTCCCAGCCCGACAGCGTGAGCAATTATCCTTGGGAGGAATCTCGACGACTTTGGTCAGTCGTCCGTACTTCCGGCGCGGCACGCGAGGCTGTTCGCGCCGGCGGGCCTTGAGCATTCGCACATCGCCGATGCTTCCACACCTGCGCGCAAGATTCAATCCGAAGACGAGCGAGCGTTCGGCGTGGAGCAGGGCGACGAGGCTGAACAAGCCGGTACCATCGGCCTCGACCCGAACCTCAGCATCCTCTGGGCTCAGGTCGGTGAAGGTCAACCGCAGATGTCTATAGATGTCGAGAATCGGCTTCGCCCAGCCGGAATCAAAGGCAATTCAACCGTCTATCTGGGAGATGTGGCCCGAGCAGCCCTACGCGCACTCGGTCCGGCCGACCCACCGCATTTCGATGCATTGCCCGGCTATGACGAGCAGCGGTGGACATTCTCCACCGCATCCGGCGACGTCTCAATGCGCCTTCGCTCCGACTCCTACTGGGGCTTCGGACTCATCGCGCGCTGCTTCCTCAATCGGATCGAATTGACCGGACCCCTCGCCCTGCGCGCACGAATCGTCCACGATATCGCCGCCAGCCTCGGCCGAAACCCATGGGAAGCCGCCTGGTCAAGTCGCTTCACCAAGGTGAGCGGCGCTGAAGCCACTGATCATCGCGCCGCTTGGGAGGGCCTCATCGAGCATGCCCGCGCAGACATGAATGAAGAAATCACCACACTCTCTCAGAAAATCGCATCACTGCGCGGCCCCTCTGAAATCGAAGGTATGCTCGACGAAGCAAAATTGAGTCTGGAAGAGGCGCGTGCAGCACTAGCCGATCACAACGCGCCAGCGGTCGAGCGAGCGCTCGGTCGAGCCATCCAAGCCCTCGTCGAGGCCGACCCGACCACAGAAGTCCGCTCATCGGAGTCGGCCGCCAACCGATTCGCAGCCATGACCTGGTGGGACGAGCGAGGACAGGAAGCGGAAGTCGAGGCTTCGCACCTCTTGGAAGAGGAGGCTCCACTGGTCGATTTGACCGAAGAGGAATAATCAGACGATTCCGCCAAGCACGCCGCCCATCCATGACCAAACGCCGTGCTGCTGCAGATAGATGACCAACGAGAACACGATACAGGCGGTGTAAACCATACCCTTGGAGATCTGGATAGCGTCCTCCGACTCCTCGTCGAAGTAGCGGATCAAACCAGCTGCCTGCTGGATTCCACTGCCCTTCTTCTCCTTCGCCATCGCGCCGTCGCACCTGCCTGCACTATATCAACGCGGCGAAGGGAGAGGGATTGCTGAATTGATGTAAAAGTGAACGACTGAGCCGCGTTTCGTCAGGGATCAAGGGTCTCGATTAGAACACAGCCCCCGTCGAGTTCGACGATGCGTGAAGCGGCATCCATCGCAGCGTCAATCCCGGCCGTCATGAGGATTTCACGTCGAGTTCCGGCAGAGGATTGGAAGACCAATCTATGGGAAAGTGAATCGAGGACATTACGATCGACAACCTGCCATACCCACTCCTTCTCATCTACTGTGATGAGGGCTTCAACCGGGATTAGCGGGCCTTGTTCGCGACCGTTCTGACGGGCCCGCTCGACAAGCCCGACGAGTTTGCGAGTCGCCTCGCGTTGGTTGGTTCGATTCGGTTCGGTCGGGCTTCTCGCTATTCTTCTTCTCAGTCCAGTCATCTGTGTGCATCCCATGCGGCAAACGCCGCGGCCCGCGAGCGTTGAGTTGAGGGTTTAACCGTTTACGAGATTGTTCTGGGCCTTATGCTGGATTGGGACTGGTTATTCGGTCGCGGGAGCCAATCGCTTGATGGTGCGGGGGATTGACGCGGCCCTGTGCGAGAGGAGGTCGACTGGGCCGCGGCCGCGCGTGGCAGCCTGCTGCTGAAGGCGGTTGGCTGCTGGCGCGGGAGTGAATCAGATGCTGAGCACTGGTTCGCGCACGCGTATGAGAGATTGCCTGAGACTGTGCGCGTCAACCCACTTTCAGGGGATGATGAGTGGGTTGAGAATTGGTTGGAATCGGTGGGCTGCGAGCCTATCGACTGGTTCACTGGACCCGGGTCCGCGTGGACCATGCCCTTCGAGCGTGGGCGGGCGGAGGCTGATGTCAAGTCGATGCTCGCTGCCTTGCACGAGACTGGGAGATTGACTCGGCAGGAAGCGGTCTCGATGTTGCCGGTGCTGGCTCTCGACCCGCAGCCGGGTGAAGTCGTTCTCGATATGTGTGCCAGCCCCGGATCGAAGACGACTCAAATCGCTGAGCACCTCGAGGATTCTGGAGTCGTCATCGCCAATGAGGTGGTTCGAGGGAGAGTGAACCTGCTGGTCTCGAACCTGCAGCGGCATCGTTCTCGCAGCGGGATTGCGGTTAATCACGATGCGCGTCACTTCCCGAATCTGCCCGAATCCGGATACGACAGAATCCTCGTCGATGCGCCCTGCACCGGGACTGGGACAACGCGAAAGAATCCAGATGTCTGGTCGCGTTGGAAGCCGAATGGCGGGCGCTCAATGCAAAAATTGCAAATCGGCATCCTCAGCCGAGCCGCGCGCCTGGTCAAAGCTGGTGGGCGCATAGTATACTCGACCTGTTCTCTAGACCCAATTGAGAATGAGGCGGTGGTCGCAGAAGTCCTGAGGAATCATGCCGACCTCCGCCTTGTACCTGCCAGCAAAACCATACCATCTCTCGCTGCTTCGCCCGGAATGAACGATTGGCCAAGCATTTCTGATGACTGCTCAATCGTTCAGGATAGCGAAACCCGTCAAAGCTTCCTTCCACCTACCGAAGCAGACATCGCCAATGTGCTACCCAATTGTATGCGAGTGTGGAACGATCAATCGGGCGGCGGAGGCTTCTTCCTAGCCATCCTCGAGAAATCCGCAAACGCCCAAGCGCGCCCGCAAGCCGAGGTCGAAGAGATCCTCAGTCATGAGAAAGCACCGCGCGACCACGAGAACACGCCACAGCCGCTTAGCCCCGAACAATTCGGCATGCTAACCGAGCATTGGGGATCGATTCCCGAAGACCTCTGGTCGCGTGGGAAGAAGATTCTCTGGTCGACTCCACAAGCCCACGAAATCTGGGCTTCCGGACGCAGCCGCAGGGGCGGAAGGACACGAATTCCCGGCGGCCGCTGGCGTCCTCTCAAAGTAGCCAGCCTCGGTCTTGAGGCCGCCCACCTGCGCCGCGGTGAGTTCGAGCGAACCGTCGGCGCAGCCGCAACAAGAATCGCTCAAGTAACCGAGAAAGGACATACCGAGGTCCTCCAAGAAACAATTGACAAGTTGCTCGCGGGCTCAGAGCCCGAGCCGTCCGAAATCCATCCAGACCTCGCAGAAACCAGAGGCAATCACTTGCTCATCGACGCCTCGAGCGGTGCTGCAATTCCAGTCTGGCTTGGTGGTCGTACCACCCTGATGCTGCGCACCTCAGAACTCACTGTCCTGCGCGCCATGAGAGGTGTGGAAGTCCACGAAGAAGAATGAACAATCGAACAGTCGAGTTCGATAATTTCGACTGAATGTTCAAAGACCGCACCGGCCAGCCACACTTTCCCGGAGCCAAACTATGCTCGACGATACCGACCGCAGCATCATCAAGGTGCTCGAAAACGATGCGCGAACCTCCCTTCGCCGCATCGCCGAAGAGGTCGGAGTCTCGTTGGGAACCGTCAGCAACCGTGTCAAGAAACTCGAAGAATCTGGTATCATCCAAGGTTACCGAGTCATCCTCGATGCCGACCAAATAGGATGGGGCCTCAACGTCGTCATCGGCCTGCGAATCCAGAAGGGTCGCCTCATCGAAATCCAAGAGAAAATTGCCCGCGACCCTCGCGTCTATGGAGTCTACGATGTCACCGGTGATTTTGATTCGATGATCATCGCTCGAGCACGCGACCGAAGCGACCTCGATGACCTCTCAAAGAACGTCCTGTCGATGGACGGAGTTGCACGATCTGTCACCCACCTCGTGCTCAATACCGTCAAGGAAGAACCCACCTCTTTCCCACTGGAATGAGGCTTATTCCTCTTCTACATGAGCGCGGATCAAAGGATTCAACGAAGAGGCATAAGGTGCGATTGCTTCCACCGTCCTACCCTCAGGTTTCATGACTCTAAGCAGGACCTTTCTGAGGTCTTCATCAACCGGAACGTCCAGTGCCTGAAGGCGGTCTCGAAGTGCTGTTTGGAGACGTCCACCTGTACGGTCCCAATCCATCAACAAAATCAGCGGAGGACCGCCGTCAACCATGTTTCTGGTGCCGAATTTTTCGTAGAGATAAGCGACTAATCTCGAGCGGTCCCAGCCTCGATTCATCAATTCTATAGGTCCTTCAAATCCAAGCATCCTCAAGGCCCGCTCGTCCTTCATACCCTCGACGAGAATCGGGCAACCAGCCCCTCCTTCGAGTGGATCTCGATTGCGCCGCTGGCATTCGGCCAATGCTCGAGCAGCGCGCTCAAACCTCGCCGCCCTATCAGCTGGCCCAGCAAGGTCGGCCTTCCCTTCAATCCAATCGCTGGCACCCATCATTCAACCTCCGCCAACGCTTTCACCGAATCAACGTAATCACCAACGATTGCGATAGTCTTGCGTCGATTCGACTCACCACTTTCAATGCTCACCCGTCCGGTCTTCAATCCCAAGCTCGCGGCGATGATTTCTACCACTTCCGAATTCGCCGCGCCTTCGACCGGGGGCGAGCGTACAGCCACTTTCAATCGCCCCCGCCACGGCTCGAAGCCCATCACTCCAGACCGCTTCGAGCCCGGCTGCACATCGACCTCAACCAAGGTCTTGCGACCGGATAACCTGACCCATTCAGGCTGCATCCGAACGACCTATCCGACCGAGGGTGTTTGAAGTCATTTCCGACTACGTCGGACCCAAGTCCACGATTGGTCACACCTTACACTTATGAGGGGACTTCACCCGCATCGGACCGGAGATAGCGATGGGTCTCATCACGCCTCTATACGACGACCTTTGGAACGAGTATGTGTTGTGGTCCGCTTTGGTGGGATTATTCACATTCGGCTGGCTTTACCATCATTCGTTTTACTACACGGCGAAGGAAGGAGAAAGCCCGAACGTTGACAATCTGCAAGTTGGCGTTTTCCCGAAGGAATACGACAATCTCAAGCTCGAATTGGCTTGGTTCATCGCCCCGCTCATCCTCATCATTTACCTCACCTACATCTCTTGGGCTCCGCTCGACAATATCTGGTCGGCTGCGAACTCGGAGGTTGGATACTACGGCGACGAGTGCGAGACTGGCGAATCATCCAATCTGATGTTCAACGATGACCTCGGCTTGTACGAAGCCAATTGCTACGAAGTAATCGGAATCAAGGGATACCAGTGGTATTGGGAATTCGATTGCTTCGACCTCTCCGAGGATCTGTGTGCTGTCAGCACCACCACCATCGAAGGCAAGGACCAGCCCCACCTCTCGCTCAAGGCAGGAACCGCCTATTTTGCCGTGATGGATTCGAACGATGTTACTCACGCGCCCTGGTTCGTCTCACTTGGAATCAAGGAAGACGTTCTCCCACAACAGACCACGACCCAATGGGTTCTGGCTGATGAAGTCGAGAATTTCCTCCTTCTTTGCACAGAATACTGTGGAGATGACCATGCTTACATGATTGCAGGAGTCAGCGTTCACGCTTGAGGTGGTGGAATGATGGAGAGGAAGAAATTGGTCACGCGCAGCATGGTTGCACTCATTCTGATTTCAATCGCAATGGTGGTCTCACCTGCGGTCAACTCATTGCCGACGGGCGTCGGAGGAACTGGAATCCAAGCCAGTGGTTGTAATTGTCACAGCGCGGTTCCAACCGCGACCGTCGACATCATGGTCGACGGATTGCCTGAGGAGTACAACGCCTCCGAAACTTACACCGTCACAGTTTCATTCTCCGGCGGTCCTGTAGAGTCCGGAGTCAACTCCGGTGGATTCAACCTCTGGGCATCCGGTGGTGAATTCTCCGTCCTCGATGCGACCGTGCAGTCTCGCGCGCCCGCAGAGGTGACTCACACTGAGGCAGGCAATGATTACCGCACATGGACTGTAGAATGGATTGCTCCAAGCCACGGTCGCGATGTTGATTTCATCGTCCACGTCAACTCGGTCAATGGTGATGGAGCTAACAGCGGTGACGAATGGAACCGCTACGACCTCACCGTCGCCGGCTCGCTCGGACCAGGCCTCGACCCTGCCGACCCGTTCACCGTGCTTGCCACCCTCCTCATCATCTCAGGTCTGCTACTGACCATCACAATTCTCTACGGATTCTACCGCACCAACCCCGATGCATTCGACTGGGAGCACCTGGCCCCTTGGATTAGTGAGTGGTTGACCAGCACCGATCACAAGAAGATTGGAACTCTGTACTTCATTCAAGGAATGTTCTTCCTCGGTGTCGGAGGAATTCTAGCGATGATGATTCGCCTGCAACTGGCTGGTCCGGATATGGGCTTCATCTCACAGGACCAATACAACCAATTCTTCACCCTGCACGGCACCACGATGATTTTCCTCGCCGCAATGCCCCTAATCAACGGCTTCGCGAATTGGATCGTGCCGCTGCAGATCGGCGCGCCTGACTTGGCTCTACCTCGAATCAACGCGCTCTCATTCTGGCTACAACCATTCGCCGCTCTGCTGATTTTCACCGGTGTCTTCTCCGGCCAAGGTGCAGACACCGGATGGACCGGATACGCACCTTACGTCGTCAGTATGGGCGCTCACACAGGAGTGACCATGTGGGTCGCCGGCCAAATCATGCTGGTCGCGTCGTCTACCCTGACTGGAATCAACTTCCTGACGACGATCGCTGTCATGCGCGCCAAGGGTATGGGCTGGATGCAGATGCCTCTGTTCACTTGGTCAATCCTCGTCGCCAACTTGATGCTCTTCCTATCGATTCCAGCCTTCGGAATCGGACTCATCCAAGTCTACCTCGATAGGACGATTTCAACCGCCTTCTACGATATGTCAGCCGGAGGTGATCCATTATTGTGGAGTCACTTGTTCTGGTACTTCGGCCACCCTGAGGTGTACGTCGTGATCGTGCCGGCCTTCGGTGTCATCTCAGAAGTGCTTGCAACCTCAGCCCGCCGCTCCATCTTCGGCTACAAGTCGATGGTTCTGGCAATGGCGGGTATCGGAATCGTGGCTTTCATCGTCTACGGTCACCACATGTTCACCAGCGGTATGTCGCCAAGCCTGCGCTTCATCACCATGCTGACGACGATGCTCGTGGCAGTCCCGACAGGAGTGAAAGTCTTCAATTGGCTGAAGACCATGCACGGTGGTTCTCTCGTTTATCGAACTCACACATTGTGGGCGCTAGGATTCCTCGTGACCTTCACCCTCGGTGGAATCTCGGGCATGTTCTTCCCTTCGATCGCGATGGATACACACCTGCACGAGACCTACTTCGTCGTAGCACACTTCCACTACGTGCTGGTCGGTGGAACTGTCTTCGGATTCTTCGCCGCCATCTACTACTGGTACCCGAAGATGACCGGGCGAATGTTAGACGAGAAACTGGGAACCCTACACTTCCTCACCGCATTCGTCACCTACAACGGAATTTTCTGGCCGATGCACCGCCTCGGTGTTGTCGGCATGCCGCGCCGAACCCACACCTACTTCATCACCACAGAAGACTTCACGGCGCTGCCGGAGTGGGCCGCAGAATGGAACCTATTCATCTCGGTCTGCGCCTTCCTCTTCTTCTTCTCGAACTTCATCCTAGTCGCGAATATGCTGCTCAGCCTCGTGCGCGGGCAGAAGGCACCGGCTGACCCATGGGGTGGCTGGTCGTTTGAGTGGATGACCGCCTCTCCACCGCCAACCCCTTCCTTCGACTTGAATGACCTGCCGGTGCTCCAAGACGCGAACGAGCACATCGCCAACGAGCCATCGGCCATAGGACGCTGGTTCAACCGGCTTATGGTTCCTGAAGACCACGAGGAGGTGAGCCATTGAGCGATTACGATGACCACCACGCGCCTCAGCCGTGGGGGCCACACGATTGGCACCACGGCGCACCGCACAACTCCTACTCCCCGCTCTTCCTGAGCGCAGGAGTTGCCATCTTCCTCTTCGGCCTCGCAGCCGCATGGGATTACGGAACCTACAATCCAGGCCACATCCCAACTATTCTGCTCGGCCTACTCGTCGTAGGATTCTCGCTCTTCATCTGGTGGAGGCAGGACCTCTCCTTCGACGGCCACTACGAGCCCCGCTCGGCAGGAGCTCCGTTCCGTGGTATCCAAATCCGCAAGGTCGCGACATGGGTCTTCCTGATGTCTGAGATGATGGTCTTCACCTCGCTCTTCAGCACCTACATGCGCTACCGCCTCGGAATCGACAACTGCGGTACGGTATTCGAGCGAGGAATGTTCGACCCCGTCACCAACCCAACCGGTTGGCAGGAAGGGGTCGCTGTTGTCTGCTTCGAGCCAGCAAGCCACCTCATCGCATCCAGCTGGTGGCACTTGGCGCCTGGTGCGATCAACACCTTCGCCCTGATTCTATCGTCATTCACCATCGTTCAGGCTCTGCGCTATGCCAAGATGCCTAACCTCGATGAAGAGGTCCGTCGCAAGAAGGTCTACCGCTACCTCGGAACCACATGGTTCCTCGCGGTCCTCTTCCTTACGCTGAAGATGATTGAGTGGTTCATCGGATTCTACGTGCCTGAGATCAGCTTCATCGGATTGCACGAGCACGATATCATCTCGCTGGTCGACGAAGGGTACACCATCAATGCCGACCACTACCAACACCACTCCTACATCGACGAGGCAACAGGCGCACACATGGTGGCTGACATACAGGTGTCAGCTTCGCTGTTCTATGTGACGACCGGAACTCACGGTGCTCACGTCGCTGGTGGAATCATCGGTCTTACCTACATGACATTCAAGGCTTGGAAGGGCCTTTACTCCCCGGCGAACGCGGTATCGATCGAATACTTCGGACTGTACTGGCACTTTGTCGACTTGGTTTGGGTTCTGGTGTTCCCATTCTTCTATCTGTATTGAGGTGATGAGAGATGGCGCATTACAAGATTCTAGGACAAGACCCCTACTGGATGAACTTCTACGGCCTGATGATACTCACTGCAATCGAAGTTGCTGCAGTCGGATTGGACCTCTCGGACTTCGCTGCGAGCTACGATACTACTGAGAAGGTCGTGACCCTGTGGATTCTGACTATCATCGCGATTCCGAAATTCATCATGATCGCTGCGATTTTCATGCACCTGTATGGTGATGCTGATTCGAAGATTCTGACTTTGACAGCGCTATTCCCAGCTTTCTTCATCATCATCATGGTGTTGTTCATCGGTCTGACGCATCCCGATGCTGCGACCGGTCTTCCCGATTGGTGCCGGCCCGGTTATTGGGAGCCGAAATAGGTCCGGTCCGACCGCATAGATTCATCAAAAGCGGCCGCTACGGCCGACCGCTGCAGACGTCGCATAGCCTGGTATTGCGCCGGATTTGAAATCCGGTGTCCCTTGGACTCGGGAGTTCAAATCTCTCCGTCTGCGCCACTTTGACAGGCTCACGCAGCGCACGCTAAGATGCGATTCAGATCTTGGTGCGCCATTGAACCCAGCAGTGACGCCGTATGATAAATCCGATTTGTGAATCTCGTGCCCTGATTATTCGTTGGGGATTGTAGTCGCTCCGCGCACGATGAGTTGATTCGGATGGAATTCGAATTTGCACGGCGTCATCAAACAAGCCTCTCCATCGACATTGATGAACAGCGGAGGAGAGTGCGGCGCGGTCGCACTTGGGTTGCCTTCTGAATCGACCGCGCCGATCTCAAATCGCTTACAATCCTGCATCGAAATTTTCCCCCACTTTCCAAGGTGTTTGCCCTTTTCGAGCGGCCCCATTACTAGGAGCATTTGCAGTTTTGAGAGACCGAGGGCGAGGATGAGCGAGGCGGTGTCACGCTTGGGGTGAATGCCTGGAGCGACCTTGTAACCACCGCCGAAAGTCTGGCATTGACTGATGACGAAGAGGCCTTGCAGCGGCAGGGTTTCCGCCTCTGCACCATTGATTTTCACCCATGCTGGTTGGGTCTTCCAGCCGAGGATTGCTTTGATGCCGAGGGCTGTGTATTTTGCTTGGCCGCGAATCCAACTGAAGACTCCTGCGATCTTCATGCGATTGATGCTGCTCGTCACCCCACCGTCGATTTCAAGGAAGGACCAACGCACGTGATTTCCTTCGCTCTCTGGGTCACCATTGCAAGGGTGCGGGGCTGGAATTTTGTAGTTGGCCAAGTCGCTTGCGGGCGGCCCTTCGGCGCGTACTGCGCCGACTGAATGGTCTGTTCCTGTGGTAAGCAGGTCGACCGCGCCTTGGACGTCGAAAAGTGGGATTCCGAGGGCGCGGGCGAAGTCGTTTCCGCTGCCTATGGGCAATATTCCAAGGGTTTTGCCGCTGCCGCGTAGGGCTGATGCTACCTCGTGGACTGTGCCGTCGCCTCCGACTGCTACAATCATCTCGTAGTCTTGGTCGAGCAGGTCGTAGGCTAGGTTCATCCCATGGCCCACAGTATTGGTTTCGTAGAGGTCGGTTTCGAAGCCTGCTGCTACGAGGGCGGTCTCGAAATCGGGCCAGCGTTTTGCTGAGACACCGTCTCTTGCCTTGGGATTGAGGATACAGGCGATGCGAGGCACATGTCGCTGAGGGTAGGATTCAGACTTGAATACTCGCGAATGGAGGAATCAAGTGTGATGGGTCATTCGCTGAGGTCGGAAAGCATGGTCGATGAGGCTGAATTCATGCGGCGAGCTATCGAGCTCGCCGAGCGCGGAAGGCACCGCGTCATGCCGAATCCGCTCGTTGGTTGTGTCCTGGTTCGCGATGGTGAGGTCATCGCTGAGGGTTGGCACGACCATCTGGGTGGATTGCACGCCGAGCAGATGGCTGTCTCGGATGCTGAGGCGAAGGGCGTGCCGACACAGGGCTCGACGGCTTACGTGACACTCGAGCCCTGCAATCACTTCGGGCGCACTCCACCTTGCACTGAGGCTCTTCTCTGGGCTGGGGTAAAGCGAGTCGTTATCGGGGCACTCGACCCCAATCCAACGGTTCGCGGGGATGGTGCTGATGCTCTGCGCATGGCTGGAGTCGAGGTAGAGAATGGCTTGTTGGCGGGCGATTGCGCCGCGCAGATGGACGAATTCATGCATTGGTGCGAGAATATTCGCCCGCAAGTCCTGCTGAAAGCCGCAATCGATGCGAATGGTCGCGTCGATTGCGATCCGGCCGAGCCTGCACAGAGATTTTCCTCGGCCGAATCTCTCGAAATTGTTCACGCGCTACGAGCCGACTCGATGGCGGTTCTCGTCGGAGTCGATACGGTCGTGCGCGATAATCCATCTCTTACCGTGCGTGGACCGGATATCGGCCCGCGTACACCGCCCGTACGCGTCGTCGTCGACCCGAACGGGCGAACCCCATCAGACTGCAAATTGTTGGCCGACGGCGCTGCACCAACCATGCTAATCCACGCCGGCGGATTCGATTTCTCGACGCTGACAAGCCCCGACGCAAACCACGTCGAGCGCGTCGTCCTCGCTGACGAAGAGGGAGAGATTCCGGTCGCCCGAATCCTGCAATTCCTCGGCGACCGGGGCATTCAGTCACTCTTGGTCGAAGGTGGCCCGAACACCTGGCGACGCTTCCTCGAAGCCGGAGCAGTCGACCGAGCTCACCTGTGCCAATCTCCGGTCGAACTAACCGGCCAAGGAGACACCTTCGGAGAAGCCGACCTCGAAGCGGCAGGACTCAGCCGGGTCCGCGAAATCGAGGTCGGCGGAGACACCATCAGCCACTGGAGTTGAAGCGATGTCCGAGCAAACCCATGAGGAGAAGTCGGGTATCCGTCGTTTCCTCGACCACCCGCTGGTGAAGTCTTTCATCGCATACTCGATTTTCCGCGCATTCTACGGAACTGGCATCCTCGTAGTGACCTATTTCCTCGCAACGAGCGAATCATCTCCGTGGTGGTATTCTCTACTCTTCCTCGCCTTCTCGATGGTCTTTTCACGCCTACTATTCCGCTGGATAAAGCGCCGGCGTGCAACTACTGACGAATCGGATGATTCCGCAACGCTTGATACGCAGTCTGCTGCTCTCGATGCATGACCCCGAACCCGCCACCGCCCGTCGAATCGGCGCTCGATGCGATTGGTAACACCCCGCTAATCAAGCTCAACCGGATGGTTCCCAAAGGTAGTGCTGATGTCTACGTCAAACTCGAGTCCTTCAACCCGACCGGTTCGAAGAAGGATCGAATGGCGCTCGCTATGATCGAAGGTGCGGAAAAGCGCGGCGAATTACGTCCAGGAATGAGCGTCGTCGAATATTCGGGCGGTAGCACAGGAGCTGGATTGGCTCTTGTCTGTGCTGTGAAAGGTTACCATTTCCACATCATTTCTGCGGATTGCTTCGGTCGGGAGAAACTCGACACAATGACCGCCTTTGGGGCTGAACTTGAGGTTCAGGAAACTCCTGATGGGAAAATCACCGGCGATGTCATCAATTCGCTAATCGCCAGGGCTGCCGAATTGGCCGCGAATGAGAATTATTTCTTTACAGACCAAATCAACAATGACGACATTATCGATGGTTTCCGTAAATTAGGAGAGGAAGTCATCGCGCAGATCGATGGACCAGTGCATGCATTCTGCGATTCAGTTGGCACCGGTGGCTCAATTTGTGGTGTACAAGCTGCGATGCGCGAAGCCGGACAAGATACCAGAATCGTCGCTCTCGAGCCTACCTCGTCAGCTGTGCTGACGACTGGTGAAGGAGGATCACACAGTGTCGAAGGGATTGCTCTTGGATTCGTGCCGACGCACCTCGCGGACGAGCCATACGATGAGGTGCGTACAATCGATGAATCGGTAGCGCGTGAGACAGCGGTTCGCTTGGCGCGCGAGGAGGGAATCTTCGCCGGCACATCGAGCGGGATGAACGTCGCCGGCGCGCTCCAACTCGCAGCAGAACTCGGTCCCGGCCACAATGTGGTTGCAATCGCCGTCGATTCTGGCCTCAAGTATCTCTCAACTGACCTCTTCTGAGGGGGACTAAACGAGCTACCCCCAATCAGAATCGAGCGTTGAGTAGTGTAAATGTCAAAGACCGTTTGCTTTCGATAGGCTCGTGGATAACGAGGTATTCCTTCTACTGATGTTGGTTGGAGTATTCGCTGGATTCGTAGATAGTGCTGTAGGAGGCGGGGGTCTTCTACGACTACCGGCGATGTTGTGGGCTGGTTTACCTCCTCACTTTGCACTTGGAACGAATAAGTTCGCATCGGCAGCTGCTGCTGCGATCGCCAGCGCAAAATATCTGCAAAGTGGCATTGTTCCAAGAAAGGCCGCCTTCATCGGATGGATTTTGATGATCATATTCTCCGTTATTGGAACGGTAGCAGTACTAGCGGTTAGCGCAGATATGTTACTTGGAATTGTGATTATCGTTCTCTCTGCATTGTTTTTCTACGTCTTGTTCAATCCTCAATTTGGCAAAGAAGAAGACATCAAGGAAGAGAAAGTGATTCCAGTTACCGTCAGTATGGGAACTGGATTGGGATTCTACGAAGGATTCCTCGGACCTGGCACAGGTAGCATGCTAATGGTTGGATACATCAAAGGTGCAGGGTTTGGAATGGATAGAGCTGCAGCGACTGGTCGGATTCTGAATTTTGGTGGCAACATTGGCTCATTCGCAATGTTTGCAATAGCAGCATCAGTAAATTACCAAGTTGCGATTCCCTTTGCATTGGCGAACATGATTGGAGGTTATCTAGCACCCGGATATGTTCTGAAGTATGGTTACGCATTATTGCGACCAATGTTCCTCGTAGTCGCAGCCATCATGATTACCGTTCAGATTGTCAATTATCTGAATTAGTGGTGGGCGATACAGGATTCGAACCCATGTCCTAGCGTCCGAAGCGCCAGATGATATCCAGACTACACCAATCGCCCGTGCTCTGAGGCGAGCGGCGACCTTTCTTCAATGCGACGGGTGAGCGACGACGAGCAGACGTGCCAGAGAGCGGTGAACTTTGACCGGAGCGGTCAGCACAACACGCCATCCACGCTCTAGCATTTCGTTGGCGATTTCAGACCACGGTTTGCCCATTACAAGAGGGTCGAACGGCTCGTCAGAATCATTGCTCAAAATCGCCGGGTCGGTCGGTAAAAGCGTGCACAGCGAGCCTGAATCATCGATTGTGCGAGCGGCCGAGCAAGCCTTGAGGAAGAGTTGGTAGCCATCGTCAGATTTCCACGCATTGCGCCCATAAGGTGGGTCGAAAGCAAAGATTGCTCCACTTATTCTACCCCATACGTCTGGAGTTAGGCCTACACCGGATTCTTGCACGTCCCATGTTGCCGAATAGCCACTACAGAGGTCTTCTGATACCCATTGCAAATTCTCTTCTGTGCCTTTCACCATCTTTGGGTCGAGGTCGCTTGCGAGTACGTTCAGTCCGGCTAACATTGCTTCTATTGCGATTCCACCTGTTCCACAGAATGGGTCGATTACCGTCGTAGGTTCTGAATCCGAGCGATGGCCAA
>CAYFHB010000011.1:0-21110 GCA_964342705.1 uncultured Candidatus Poseidoniales archaeon
GGCTTGCTTGGCTTCGCGGCTGGCCGCTGGCGTGAACAAAGTCTGGCTTCACCCGGTATCCCGAGATTCTTCATGGGCTTACTTGGCGGTCACACGACCGCCTGCAGATTCTCGTTGGTCGAATCCTAATCGACGTTGATTTTCCGTTCATTTTCACTTTCACTTCAACTTTTGAGCACTCTCCCTCCCTGCGAAAATAAGGTGGTTTCCACCACAGGATGCCCATCGTATCCTCCACAAACGCTCAATTCACCCACCACCGCGTCGGGCGCGAGGTGAACAAAGTCACCAACCACGGTCCCCATCTGGCACGTCCGATTCAGACTCTCTAACCTCTGATTCGACTGGGGAAGATGGACCCGGAACACGTGGCTTCCCACCGGTAATCACCGAAATCGCGAGTAGTAACATTATGATCATAATCGCATTACTGGGCTGCACCAACCAACTTAGAGGACTTTCACCATTAAAGGAGGATTGAGCGGTCAAAGTGACCGGGACACGCTGTTCGAGACCGAAAGTATCGACGAATACCAACTCGCCATCAGCCACCATCCCAGGAGTCAACAAACCGGCTGGTTCGATGTCTAGAACGATGATTGGACAAGCCTCCAATTCACCTTGTGAGCGGACCGTGGCGATTCGTGCCAGAGCACCTTCAACCGCTATCGAATAGGTTCTCGAACCGCTTCCAGAACATGATGTCGGTAATGAGATTCGCGAGTCTTCATCCCATGCGATTATCTTCGTCAGCCGGTCATCGTGGAGTCTGTGACCGATTGAATACCAATCGAGATCGATGTCCCACTGATGTTCACCTTCGCAGCCGACGGTTCCCCTCAGATAACCTGCTGATGCGCTGACCTCACTGGCTGGCAGCAACTCAAAACTGGACTCTCCCGCAGTTAGTTCGACGACTCGTGGCCCTCCTTCTGATGAAGCCACTGAGGAGTGTACATCTACGAGCAGTTGGCAAGGTTGTGCGGCGCTTACTTGGGCGATGATTGGTTCAGCGCCGAGAATCTCCAATGGTCCTCTTGGCGGTAGGACATCGACAGAAGGTGGAGTGTCTGGGAAATCGAAGGAAATGTTTGCCTGTCCGTCTACGACGTTGTCGATTGTGGCCGTCCATAATACGAGTCGGCCTCTGCTATCGCGTATCTCCATCCCAGAGGCGCCCAATATTCCGCCATCTGTGAATACGTCTGACGCCGCTCCTGTGTCTCGCCCGCGTTCAAGGGCTGCGTCTCCATCGGCCTCAATGATGCGTAACCAAGCTGTATCTGGGTCGGTATTGACGAGGTTATCTTCCTCGTCGCCATTGTTTCGGTCCTGTTGTTCGACGAGGACTCCGTGGCCAGGTAGGGCTGAGTCGAAGCCGGAGTCCGAGCGCATGGTGAATCTGATCCATTCGTTCGGTGCGATGGCGAGTGCGAGAGATGAGCCGCCATCGGTGATTCCAGCGATGGTATGGGTCGAATCAATTTCGGAATCGACAAGGATGTTTCGATCTATTCCGATTAGCGCCATCGTAGAGGCTGCTGGCATGGCTGGGGATGCCCCATTATCATTCCAATTGCCGCTGGCCATCAGACCCCAATCGCCGATTCCGTTCCAATTGCTAGTCGGTAATTCACTGTGGACGTCGTAAAGATCGAGAGCCCCCATCTGATGCAGCATCTCGTGAACCACTGTGCCAAGTCCGGAGTCCACTGAGGCGATTGTGAGGTGTTCAATCGTCCAATCGCCGATTACGATTGGGTCTTGCAATCCAGTGAAATGACTCCAGAAGGAATTGCTGCCGCCACCCTTCTCTTGAGGTTGGGCTGAATGCAAGATGAGGATTCGGTCGACTATTCCATCTGAATCGAGGTCCCAGCGACTGAGGTCCTGCCCGGCTAGCTGGTCGCTGGCAACCTCGCGAAGGAGCGTTTCTGCTCCGAAGCCATCCTCTCCGGCGTCGCGCTCACCATCGACATCCTCCCCCCAGCGCTTGACGCCATGAGGAGCCTGCCATACCTCGGAGAAGAGTGTGGACGTGAGGGAAGATTGGCCTGCTGAGAGCTGAGAGATGTATTCCTCCGCTGAATCTTCCCCGATCAAGAGATTCCTCGCCTTACTCTCCGAATAGCCGCTACCAGGGAACTCGACTTGTAGAACCAACCACTCTTCCTCTGATTGAATTCCGAGCAGAGTCATAGGTTCTGGCTCATCTCTTGGTGCTTGTTTCGAAGCCCAATCATCGACGAGTTCACCGTTCATATGGACGAAGAGGGCGCTCACGAGAAGTAGGGTCGCGATGACCGCTCTGAGCGCTCTCATATTGCTGACGGGGCTTTCCGTTCCCTTGAAGGGAACGGATTGTCGAATCCTCAAGATTCGTTATTTGCACTGTTTTTCGGCTTCGGAGTAGGTGCTGAGAATTGAGAACTGTGCATCTGGATTGATTGGCGTCGCCAGGCATCGGACTCAGAATGAGGTGTATCGAGCCAACCGAGTCCATCGATGTTGACCCCCGCACTCTGGAGTGAAGATCTCAGATGGCTCGGAACCGGAGACCCATCACATCCTGTAATAGTCAGCCGAGTCAGCTGCGTGTTCCTAGCCATCTCAAGCAGATGCTCCTGTTCAGTCGGTTCAAGGCAAAGTGTGCTCGCCTCCGCAACCGCTACCCCACTGTGTATCCAAGCACGATTCATTCTCGGACAGGCACCCTCGCATGAGCAATCCAACACCATCACGCGTTGAATTCCGCCATCTCGATCGTATACCTCAGAAATTCGGTTTAATCGTGGTCCGAGTGGCCCAGTTGGAGTACTGCGCGAGACAGATTCGGCAACCAGAACCACGCTTAGTGCGATCAACACACGAACTCCCTCAAATGTGTCTGGTAATGTGAGAATAAGCGTACCCGCACAGATAGCCAACGTGCGATTACGAAAACGGCTATGGCCATCTTCGACCAGACCAAAGAGTCGCGAGAGTGAGAGGAAAAAGGTGCTTAGAAATAACAGTATGAGAATCCAAGACAAGCCGCTTGCCAGAGAGAATAACTCAGCCGCATCGTAGTGTGTAGACACCCCGGAAATCGAGTCCAGTTCCACTCCGAGGTATACGAAGTATGGAATCATCTCAAACCACACCCAGTAGAGGGTCAATGGAACGGCGATTGCACTTAGGACGAGGTAGGAAGTCAGCCAACGCCTTTCCGCGGGTGATAAGCCTGGGTGAGCGAAATATCGCATATCCAACGAGAGGATTGGGAGAGTCAGCGTAGCTGCGATAATGAAAACGGCTGTGATTCTCATCTCGACCCAATCATAGGGCCCGTAGATCGACAAAGCTCCGGCAGGTGACTGCAGCAAAGCCCAGTCGGAGATGATAGAATCAATCCAGATTAATGTCAATGCTGCAATTGCTAGAAATGCGAGGGCTGAGCGACGAATTACTTTGTGCAATTCTTCGAGGTGGTTCGCGACCGGGACTGGCCGGTCAACGAAGGTATCCGTTGCCATCTTACATCACATCGTGAACGGTGGGCTCGGCTTGGGCAGAGCGAACCGTTCGGTAGACACCGTAGGATGCCCAAGCTGCGATGAACCATGCGCAACCGATGATGAAGTCTCCTTGACCACCATTGGCTGTCCAATCGACTGCGAAGTAGAAAGCGATTAATGCGACTAAACCACGACGCACACCCTGAGGATAGGCAAGTTCCATCGCTAGGTGTTCAGGACCGGTCTGGTAACGGCGCTCCATGATTTCGCGTTGGTAGACTGCGCCGACGAGGAGAGCGGTAAGGGAAGTCCAGTAGAACAAGTTGCCTTTCTCGAAAATCCGATCTGAGAGGGCTTCCTGACGCTTAGCCTCCTTCTCAGCCTCGCTCTCCTCGAGAACGAAGAGAGTGTCATAATCCCCCACAGCGATTGTTCGAGTGGGTAGAACAGCTGCGTTATCGCCGTCGGTAATGGTCCCTGGGGCATTGATTGAGAAGGTCAGTACATTCCAGTAATCACCCTCGTCGGGCAGACCGCTGGAATCGACTGAATTGCCGACGAGGCTGAAGTGTACCGCGCCTGAATCTTGACTCGGTGCGGTCCAGGTGAATGTCCAGACTCCATTTCCAGTGACGCTGTGAGAAATCGCATCCATATCATCCTCAGCCTCACGAATATCTTCGCTTGAGTCCCATGAGAATTCACCAACACCGTCATCGGTAAGGAGGAATCCAGCCTTCGTATTTCCATCAGAGCCAGCTAATGTTACCGAGTCGGCAACTGTGATAATCATCTCGTAGGCGGCTCCGGCATCGTACATCACCGGAACACCGGAGATCATTACTACTGCGCGGTCGCCTGCTGCGCCATTACCGTGACACGAGCAACCATACTTGGCCGTCTCGTCGTTATCGCCATTCAATTGAGGCGGCCCCTGACTATTTCCAAAGGCAGGCAGGGCGAGCAGCCCGATGAGAATCACGGCTACTAGAAGTCTCGGAGAACGAACCATCAGCACTCACCCTCAGTATTCTCCGGCTTCGTCGAACACATAACCATTGCTCGCTCGCCTCCCATGGGGAGGCGGGCTATTCAGAGCTCCTTGATGGCTGCATTGAGTTCGTTCATCATTTTCTTTCCATCGCCGAAGAGCATCATCGTCTTGTCTTCATAGAATAGGTCGTTATCGACTCCGGCATAACCAACAGATAGGCTGCGCTTGATGATGACAACGGTGCGAGCCATGTCCGCGTCGATGATTGGCATTCCAGCGAGGGGCCCTTCTCCAGTTCGTGCTGCGGGATTGCAGGTATCGTTTGCACCGATAATTAGGGCGATGTCTGCCTCGGGCATCTCTGGATTAATTTCATCCATCTCGATGAGTTGTTCGTATGGTACGTTGGCCTCGGCGAGAAGGACGTTCATATGACCGGGCATACGACCTGCGACCGGGTGAATTGCGTACTTTACCTCGGTATCGAATTTCTCTGCGACGAGGTCGGCGAATTCCTTGACTTGGTGTTGACACTGGCTTTGCGCCATTCCATAGCCGGGGATGATGATGACTTTCTGAGCACCATCTACCATCATCGCTACCTCGTCAGCGTCACTGCCAACCTTGGTGCGGGTCAATTGCTCCTTATCTGAACCGCCGAATGCCTTGAACAGGACATCCTTGAGTTCGCGATTCATCGCCTTGCACATGATGAAAGTAAGGATGAGACCGCTTGCGCCGACTAGTGAACCGGCGACGATTAGTACGCTATTTGAGATGATGAAGCCAGTGAAGGCGGCGGCTATTCCCGACAACGAGTTGAGAAGTGAGACTACCACTGGCATATCGGCGCCGCCGATAGGTAGCACCAGCAAGATTCCGAGCAGACAGGAAATTCCGATGACCGCGAAGAGGTAATCGGTATTCGTTGGATCATCAATCGCCATCACGATTAGCACCAATGTGCCGACAAAGAGAAGGGCCTTGATCGGATTGAGCCATTCAGGCCCCCAAGTCGGCGTGCGAATCCACTTGCCCAAGATTTCCACGCCGCCCTTCAGTTTGAGCATCGCGAGCAAGGAACCGGTCAGAGTCATCCAGCCGACTAAAGCCGAGAGACCAGCGGCGACAACCATGACTTGAAGTTCAAGTCCAACGGGCAACTCAAGGCTTGCATCCTCGATGTACTTCCACGACTCAGATAGGGCAACGAGAGCAGATGCAGCCCCTCCGAACCCGTTGAACAGAGCAACGAGCTCAGGCATTCCAGTCATCTCGACGCGAACTGCCATGATCCAACCAATGGCTCCACCGAGCAGTAATCCGCCACCAATGAGAACCCAGCCGACGATCCCATCACCCAATTCCATCTGGAGAACGGTAGTCAGCACAGCGACGAGCATCCCCATTGCACCGAGTTGGTTTCCGCGTGGAGCCGTGCGAGGGTGTGAGAGCTTCTTCAAACCGAAGATGAACAGAGCGGCGGATAGCAAGTAGCCGAGAGCGACCCAATCCGAATCGAACATCAATTACCACCTCGCTTCTTACCGGCAATCATGTTCAACATTCGATTCGTAACAGCGAATCCGCCGACCACGTTAATCATCGCAAGAACCACCGCAACAAAGGCGAGGATTCCGCTGACTAGAGTATCACCACCCGCGTATGCAACATTTGCACCGACTAGGGCTCCGACGATACTGATTCCGGAAATCGCGTTAGCACCGCTCATTAATGGCGTATGCAGAGTTGCGGGTACCTTCGTGATGAGTTCGAAACCTAGGAATATCGAAAGCGCGAATAGCGTGATTGAGCCGATGAGCATTGTTGGGTCCATCAGAGAACACCTCCGAGTCGAGTCTGCTTAGGATGCATTTGTCCTCCGCTGCAGATGAGAACACCACCCATTCCGGGGACGTGGAAATCATCGCCCTCTGGGGCCCCAACGAGTACGTCATCTTCCTCTGAGAAGACGAGTTCTCCCTCATGGGTGATTGAAGTGATGAAAGTCGTCAGATTGTTCGAATAGAGCATCGAAGCGGTATTAGCAAGGGTTCCTGGAAGATTCTTGATTCCGATGATGGTAACTCCATTCTCAGTCAACACAGTCTCACCAGCAACGGTGTCCTGACAATTTCCTCCAACGTCCGCATTCATGTCAACTATGACTGCGCCCGGCTTGAATGAGGCAACAGCACTGCTTGGCACCGTGATGGGTGCCGGGCGACCGAAGATGCGCGCGGTTGTGACGATGATGTCAGCATCTGCGGCGACGCCGCAGACGGTGTCGTTCACCTTCTGGATGAATTCAGGAGTCAGCGGTTTGGCGTATCCCGATTCATCCTCGAAGTCGTCCATTCCGTCGACTTCGATGAAGCGCCCGCCGACAGATTCAATCTGCTCAGCTGCTGATTTACGCACATCGGATGCGTAGACCACTGCGCCGAGGCGCTTTGCGGTGGCGATGGCTTGCAGGCCAGCGACACCGCTACCCATGATTACGACCTTTGCTGGGCGGATGGTTCCCGCTGAAGTGGTCATCATCGGGATGCCCTTGGGGACCGCAGCCGCACCGAGCAGGACAGCCTTGTATCCAGCGAGATTGTCTTGGCTCGAATTGACATCCATCGATTGAGCTCGAGAGAGGCGACGCGGGATCATATCCATCGAAAGTAAGGTGACTCCCGCGTCAAGGCAAGCCTGAACCTTCTCCGGGTGCCGGAAAGGATCTGCAACACAAGCGACGACCTGTCCGGAATGAAGGTCTGTGACTTCAGGTAGGTGGATTGAGATGAGGAGAGGGGTGGCGAGGACATCGGCACGAGAAGCGACGGAAGCACCGGCTTCAGCGTATTCGGAGTCCGAATGATTTGCGGCAATTCCAGCACCTGATTCTACTACAACCTCAAAGCCTGATTTGCCCAATTTACGCAGAGATTTCGGCACGATGGAGACCCTGTCCTCTCCTTCTGGCTCCTTCAAAACACCCAGTCTCATAGACAACACGCTCGCCCGAATGAGCCGTAGGCTCAAGTCAGGTGAAGCCAGCGACCGACACTCGATTATTGAATCAAACGGATGGTGTGGTTCCTGCACCTGAGGGCGAAGTCACAATGAGGAAGTTCAGAAGAGGATGAGAAAAGCGACGCCGAAGACTGCGACATCAGCGATTGCATGTGAAAGCCAGCATGCGGCGAGAGAGCGGTGTCGTAGCCATAGAATCGACCAAATCGCGCTGGCCCCGAGCAGAGCGATGGTCGCCAAAAGGTTCTGCCAGACAGCGAAATAGAAGGAGAGGGCGACCGTATGGTGGAGGGTGAATACAATCGCTGAACCAGCGACCGATACTATCTCGCTGCCAGACAGTTCGAGCACTCGGTCACCGATGAATTGCCTGAAAACAAACTCCTCGATGAGGCTGTTTAGCGTAATCCAATAGAGGGCGCCGATGAAGAATGTCGTAGGATTTAGGAGGCCTGTTGCACCAATTTCTTCTCGCATCAATGTAACATCTACCGAGTCACCAAGAATTGCGTAGGTCGCTACAATAATCCCGAACATTCCAAGCCCAGATAATATTGCTTCATTGCGAGCTGAAGGGGCGAGTCCACCGAGTGAGAATCCGATATTCTCGACACGATATAGCCAGTAAATTGGAATCGCTATTATCCATAATTTAGCGAAAACGAAGAAGACCTGTCCAGCTAACTCAGAGTTTGTCCAAGAGTAAGAGAAAAGAATTGAGGTGGTGGGCATCAGCGCAACAAGAATGAGTGCGAAAAGGGACTTGTTTCGGCGCTCCACAGTTCACGCTGAAGGCGGCCTCAATTGAGGCTATGGGCGTCATACGTAGAATAGTCGCCTCGCCAAAGGCTAAGGATGAATTGCAGGCCGGCCGGAACGAGGGAACCTCATGGCACGCGGAGCAAGAAAGGTAGCAGTCATCGGAGCAGGGAATGTGGGCGCGACTTGTGCATTCGTTCTAGCGGAGCGCAAAGTCGGAGAAATTGTGCTTCTGGACATCTTCGAAGGTTTTGCTAAAGGTAAGGCTCTGGATATGAGCCAAGGTGGCCAGATTCTCAATTACGATGGTAAGATTACGGGTACTGCTGATTACACAGATATTGCAGATTCAGACGTCGTAGTCGTAACATCTGGATTTCCGCGCAAGCCGGGAATGACTCGCGAAGATCTTATCGGAAAGAATGCCGAAATCATCTCGCAAGTAGGAGCTGGGATTCGCGAGCACGCGCCCGAAGCGGTAATCGTCATGGTAACCAACCCGCTCGACCTGATGACATACCACATGCAGAGGGTCACAGGATTTCCTCCAGAACGCGTCGTCGGTCAGGCTGGAATTTTGGACTCGGCCCGTATGACTCACTTCATCTCCGAGGCCGTCGGATGCTCAAATGAGGATGTTCAAGCTATGGTTCTCGGTGGTCACGGAGACACCATGGTGCCACTTCCGCGATACACAACCGTCGGAGGAATACCAATCACCCAACTCCTCGACGATGAGACCATCGATGCAATCTGCAAGCGCACTGCCGGTGGCGGGGGCGAGATAGTCAAGTTGCTAGAACGCGGCAGCGCATTCTACGCACCTGGCTCCGCTGCCGCAATCATGGCAGAGTCCATTCTCAACGATCGCAAGCGCGCACTTCCGTGCAGTGCGTATCTGACCGGCCAATACGGACTCGATGATGTTTACATCGGAGTTCCTGTCGTCCTCGGCTCTAACGGAGTCGAACGCATCATCGAATTGGAACTCGAGGCGCCAGAGTTGGAGAGTCTGCAAGGCTCGGCTAACTTCTACAAGAGCCAATTGAGCGAATTGCTCGGATACTGAGCCGTTCACTTCATCGCCTCAGAGCCTCACGCAGGTTCGATGAGCGAGGTGCGACGTCATATCCATCTCGAGCACGATGGGAAATTGCTCCTAGTCCACCTCGATGGAAGCGGGCCTGCCATTCCACAAATGGGCCGGGCCGGATCAGGTGGATTCTCAATTCGATTACCTACTCCTGAAGAAGCCACAGCGATGGGTCTGACTTGGGAAACGAAGCGGACAAATCGTTTTCGCCTCGGTCAAGATATGCATGAGGTAATTGTCGCCACACCAAACATCACCTGGCCTGGAGAGTGGGCGTGGAAAGATGCGGTAATCAGCGATAGTGAGGTCGATCCAGTGGCACGCGAATCGGTTTATCGAACGCTCCACCGCGTCGTCAGCAAAGTCGTAATCATCAACCCGCGCGATGAAGTCCTGATGGGCAAAGTAACGCGCGGATTCTTCACCGGATGTTGGACGTTGCCCGGCGGTTTCGTCGATTACGATGAACATCCTCGAACTGGAGCTGAACGGGAAGCGCTCGAAGAACTTGGCATCAACATCCGTATCGCTGACCCACTCGGTGAGACAAGCAGGGGAAGCGAGGGGGAAGGTACCCCAATCATCAGACAGGAGATCTTCACTCCAGACGGTATCTGTTGGCTCTCATTCACCTACAGATGCCAAGCAGACATTTCAGCGGAGGAAATCATTCCCAAAGACGACGAGATTGAGGAAGCCCGCTGGTTTTCAAAACAAGAAGCACTCCAAGTCGCAGTCTCCCTTTTCGACATAGAAGCAATCAACAAATTTCTGTGAGTATGGATATCGAATTCTCTCACAAGCAATTTGGTGGGTCCGCCAGGATTTGAACCTGGGTCAAATGGTCCCAAACCATCTAGCATAGGCCAGACTAACCCACGGACCCTGTGAGTGACTCGGCGACCGTCGCCCCCCTTATGGAGTTCACGCTAACCACCTCCACTGCTCCTGCCCTGAGCGTTGAACCACACCCTGTTCCTCGGCGGACCCCATGACTTGTTCGGCACTTGGTTGCTCGATGCCCTCAGCCGCTAGATTGCTGCGCAGAGCAGCGAGAGTGAGTATGCCTTGGTCATCGGTTGACTGGCGGAGTATTCGGTGGATTGTTTCAGTGCCGGCACGCTGGATTCCAGTTCGTTCACGCGAGGCTTGTCGGCGTCGCCTCTCCTTACCCAGTTTCTCTTCGACTTCGCCGCGAATCTCGGTTGGGAGGTTGGCTGTTGCGACTGCATCGGCTAATTGGGCAGAATCGGAGAATACTGCACTGGTTGTGAGATTCTCGCTGGCGCCACAACGACTGCAGGATGCTCGGCCGCCTTGGCGGGCGCCGAATGCGTGTCCGCACTTGCACTTGAGGAGGAGCCAATTCGAGTCCATCGGGGTCCGTTTTGATTCGCGGTTCAAGAGGTTGTCGAGGGGGGCTAGTCACTTAGGTTCGGTGAGTATGTGAACGGAGAGGAATAAGTCTGAGATAATGACCATGCTAATGCGTGAGATAGTCACCGGCCAATCATGGCTCAGCCACGCGTGATACTCGGCTGGTTGGCGTTCGCTGGATTACTCGCGATGTCGGTCAGGTGTCTGATTCGTGATGGGGAATTGAGTTTGGAAGCCTGGACTTACCTGCTGATGACGCCATTGGCCTTGGCTCTCGCGCTAACTCCTGAATCGGTTTGGACGCGTGAGAACGATGAGACGGCCGAGGTGGTTGAGGAAGAGCAAGATGATGCTGAATTCGACGGCGAGAAGAATGTTCCCGACCCTGTCGAGGATGGCTTCGATGTGCCTGTTCTTTGATTGAAAGGTCAGAGAATTCGCTTCTTTTCTCACTTTAATCGCAGGGTCTCGAGGTTAGCAGGCGCGTAGGTCTGAACACGGAATTCATCACGCAAACCTTGACGGAAGGCATTGCAGGTCTTCGCATCGCCGTGGTGACAGATGATCTTGCGCGGCGTTGGATTCAGCGCCTTGACATAATCCATCAATTGGCGTCGGTCGGAGTGCCCACTGAACCCGTCAATGGTCACAACATTGCATGAGACGGGAACCATGTGCGTCTTGCCCTTGTCCATCAGTGGTACTTCGGCGTGACCTTGTTGCAGGCGTCGGCCGAGGGTGCCAGAGGCTTGGTATCCAACGAAGCAAAGTGTGTTATTGGTCTCCGGCGCCCAGTGCTTGAAGTACTCAATCACCGGTCCGCCGGTCATCATTCCAGAAGTTGCGAGCACGATGCAGGGAGATGGGTCGTAGAGTATTGATTCGCGTTGCTCGCGACTGTCGACTTGGCGGAACCAAGTCGAATTGAATGGATTCTCTTCCCCACCCTTCAGCACCTTTGAGCGAAGGTCGCGATTGAGGAAATCAGGGTGGCTTGCGTGGATTGCCGTAGCTTCGGCAATCATGCCATCGAGCCAGACGGTCACAGGTTTGACTTCACCAGACTTGAACAATTGGTCGATTGCGATCATAACCTCTTGAGAGCGGCCCACTGCGAAAACCGGACAGAAAATCTTGCCACCACGAGCAAGTGCCAACTTCACCAAGTCCTGCAGCTCCTGAGTGGCATCCTGCCGGTTGGGCTGGAAATCCTGTGGACCACCGTAGGTCGATTCTATGACTAGGGTCTCGACCTTCGGGAATCGAACGGTCGCTGCATCGAAAAGCCATGACCGTTCGTACTTGATGTCGCCCGAGAACAATAGACGATGTTCCGAATTGCCCTCGCCTATCTGCATGTAGACGCTTGAGGAACCGAGAATGTGGCCTGCGTTCTCAAGGGTAATCTTGACGTCTGGTGCGATGTCGGTTTTGTCTCCCCAGCGGAGGTCAACGACATGTTTGATGCACTCTTGAATATCGGCCTTTGAGTATAGAGGATCGGCCCCTTCAGCCTGTGAGACTTTGATGTAATCCATCTGCAGAAGCGTCATCAAATCTCGCGTAGGAGGCGTGCAGTACACCGGTCCTCGGTAACCGTAGCGGAAGAGAACCGGAAGCATTGCAATGTGATCGACATGAGCGTGAGTGAGAACGATGGCGTCGAGATTGTCGAGTGGAAGCAGTTCGGGCGCGTTGAAGAATGGCTGGACTTCGCTGCGATTCATCGTTGGCTTTGCCCCACAATCAACGAGTACTCTCGATTCATTGGTAGTCACAAGATGCATGGCTCGCCCAACCTCGCGGTAGGAACCCAGTGCTGTGATTCGCACCCAGGGAGTTCCGGCTCGCTTGGGGCGGTAGATTCGTGTGCCGAATTTGCGTAGTAGAGATTTACGCTCATCGGCAAGCTCCTTGCGGTAGCGGCGAATATCGTGCTGGGTGCGGCTCTCGAAGGCGGGGGCACGCTCGACTGAAACGAGCCACCCGACTTCGTCTCTCAATTGCTTGATGTTGATTCCCTTCGGACCGACCGCGGCTGCTGGGTCATCGCATTCGAGAGTGACTTCTGAGAGAGCCGGGTCGAGCCAGACGTTGCGAACTTCGGCTTCTGGCGGGATGAATTCCGTGACCTTCTGGAGAACGGTTGGCTCGTCAGCGAGAATGGATGGGTGGGGGCGGATGATGACGCGGCGCTTGACGTTCTTGGCAATCTTGACAGTCAGCGATTGGCCAGCGCCGCCAAAAGCTTCGGGTTGTTTAGTGATAATGGCGATGGCACCCGCTTCCAAGTCGACCTCGTAATCGATGTCGCTTGGCACGAGTTTCGATACTCTCTGCTTCACTTCTGCTAATGTCAATCTCATTCAGAACACCTCGTGGGAGGAACTCCACCCTCGACCTTGATTCCCCTGGAATGGGGAGGTTCGGCACGAAGCCGTGGAGTGTAATCACAGGTTCGAGAGCAGGTCGGCGACCTCGCCTTCGGACAATTGCTGGAAGCCTTTGTCTTTGGTTATGACGGCTAAATCCATCCCGTTTCCACTAGCAGCATCACGCTGAGCGGAAGCCAGTAGAGCCTTTGCAGCAACCTTGAGGGCTTGTTTTTCATTCATTCCCTCTTGGTATTGATCCTCAAGAACTCCGTACATGAATGGACTTCCGGAGCCGGTGGCACAGTAAAGATCTGGAATCGAACCACCGGCGGAATCGATTGAATAAACGCTGGGTCCATCCTCATCGGTTCCGACAATAAGGAGTTGAACATAATGTGGTCGGCCGACGAGGATATTTGCGGTGAGCGTGGCGGCACCGCGGACGGTCATCGGTTGCGCGCGCTTGAGTTCGTAAAGGCGGAGTTCAGCAGCGAGCGTGCGAGAGAGGGATTGAGCGTGCCCGACGAGGCCAGCGGTTGTCAGTGCGACATTGTCGGAGATGCGGAATAACTTCTGTACGCTCTTGTTGGCGATGAAGTGGCCCATGGTAGCGCGGTGGTCTGCTCCGACTACTACTCCGCCATCGAAGGTGATACCAACGGTGCTAGTTCCTGTCTTGACCGCGTCACTGACTGCATCCATCCGATTCACCTGCACGGAGAGTTCCCTGCGAAGTCGACTCCAATCCGGCCCCTTATCAATCCGACGGGGGGCTATCGAGCAGTAGGCGCGAATGTGTAGTCGGGAATTAGCCTTGGAATCCTCTTTCTGGCCGCTTAACGGACCGTATTGCTCAAAGAGCATCCGACTCCGGATGAATACATGGCGAAGGAGTCGCGACCCGAGCCGCGATGGATTGAGATGCCGAGCCTGCCCGCGCAGGCATCCAGTCCAGTGATTGATCCCGGCCAAGATTATCACGACCTAGGCGAATTATACTCAGATGCACCGGTTTCCCGCGGAGCTGGAGATGTAATCGTTCATCGAGCGGTATTGGACGATATCACAGGTATTCCGAAGATTCTCGACTGGTTATCTGATGGTGATATCGTCATTCTAGAGATGAGTCGTTTATTGGGGGTTGAAACCGAACTGAGAATGGCGGTTGATGAGATTCAGTCCTTCGTCGAGAAAGATATGGTTGGAGAGGTGATACGCCTAGGCCAATCTCGTTTGCTTCTTCTCCCGAGAACCTTCGAAATCTCCGAAGGGGACGTATTCGCTTAGTGAGGTGAACTCTTGGAGAGTACGATCGAACAGCCCTGCCCCATCTGTCGCTCGGATGCTGGACTGACGTTGATAGTACACACGTCCGAAATCGCGTATTTCGGCGAGCACACCGAGATGACTCTTGTCTGCGATGCCTGTGGCTGGAGGCACACCGATTTCATCCCAGCCGAGGGACGGAAACCAAGCGTTTGGTCGCTGGTCATCGATTCGAGCGAATACATGTCAACGCGTGTCGTTCGCTCGTCCTCGTGTACCGTTCGCATCGTCGAATTGGGTTTGGAGGTCGAACCGGGAGACAATGCTACTGGTTACATCTCGAATGTGGAAGGTGTCATCAATCGGTTTGAGGATGCTATCGGAATAATTCTGCGATCAGCGATGACTGAGGAGGATGGTGCGCCACAGGTCGAGGCGTGTCAGGAACTAATCTCGAGGATTTCTCGAGTTCGCAGTGGGGAAGAATCGGTCGAACTCGTCCTATTAGACCCGATGGGGCACTCTCAGATTCTGCACAAGGAGGCAACCTCGACCGAGTTAAGTGAAGAAGAGGTCGCTGCTCTGGCAACAGGCCCACAGATTCCAGTTTTCGATTCAAGTGACCTTAGCGAATAATCACAGAGCGTCTGGGGCGAGGAATTCCTCCAATCGCCCCTCCCACATATCGCGTTTCTCAGCCAAATCGCTCAACCAGTCGCCTGCGCGGTCGATGCAAACCTGCTTGATCTCGCCTGCGAGCATGCGCCCAGATTCGTATTCGCGCGCGATGCGCGCCAACTCAGCATCATCGGGCTCAAAGAAGAATTGTAGGTATTGGAAAGCGACGTCTTTGGAGCAATCTCCTCCGAGTCGCCGGTGCTCTTCGACGGTTGGTTGACCACCACTGAAGGCACGCTTGACCTTCTTCGACATCGCTTCAATTGAATCGTCCATGAAAATCGTAGTTTCCGGCTTGGAGGAGGACATCTTATCGCCGGTCATTCCGACTGCGAATCGGTGGTAGGTCGAGCATGGAGGCATCAGTCCCATTCCGCCCATCTCTCGCTCAAGAGCTAAGACGCACATCCTAACCTGCGCCGTGTCTGATAGGTTAGCTCCGGGAATTTCGAGGGTGCCATGTTTCGGATTCGCTAGGAAGTCAGCGTATCCGAGAGAGGCGAGGCTGGCTTTGAGTCGCTCGAAGATTGCCTCGCGTGTGGCGCGATCGACGCGTCCATTCGGCGCCACTCCGAAAGTCTCAGCATTGTCTTCCTGAACCGAAAGGGCCACGGTCAAGCCGCCTGCTTTACGGGGTTTGACATTGAACCAGTGGGTCTTTCCAGCGATTCCGCGAGTCAAGCGCAAATGTGGGTCTTGGTCGACGCCGACTGGTACGACGATTGGTCGCAATCCACCGTAATCGTCGAGTTGAGGATGAATGATATCGCCCACTTGGACTAGAGGGGCTTGAACATGGGCGAGGTTCGTGTCGCCGCGGAAGCCGTAGATCGATTCGAATTCAGATAGGTTCGTGCGGCGTCCGAGGGTGAAAGCAAGACGCTGGACTGCGGGGCGGCCACTCTGGAAATACACATTGGTAGACTCGGGGTCGAGGCCTAGCGCGGCATAATTGTGGATGTATTCCTTGATGGCATTCTCGCGGCCATCTTTGAGACTGGTTCCACGTGTCGCGAGGGCTTCCAGGTCAGCCACAGTCACTGTGATGTCTGCTCCCTGCTGCTGGAACCAGCGGACCTGATCGATTACCATCGAGTGACCCAGATGCATTCGCCCGCTCGGCATCAATCCCGTCAACACCCCAAACGGGTCCGAGCGGGCTATGCAACCGAGGATGACATCGAGGTCACGGTGGGCAAAAACAATCCCTCTGCGGTGTAGTATTCCGGGGTTCGGGAGTTTTGTAGGATCGACGACATCCAAACCGAATTGGTCACGGATTCGAGCGTAGTCGGTTGACTGCTCCGAAGACCAAGGGTCGATGCGTGCGGCCTCGTCCATGCTTCGACGCGAGTCCTCTCCTCAATCAACTAATCGCCGTGATTTGGTGCGAAGTGGCCGACTACAACCTATCAAGAAGGAAGCCGTATTGGATACACCATGGCCGTGATTCACTGTCTCGGTACCGGTTTAGTCGGCGCGTGGGTGGTCAAGAGATTGGCCTCCGCCGGCCATCAGGTTCACGCCTACGACCTGCATCCACATGCCGTCCTCGGTGTCGAGGGTGTGTCGGTTCATGCTGTTGATGTTCTTGACAATCTGATGTCGCTGCATCGTAATGGACCTGTGGACCTCGTCATCAATATGCTACCCGGTTCAATTGGACATGTGGCGACAACCTACCTCGCAGAGTCGTCATATCGCGTGGTCGACCTTAGTTTCAGCGCCCACACACCAGACCGTGACAATGCCAAGGCCAAGGATTACGGAGCCAGAATTCTGTGGGATGTCGGCATTGCTCCTGGCCTCTCAAATATGCTCTTGGCTATCGCATACCGTCGCCTCGGCCCTCTCGCAAAAGCAGAGGTCTGGGTTGGAGGTAATCCCACTGGCCCTTATGGTGAATGGAAGTACATGGCACCGTTCTCGCCAATAGACGTGATTGCGGAATACACGAGGCCAGCGAGAGTGGTCCGGCAAGGAGAACAGGTGATTCTACCTGCATTGAGTCACAGACACATGATCGACACTGGAGAGCATGGTGAGATGGAGGCTTTCCTCACCGATGGATTACGTTCGGTGCTCGATTCCATTCCTGCCCTCGATATGTCCGAATTCACAGTCCGATGGCCCGGACACATCCAGAAATTCATCGATACCCGAGAGGATGGAAATCTCAATGAAAATGAATTGATTCACGCTTGGCAGTATAACGACAAGGTCCCCGAATTCACTTGGATGAAAGTTCGAGCAGAGGGGCACGACGGCGAGGTACTGGAATGGGTGGTCGAGGACCACGGTGGCGAAGATGGTCATTCAATGGCGCGCGCGACTGGTATGGTGACCGCACTGTGCGCGCAGGCATGGCTGAATGACCCCGAGATGCTGCCTTCTGGAGTTCATGCCCCAGAGGTATTGAGTGACGAAGTCATTGCTGGAATCGTCGGGGCGATGCGCTCACATAGAGTCAGAATCGATGGTCCCGACATACTCTGAGGATTCTGACTGTGAACTCCGGTCACGAGCGACAAGCCACGTAATCGATACTGGAGTGGCGATCAGAACGATGACTGCTAGCACGGGGAGACGCCAATCCATCTCCAGTGTCGCTGGCCGCTCTACAAGCCATGTGAAGCGAAGCGGTGATTCATGGAAATCCGATGACCATTCGTGCAGATTAGTAACATGGTGACCAACGATGACGACCGAATGGTGTAAGCCGTTGAATGTCGATTGAGGAGTCAATGTTACCCCGACATCGGCCTCATCAAAGATAAGGTCGATGCTGATACCGGGTGGAGCGGTGATGTATGCGCCACCATCGATAGGTCTGATACCAACCTGGAGGTGACGTTGGTCGGCACCGTTGACTAGCGCTGAGAATCCATCAATCAGAACATCTGAGGGTGCAGTCTCCCATTCGAATAGAGCTGTTCCTGGAACCTCCCATGTTGCATCGAATGTTATGATCTGCCAAGATTGAACGGTCGGTTCCGAATTTAGAATCCTTTGAAACGATTCTGACGAATCTCTGTGCTCATGCCACTCCCCCCATGTCGTGAACCATACATCTTGGGATTCGAGTAGGTGTATGGCATCCTTGTCTTCGCGGATTTTCACATCATGCCATCTCGCTATCCAATAAAGGCTGACTAGACTATCTTCCTCCGCGTTCTCAAGCAGTTCAAGGTCTGCCTGGCCCTTCTCCAAACTCGTGCTGCGGTCTACCTTGTCTAGTCCTTCGACCGAGCCTTCCAACCGGTCTCCGATAATCGAGAAGCCCGCCTCTTTGAGGGCGTCGGAGGTATTCTGGGCGACGGGGCCCGGCGGTAGGCCAAATGAGAGGGGTGCGTCGCCCCATCGCGAAGCCTGAGTGAATTCCATCAGATAGTCTCTGCAGGCTTCGATAACCCAAGTTTCCTCATTGATATCGATTCCCTCGTAACCGTGGCACCCGAACTCATCTCCAAGTGCCAATCGTTCGGGTCCAATGATATTCCACAGCCAATTATCTTCGTCCCACTCAGCAAGCACTGGAGTGGCTGTTGTGGGGACGAGGAGTAGACACGTCAACAACAAGCAGACGAGACGCCGAGAAAGCACAACGCGGGGGTGACGTGAACATGAGAAGAAGGCATCGCCCTTGCGCAAAGCAATAATGCGCGCGTGGTTTGGCGGAGTTGATGGCTGGATTGTCTCAGCAGTCCCTCGTCAGCATCTCCGAGCTAACGGGGTTGCATGGAACGGGAGTGGAACACACAACCCCGTCTTTCTACAAAGCCCTCATGAGAGTAGTACCACCCGTTATTCGTAGTTGCACCAATGTCCGGTACCATGGATTGGAGAGAATGCCGAAATCAGGACCTGCAATTCTAGCGGGGAATCACACATCTCATATCGACCCAATCGTGAAAATCATGGGGGCTCGCAGGCCAGTTCATTATCTCGCAAAAGCAGAGCACTTCGAGGATAAGAAATTTCAGAAATTGATGATTTCAACCGGTCAGATTGAGACTTTGAGAGAGTCTGGGGGGACCGAAGCTTTAGCCAAAGCCGTCGATGTCTTGGCAAGTGGTGGCGTGATGGGAATCTTCCCAGAAGGAACACGCTCAAGAAAGACCGAACCTCCCTTCTTGGGCCCTGGCAAAACAGGGGTCGCTCGCCTCGCCGCTCGCTTCCCTAAGATTCCCGTTGTCCCGATGGCGATAATCGGCGCGCGCTCAGTGATGGCACCTGGTTCCCCTGTTGTCAATCCCTTCGCGCGCGTGAACGTTCGAGTGGATGAACCGATTACCTTTGCAGATTGGTTGCAGCACAATGATGGTGCGGACTTCGATGACGATGATGTTGAGAATCTACTGGAACTGGACGAAACCGGAAGACGCTCGATCATGAAGTCGCTCTACCGAGATTTCACAGACCAATTGATAGAGAATCTTCGGTCTCTAGGCGCACCGTGACTGATTGAATGAGAGTATTGTTCAAAGACTGTCTCATCTGAGCGAGACAGGTCGAAATGGAGCAATATCTCACATTCCTCAAGCGCATCCTCGATGAGGGTACGACGAAGTCAGACAGGACGGGAACGGGGACTATCTCGCTTTTCGGTCACCAGATGCGATTCGACCTGTCAGAAACCTTCCCGGCCGTGACCACCAAGCGCTTGCACTGGCCGAGCATCATCCACGAGTTGCTGTGGTTCCTTTCGGGCGATACGAATGTGGCTTATCTGCAGGAGAATAAAGTGCGGATTTGGAACGAGTGGGCGGACGAAGAAGGAAACCTCGGGCCTGTTTACGGCAAGCAGTGGAGGAAGTGGGAGACTCAAGATGGGCGAATCATCGACCAGATTGAGAACGCGATCGAGATGATCAAGAAGAATCCGAGTTCGCGTCGAATCATCGTTTCTGCGTGGAATGTTGGTGAACTTGACGAGATGGCGCTGATGCCATGTCACGCTTTCTTCCAATTCTACGTCAACGACGGTAAACTCTCCTGTCAACTATACCAAAGGAGTGCCGATGCCTTCCTCGGCGTGCCGTTCAACATCTCATCTTACAGTCTATTGACATGTATGATGGCGCAGGTCTGTGGGCTTGAGCCAGGCGAATTTGTCTGGACTGGTGGTGATTGTCACCTCTATCTGAATCATATCGAGCAGGCGAAGGAACAGATTGCGCGCGAGCCGTTGGAGCTTCCGCGACTACAGCTCGATCCCAGCGTGAGAGATATCGATGGATTCACTGCCGAGCACATCGAGATTGAAGGCTACGAACACCATCCTCACATCGCGGCACCAATTTCTGTTTGAGGTGACAAAATGCGAATGGCGATGATAGTCGCGATGGATGAGGATGGCTGCATCGGTCGCGGCAATGATTTGCCGTGGCGCTTGGCCACGGATATGGCTCGTTTCAAGCGCCTGACCGAAGCGGACGGTTTCAACGCCATCATCATGGGTAGAAGAACTTGGGAATCTCTTCCGGATTCATTCCGACCCCTGCCCGACCGCGTCAATATCGTGATGTCGCGCTCTACAGATTGGGAAGGAAAAGGCGCAGAGAACGCGCTCTATCCTGGCCGCGCAATCGAAATCGCCTACGCCGATGGTTGCGAAGAGTGCTGGGTCATCGGCGGAGCACAAATCTACGGCATGTTTCTCGACCGCGTCGACGAAATCCATGTCACGACGGTTCATACAAGCGGCAGTGGTAATGTGAAATTTCCCGATTGGGATCGTTCAACATGGGCCGAGGAAATCGTCGAACAAATCGCAGCCGATGAGCGGAATGAATTCGCGACGACCTATGCGATTTGGCGTAAGTCCTAATCCGGTAATTGACTGGCTATTACTCCCAAATGCCGGACTAAACTATATCTCACCTCATCGAGACCAACACCCGTGGGCGACATCGTAACTCCGGTAAAATTTGGCGAGGGGGGTGGAGTCGATTTCACCCCGCCGAGCGGATTTACAATCGTTTTCTGGATTCTCGGATTAGGTTTGGTCGTCTTCGGAACTTTTTCCGGATTCATTGCACTTCTTA